>DRKX01000140.1 GCA_011051565.1 Nitrospirota bacterium | reverse complement strand
TGGGCATTGACAGGGACTTCGGCCTTGCCTATGCAAAGGCCGAGGCGTCGGCCAACAACCGTATACCGCTTGAGGGCAAGGTCTTCATAAGCGTGAGGGACGAAGACAAGCCCGAGGTCCTCGACATCGCCATGAAATTCACTGAGCATGGCCTCAAGATAGTGACCACCAGAGGGACCGCCTCCTTCCTGAGGAGTCACGGTCTCGACGTTGATACCGTAAACAAGCTGAAAGAGGGGAGGCCGAATATCGTCGACCTCATCAAGAACAAGGAGATAAGTTTCATCATTAATACGATCGAGAGTGCAGCGGCCAGGAAGGATTCCTTCTACATAAGACAGAGCGCACTCGAGTACAAGGTCCCATATACCACGACCATCTCGGGAGCCAGGGCTGTGGCGAGGGCTCTCGAGGGACTCAAGGAGAGACGGCTGAGCATACTCTCCATCCAGGAGTATCACGGCAGGGCCGAGGCATGCACAGAGAAGCGGTCGACTTCATTATAAAGGGCGACTATGTTCTGACCATGACGGAGACCGCGGAGCCGCTGATCGATGCCGCAGTGGCTGTGAGGGATGGACGAATCGTCGACGTCGGGCCGGCACGTGAGATGGAGGACAGGTATCTGCCCGGCAAGGTCGTGGGCGGCGGCAGGAGGGTGGTGATGCCCGGTCTCGTCAATACCCACACCCATGCCGCCATGGTCTACTTCAGGGGAATGGCCGATGACCTTCCGCTGAAGGTCTGGCTCGAGGAAAACATATGGCCTGCTGAGGCGAGGTGGCTGAGCCCCGACTTCGTCAGGGAGGCGACCGAGCTGGCCTGCCTCGAGATGCTCAAGGCCGGTGTGACGCTCTACAATGACATGTACTTCTTCGAGGACGCCTCCACCGAGGGGATAAAGAGGCTCGGCATGAGGGCCGTGCTCGGCGCCGGAATACTCGACTTCCCGACCGCCTCGGTAGGGGACGTCTCTGAGTACTTTTCGAGGGCCGAGGATTTCATAGACAAGTGGGCCGGAGACGACCTCATAACACCCTCGATTGCGCCCCATGCCCCCTATACCTGCAGTCCCGAGACATACAGGCGGGCGCTCATGATGGGTGAGCGCTACGACATACCGGTGCACACGCACCTCTGCGAGACCCGCTGGGAGGTCGAAGAGGTGAACAGGCTCTACGGCAAGACCCCGATCGAGCATCTCGACTCGCACGGGCTGCTCAACTCCCGCATGATAGCCGCCCACTGTGTATGGCCCACCGAGCGCGAGATCGAGATGCTCGCCGAGCGTGGGGTGAGTGTTTCGCACTGCCTCGAGAGCAATCTCAAGCTCGCCTCCGGGATAGCTCCGGTCGTGAAGATGCTCGATGCAGGGGTGAGGGTCGTCTTCGGTACCGACGGTGCCGCAAGCAACAACGACCTCGACGTCATGAGCGAGATGTCCACGGCCGCCAAGCTGCACAAGGCCGTCTCCGGCGATCCCACCGCCCTCTCGGCCCGGACCGCGCTCTTGATGGCCACCCGCAGGGGTGCAGAGGCCCTCGGCCTCGGAGACAGCCTCGGTAGCATCGAGAAGGGGAAGCTTGCCGACATCGTGGTGCTCGACATCGACAAGCCACACCTCGTACCTGTCTACAACATCTACTCGCTGATCGTATACTCGGCCAAGTCCTCTGACGTGGAGAGCGTGATGGTCAACGGCAGGCTCCTCATGGAGGGCTACAGGTTCAGCGCGGTGGACGAAGACGAGATAATGCAGAAGGCGAGGCGGTGGAGGGAGAGGATTGCTCAGGCAGCCGGCGGGCTGTAGGCGACGGGTGTTGCGTGCGCAACACCAGCCGCCGGCCGCCTTTAGGCTACCTCTTCAGGTTCACGACCTCCTGGAGCAGGTCGTCGGTCGTGGTTATTATCCTCGAGTTCGCCTGGAAACCCCTCTGGGCGGCGATCATCTTTATGAACTCTGCTGCAAGGTCGACGTTGCTGAGTTCGAGCGAGGCGCTGAGGACCCTACCTATACCTGCCGTGCCTGGCTCACCTATTATCGGCTGGCCCGACGAGAAGGATTCGGCATAGAGGTTCCTGCCTATCTTGGTCAGTTCCGAGGGGGCTGAGAACTTTGCGAGTGCGAGCCGGGCCACCGGCTTTGTCTGGCCGTTCGTGAATATACCGGTGATGGTGCCGTCCTCAGATACGCTGAGCGTTTTCAGCGACCCTGCAGTGAAGCCGTCCTGTGTCAGGAAGACGGTGGCCGAGTCAGCGCCGTACTGGGTCATGTCTGCTATGTTGAACCTCACGCTCTGTGCAGCGCCTGCGCCCCATGGCGAGAAGTCGAAGGTGGCCGTGAACTCAGGCGGGTCTGGGGCGATGAGGCTCCCGTTGTCGTCGAACTGGAGTGTCTGTGTCGCGATTATGGAATAGGTCGGGGGATCCGTGGTCGGGTCTGTCACTGTGACGACATTCGCCTCCCAGGTGCCTGCCCCGGTCTTTGTGAAGTACGTGGTCAGGAGGTGGTCGTTGCCGAGGCTGTCATAGATCGTCAGCGAGGTCGAGAAGTTGGACGTGCCAGACGGATCCGTGATGTCGAAGGGGCCGCTCACTGCGTCGCGTGAATCGAGGTTCACCGAGAGTGCGGCGTTGGCGGTCGCCTGTGGAGCGCTGTTGAGTGATGCAACCGATATGTCACCCACCACACCCGTGGCGTTTCCTCCTGCGTCGTACAGGTATCCCTGTACCCTCAGGTTGTCAGGGGTCACGAGGTAGCCGTCCTTGTCCAGGGTGAACTGCCCGGCCCTTGTGTAGAAGTTAGAGTTGTTCTCCCTCACGATGAAGAACCCGTCGCCGTCGATCGCCATGTCGAGGGCGCTTGCCGTGGTCTCGAACGAGCCCTGCGTGAAGAGTGGAGAGATGTCGCTTACGAGGACACCTCGCCCGATCTGTGAGTTTCCCGACGTCCCGGTTATGGTCTGGCTCAGGACGTCGCCGAAGGCCACCCTGCTCGCCTTGAAGCCCACGGTGTTCATGTTGGCCACGTTGTCACCTATGACGGAGAGAGAAGTGCCGTTTGCGTTAAGTCCGCTTATTGCCGAAAACAGTGCCGTTAACATCTCTATACACCTCCTTCCCAGATCTCTCTTATCTCACCGAGGGAAACCCTCGTACCGCTGTCGAGCTCGAGGTATGTGACGCCGTCCTCGAAACTTATGCCGGTGACCCTCGATAGCGTCTCAGTGGAGACGTCTACAGGGTCGCCGTTGTCGTCCATGGCAAAGAACCTCACGGTGTAGAATCCCTCCGGCAGGACCTCTCCGTCTCCGTCCGTCCCGTCCCAGTCGTACCTGCCGGTGCCGGCCGGCTGCCTGCCGAACTCCACGGTCTTGACCACGTCTCCGGCCGGGCCGTATACGTTCAGGGTCAGCTCCGCCACGTCCTCAGGGACCTGATAGAAGACCTCTGCAGAGTCCTTCAGGTGCACGCGGTCACCCTCGGCCTTTATCATCTTGCCCATGAGGTTCGTGGCAAAGGCGTTGTTCAGGGAGTCCTGGTAGGAGAGTATGCTGTCGAGGGTGTTTCCCATGTTCACCAGCTGCTCGAGAGAGCTGAACTGCGCCAGTTGTGCCGTGAACTCCGTGCCGTCCATCGGGTTCAGCGGGTTCTGGTACCTCAGCTGAGCGGTGAACAGCCTCAGGAAGTCATCTTTTCCGACCGTTCCCGTCAATGAGTTCATGTCTTGCCTCCTTCTGCCGGTCCTATACGCGGATGCTCACCGTGTAGAGCCCGGCCCTGCCGTGTTTTTGTATCTGAACACTCTCAGACGTCTCTATGCCTTCGGTCTCCCTCCGGCCGTACTGCGACCTCATCCATGTCCTGCCTTCCCTGTTTTTGAGAAAGAGCGAGAATCCCCCGGGTGTCAAGCCGGCCTTTGAAAGGCTGTCGAGGAGCTGGGGCATGTTGCTCTGTATGTCCACAAGGCTCCTGAACCTCTCTATTCCGATCTCCGCCCTCACCTCGCCGTTGCGGACGGATACCTCTATGTCGATCTTGCCCATGCCCTCGGGTTCCACGGTGAGTTCGATGGACGAGGCCTTGTTGTGTTGTGCAGGGGCCGGTCTGTCGGCATGTGCCGCGGTCGTTCCGGTCAGCCTCTCGGTAAACCCCTTGTCTTCGGTCTTGTGTGTGTTCGTGCCGCGGCCCGCCTGGGCGCGGTCCGGCTCTGGTATGTCCGCCTCTTTGGCGGAGAAGCCGGCGTCGTTGCCTTGCTGAGCCTCCGTCCTGCGGGCCGCCTCGTCTCTGCCGCGGGGTTTCCCGGTCTCTGCTGATCCGGCGGAGTCTTCGGCACCCTCGCTCCCCTCTGCGAGCGGGTTGGGCGCTGTGCCGGTGCCCTCTGTCGAGACATCCTTGCCGCCGGGGGTGACGGCCTCACCTGGTGCCGCCTTATCGGACGTGACACTGCCTGTGCCGGCTGTCTTCCCGCTGGCCGGAGTATCAGCTCCGAGGATGCCGGACGCCCGGGGGCCTTCCCCGAGACCCGACGCCTCGGCGAGTCCCTCGATCTTCTGGTTCTTCTGGTTGCCCGCCGATGCCGCGTGTGCCTCGGCACCGGAGCCGAGCAGCGTGCCTCTCGGGATTTTTTCAGCACCCACCATGATGTCGGAGCCGACGACTCCGCCTGTCTCGCCGCCTGAGTCGGCCGGGCCGGCAACGAGGAGTGGCTGTGCCTTTCCATCGGTTGCCGGTGCACCGACGATTGGAACGGATGCCGGATCAGTTGCCGGTGCTCCCCCACCTGCACTGCCTGAGGCATTCTGAGCGGCGAGGGGGATCAATGCTGAGAAGACCGCTGATGCAGTCTCAGCCGCACCCTCTGCTGTGAGGGGCTTGGGTCTCACGCCTCCGGGAATCGCGGTGCCTATGTCTATGGATGGCAGCAGCATCGTTTCTTGTTAGCTGCAATCGGCGTGCCAGGGGTGGCGTAGACTTGGCTTCAAGAAAGACCGTGGATTTTCGGCGAGCGGTGTATGCGTGATGAGAAGAAATTTCCCCGGGCGGGGAATTTTTTTCTCTCATGCATCTATCGCTTCTTCTTCATCTTGGCGATCAGCTTGTCGAGTCCGGGTATCTCGGTGATCTTCTCGGTCATCCTCGCCGCCTTCCGCGGCTCCATCATTGAGAGTATCCTTGCAGCCTTCCTCGGTTTCATGAACGCGAGGACCCTCACCGCCGTCCTCTGGTCGAGCCTCTCGATCCTCACGGCCGCCTCTTCGGGCGGCATCTTCTCGTATGTATCGACCACGTGCTGGACCTTCTCCGCCCTGTCCCTGTCTATCTTTGCGAGTATCTTCTCGATCCTGTCGAGGACCGACTCGTACTCCCTGATCCTCGCTGTTATGTCTTTTTCGAGTTCGCGGAGCTCCTGTTCCCTCCTGTTCAGCTCCTGTTCCTTCTTGTCGAGTTCGGCTCCCTTGCTCTGGAGATACTGGAGCATGTCTTCCTGCGGGAATACGGGGGAGGGCGCTGCAAGGAGGGCAGCGATTATGATCAGCGACATTACGAGCTTCTTCATCATCATCTCTTCAGCCTCGTAGTGAATATGAAGTCGAGCTCTTTCTGTTCCCTTCGGTTGTTCTCCCTTGTCTCGCGCAGGCAGAGCCTACCCTTCAGGTTCTCGACGAGCATCTTCTCCTTGTAGGCGTCGATCAGCAGCCTCTTCGTCTCCTCGAGCTCGGCGATCTTCCGGAGAACCGCCTTCTTCTGCTGCTCCAGCTTTGTGTTCATGCTCGAGAAGTACGCGTGGAAGGTCTTCAGTGCACAGGGGTCGAGGGTTTCCTCCGCCTGCCGGTTCCTGAAGGCATCGAAGCTGCTCGTGAGTTCACTCTCCATGGTTTTAAGGCGCCTCTCCTCGTCGTCTATGGCGCACTGGAGCCGGCTGATCTCCGTCTCGATCTCTTCCTTCCGCCACTGCCTCAGCTTCAGCAGGTTGTTCAGTGAATCCGATCTCATGACTCCTCCGTCTCGAACAGCATGTAGAGCCCCTGGAGGCTGTCACCCATGTCCCGCCTGTCGTGTATGCCCTGTTTCAGGTAGCTGCGCAGCCTCTCGATCATCTTGATCGCCCTGTCGACCTTCGGGTTCGTCCCCTCCTTGTAGGCCCCTATGCTTATGAGGTCTTCGTACTTCTTGTAGGTGGAGAGGTTTTCTATGAACATCATTGCCAGTTTCCTGTGCCTTTCGTCGACAATGTCGAGCATCACCCTGCTGACGCTCCTGAGCACGTCTATCGCAGGATATATGCCCTCCATGGCGAGGTCCCTCGACAGGACTATATGCCCGTCGAGGACCGACATCGCGGCGTCTGCCACCGGGTCGGTGAGGTCGTCGCCTTCGACGAGCACGGTGTAGAGCCCGGTTATGCTGCCCTTGTCTGAAGAAGTGCCCGCCCTTTCGAGCAGTCTCGGCATCAGTGTGAAGACCGACGGGGTATAGCCCTTGGTGGTGGGTGGTTCGCCGATGGCGAGCCCCACCTCCCTCTGCGCCATGGAGACCCTCGTGAGGGAGTCCATCATCAGCAGCACATCCATCCCCTCGTCCCTGAAGTACTCTGCAACGGCGGTGGTGGTGAACGCGGCCCTCACCTTTGCCAGGGGAGGTTCCTGGGCGGTGCATACAACGACTACCGACTTCCTGAGGCCGTCCTCGCCGAGGTCTCTCTCGATGAATTCCCTCACCTCCCGGCTCCTTTCACCGATAAGGCCTATCACATTGACCGGGGCCTCCGTATACCTCGCTATCATGCCGAGCAGCACGCTCTTTCCCACTCCGGTGCCGGCCATGATCCCGACCCTCTGGCCCTTTCCGCACGTGAGCAGCCCGTTTATCGCCCTTATGCCGAGGTCTATCGGCTCTGATATGCGCTGCCTCTCGAGCGGGTTCATCTGTTCTCCGAAGAGCGGGTACGGACGGCCCTCTATCCTGCCTTTGCCGTCTATTGGGTTGCCGAGTGCGTCTATGACCCTCCCGACGAGCCCGGGCGATACATTCACCGAGAGCCTCCTGCCCACGGGCAGGACCCTGCTGCCCGACTTCACCCCCTGGATGTCACCGACGGCCATGAGCAGCGCCTTGTCGTCCTTGAAGCCCACCACCTCTGCATCGATTTCCGCGCCATCGTCGGAGTAGACCCTGCATGCCTCGCCGATACTCGCCTTCATGCCCGTGGCCTTCAGTATGACGCCGGTTATCTCGACCACCCTGCCGTATACCCTCATCGGGTCGAGGCCGTCGAGCCTGTTTATGTATCTCTCAAGCGTTATCGTCTCCAATATCTTCTCCCATCTCCTCAAGGAGGTTCTC
>DRKX01000139.1 GCA_011051565.1 Nitrospirota bacterium | reverse complement strand
GCGGCCTTCTCTGTCGCGAGGTCGCCCCTGGTGAAGACAGCAGTCTACGGAAGGGACGCCAACTGGGGCAGGATCATGGCTGCCCTCGGCTACTCCGGCGCATCCGTCAGCGAAGAGAGGACCGACATATCGGTCAACGGCATAAAGCTCGTCGGCAACGGCCTGGCGACCGGAAGAGACGCCGAGGCCGCGGAATCCATGAAATCCGGCGCTGAGGTCGTGATAGACATAGACCTGAATCTCGGCCCCGGCACGGAGCGCGTGTACACTTGCGACCTGACCGAGGAATACGTGAGGATCAACGCCGCGTACAGGACTTGAATGTACCGAGACGCGACCCCTCAGGCGAAGGAGGCCTCATGGATAGTAATGTCCGCGTTTTGCTATAATAATATGGATTGATCCTCTCCGAACGTTGCAGAGGGCGACGTACTGGGAAGCGCGGTCTGTGAGTCGGCTGCCTATCAACTGGCTGCCCCTGATGACGGGAACCAAGCTTATTTCATCCCGTGTCTTTGACATAACACTCTAAGGGTCTGAGAAACTACCAGAAAACAACGGAGGAAACATGAGTTCAGTCACAAAGGCATTACTACCGGCAGCAGGACTTGGAACGAGGTTTTTACCGGCCACCAAGGCATCCCCCAAGGAAATGCTCCCGATCGTGGACAAGCCGATGATCCAGTACGCCGTTGAAGAGGCGGAGGCCTGCGGCATAAACGAGTTCGTGATCGTCACAGGCAGGCACAAGAGGAGCATCGAAGACCACTTCGACATCGTCTATGAACTCGAGGAAGACCTCAAGCAGAAGGGCAAGGACAAACTGCTCGAGATGATAAACAGGCTGAGCCATCTCGACTTCGCATACATACGCCAGGGCAGGCCCCTCGGCCTCGGACACGCCATACTACGCGCCAAGCCCTTCGTGAAGAACGAACCGGTCGCCGTGCTGCTGAGCGACGACGTCATAGACCCCGAGGAGTCTCTGCTCAAGAAGATGATAAGCCTCTATGAAGAGCTCGACTGCCCGGTCGTTGCACTCGAGGAAGTGCCGAGGGATGAGATATTCAGGTACGGCGTCATCGAAGGCATCGCCGAGGGCGAAGACACGTACAGGATAACCGACTTCGTCGAGAAGCCCCAGCCTGAAGAGGCGCCGAGCAACCTGGCCATAATCGGCAGGTATATCCTCACGCCCGACATCTTCAAGATTCTCGAAAACATGGAACCCGGCCGGGGGGGAGAATACCAGCTCACCGACGCACTTAAGGCCCTCCTGAAGAAGAGGTCCATCTACGGGTACGTCTTCAGGGGCAAGCGGTACGATGCCGGAGACAAGTTCGGATTCCTCAAGGCCACCGTCGACCTCGCACTGAAGAGTTCCAACGTCGCGGACAAGTTCAGGGACTACATCATCGAGGTTGCAGAGGCGATAAAGAAAGAGGAAACACAGAGACAGAATTAGATATCCATGGAATATCTCTTTGAAGAGATCTTCTGCCTGAAAGCCGGACCGCGGAGGGATTATCCGCCTGTTGACATCTACGAGGGGAGGGACGAGATCGTATTCATGATCGATCTGCCCGGGGTGGATGTAAACGACGTGCTTGTAAAGGTCTACCGCAATTTGTTTATAATTGAGGGACTGAAGAGGGAACCGGTAAATGAACGGAGCGGGATATACATCTGCATGGAGAGGGAGTTCGACAGCTTCAGGAGGATACTCCCCATCCCGGTCCCGGTCGACCCGTCCGACGGCAGGGCCACGTACAGCGGGGGGGTTCTGAAGGTGACCCTGCCAAAACCTAAAGACAGGGTCTATAAAATAAAGATTGAAAAGGAGTAACGATGGTAGAACCGATAAAAGACGAAAAAGACATAGAGATACCGGATACCCTGCCCGTGCTGCCCGTGAGGGACATCGTGGTCTTTCCTTACATGATCATTCCCCTTTTCGTCGGCAGGGAGATGTCCATCAAGTCCATTGACCACTCCCTCAACACGAACAGGATGGTGCTGCTGCTGACGCAGAAGGACCTCAGTGTCGAGAACCCGGAACCCGAAGACCTGTACAAGGCGGGCACCGTCGGACTCATCATGAGGATGCTCAAGCTCCCCGACGGGAGGGTGAAGATACTCGTCCAGGGTCTCTCGAAGGCCCGTGTCCTCGACATAGACGTGAAGGACGGCTACCTGGAGGCCTCGATACAGAAGATCGAGGATACGAAGCCCGCTGAGATGACCATCGAGATCGAGGCCCTGATGAGGACCGTCAAGGAGCAACTCGACAAGTCCGTCTCCCTCGGCAAGACCATCCTGCCGGACATCATGGTCGTGATAGAGAATCTCGACGACCCGGGAAGGCTCGCCGATCTCGTGGCCTCGAACCTCGGGCTGAAGACGGACCAGGCACAGGAGATACTCGAGATATCGGATCCTGTACAGAGGCTCAAGCGGGTGAGCGAGATACTCGGCAGGGAGATAGAACTCCTGCTCGTGCAGCAGAAGATACAGACCGAGGCCCGCGGCGAGATCGACAAGACCCAGCGGGAGTACTTTCTCAGGGAACAGCTGAAGGCGATCCAGCGGGAACTCGGTGAAATCGACGAGCGTGCCGAAGAGATAAACGAGTTCAGGAAGAAGATCGCTGAAGCCAACATGCCGGAAAAGGTGCTCAAGGAGGCTGAAAAACAGCTCAAGCGCCTCGAGAAGATGCATCCGGACAGCGCTGAGGCCGCCACAGTGAGGACGTACCTCGACTGGCTCGTCGAGATACCATGGAGCAGGTCGACGAAGGACGTCCTGAACATCAAGGCTGCGAAGAAGATCCTCGACGAGGACCACTACGACCTTGAGAAGGTGAAGGAGCGCATACTGGAGTATCTGAGCGTCAGAAAACTTAAGGCGAAGATGAAGGGCCCCATCCTCTGCTTCATAGGCCCTCCCGGTGTCGGGAAGACATCTCTCGGCCGTTCCATAGCGAGGAGCCTCGGCAGGGAATTCGTGAGGATGTCCCTCGGGGGCGTGCGGGACGAGGCCGAGATCAGGGGGCACAGGCGCACCTACGTCGGTGCGCTCCCTGGACGGATAATCCAGGGCATAAAGCAGGCGGGCACGAACAATCCCGTCTTCATGCTCGACGAGATAGATAAGATAGGGATGGACTTCCGCGGAGACCCCTCCTCGGCGCTGCTCGAAGTACTCGACCCCGAACAGAACAACGCCTTCGTGGACCACTACCTCGGCGTCCCCTTCGATCTCTCGAACGTGATGTTCATAACCACGGGCAACATGGTAGACACCATCCCAGGCCCTCTCAGGGACAGGATGGAGATCATATACCTCAGCGGGTATACCGAAGAGGAGAAGCTCGGCATAGCACGCAACTACCTCCTTCCGAAGCAGCTCGAGGAGCACGGCATAACCGACAGGATACTGAGCGTGACCGACTCCGGCCTCAGGATGCTGATCTCGCAGTACACGCGTGAGGCAGG
Source organism: Nitrospirota bacterium (assembly GCA_011051565.1). Lineage (GTDB taxonomy): Bacteria > Nitrospirota > Thermodesulfovibrionia > Thermodesulfovibrionales > JdFR-85 > BMS3Bbin07. Next base: position 7,458 of record DRKX01000139.1, on the reverse strand, counting down.
GGTGAGAAACCTCGAGCGGGAGATCGCGAACCTCTGCAGGAAGGTGGCCAAGCAGATCGCCGAAGGCAAGAAGAAGAGGTTCGTGGTTACCGCAAGGAACCTGCACAAGTACCTCGGGGCACCGAAGTACCTTCCTGAGGAGGAGATGGAGAAGGACGAGACGGGAGTTGCGACCGGCCTTGCCTGGACGGAATCCGGAGGTGACATCATCTATGTCGAGGCGACGATCATGAAGGGCAGGGGACAACTCACCCTGACGGGCCAGCTCGGCGACGTGATGAAGGAGTCAGCCCATGCGGCCCTCAGTTACATAAGGTCGCGGGCCAAGATGCTCGGCATAAAGGAGGACCTCTTCTCCAAGACCGACATACACATCCATGTACCCGCAGGTGCCATCCCGAAGGACGGCCCCTCGGCAGGCATAACCATGGCTGTGGCCATTGCCTCGGCCTTCACCGGACGGCCCGTCGACAAGAAGATCGCCATGACCGGAGAGGTGACCCTCAGGGGAAGGGTGCTCCCGATCGGCGGACTCAAGGAGAAGATACTTGCAGCCAAGAGGATGGGCATACCGAGGGTGATCATACCGCGGAGGAACGAGAAAGACCTCGAGGACATCCCGAAGTACGTAAAGAAGAACGTTGAGTTCATCTTCGTCGACAAGGTGGACGACGTGCTGAAGGTCGCCCTGTTGCCGAAGAAGGCCCCCGCGGCCAAGAGGAAAACCAAGGCCGTCGCCGCCGCAAAGACCAAGGTCCCTGCAATAAAGAAGGGGAAGACGGCCTCGACCGGAAAGCCCAAGGCCGCCTCTGCAAAGAAGAGCAAGAAATAGCGGCGCTTCCGCCTTGAACGACATGAACGGCTGAAAAGAAGAGATGAAACTTGGAGACGCCGGCGAACTCAATGTACTGGAAAGGCTGAGGAAGCGGTTCCCCCCAGCCTCCGGGGACGTTATAGTCGGCATAGGCGATGACGCTGCAGCCCTCGACATCGACGGCCACACACTGCTTCTGAGCACCGACGTCATGACCGAGGGCGTACACTTCGATCCCGTCCTTTTCACACCGTACCAGGTCGGTTACAAGCTCGTCTCTTCAAACGTGAGCGATATCTTCGCCATGGGAGGAAGGCCGAAATGGTCGCTGCTCTGCTTGACGCTCCCACCCGAGACCGAGGAGGCCTTCTTCGAAGACTTCCTCGACGGCGTCTCCGACGGTCTGACGAGATACGGACTGGAACTGGTGGGAGGTGACGTCACCGGCAGCACGGGCGCCCTCACGGTGTCGCTCGCGGTCGCCGGCGTGGCCGGCGGTAAGATCATCAGGAGGAGCGGAGCCTCTGCAGGCGAGCGGGTCTACCTCTCAGGGCCTGTGGGCGAGGCATCGTGCGGACTCGAGTTCCTCAGGAGACTCGGCCGTTCCGTGAGCCTGGAGAAGGGAGAAGAACTGCGGGTCTCTCCCGGCTGGGGCAGTGTCGAGCCGCTCCTCAGGCGCCTCCTCCTGCCCGAGGCATGCGATCTGTCCGAGTATTCAGAGCATATAACCGCCATGATCGACGTAAGCGACGGCCTGTTTCTCGACCTCACGAGGCTGTGCCGGGAGAGCTCGGTGGGTGTGCGGCTCTATGAAGAGAGAATCCCTCTGACCAGGGAACTCGAGGAGGTCTCCGCCTTCCTCGGCGTCTCCCCTTACGGGTTCATGACGTCGGGTGGAGAGGACTATCGGCAGCTCTTCACATCGACCGAGATGCTCCCCATGTTCGCCGAGATCGGTGAGACGACGGAGGCTGGACTACGTATCGTCAGAAGCGACGGTTACGAAGAAGAAATAAGACCGGAAGGATACCAGCACTTTGTCCATAAGTGACAGGTTGAGGATAATATTCAGCGTGAAGGAGACACCGAGGAAGATCGCCCTCGCTTTCGCCATGGGGGTCTTCATCGGCATCTCACCCTTTCTCGGGCTCCATACCCTGATGGCCATAGGCTTCGCCTCCATATTCAGGCTGAACAAACTGGTGACTCTCGCAGGCGCCTTTATCACGAACCCCTGGACCATAATCCCCATCTACAGCTTCGCCACCTGGATAGGCATAAAGATGACGGGACACGAAAGCACGCTCTCCCAGACCAACTTCAAGGAGATAACGATCGTCAACATTTTCAGTATACTGAAGGAGCTGATACTTCCGTTCTTCGTGGGCACCATGTGCTTCGGCCTGATCGCCGGCGCCGTCTCCTACATCTTCGTCTACTCCATAATGAAGCGCATGAGGAGGGCTGCCTGACGCGGCAGTCATGCTCACTCACCCTCCCTCAGGGACTCGTATCCGCTGATTATCTCTATGACCTCTGCCGTGACCTCCTCCTGCCTGACGTAGTTGTACAGGGTCGTGAGTTCCTCCATCTTCCTCTCAATGTTCAGAACGGCCGAGTCCATGCTTCTCAACCTGCTCGAGTTCTCACTTGCAAGGCTTTCTGCATAGGCCCTGTAGAGCGATATCAGGAGGTGTTCCTCCACGAGCCTCTCGAGCACCGTCTCCGGCCTCATGTACATGAGGGGCTCTCTGAGAAGGGCCTTTCTCCTGCTGAACTTGCCGAGGTCCGGCGGCAGCACCCTGGAGGAGATTATCCTGTATTCGCCGAGCCTCCTGTGGAAAGCAAAGATCACGGAGAGACGGTCGAAAGCCCCACTCCGGTAGAGCTCATACAACTCGACGGTAAGGTTGATCACCTCGATCTCTATACCGTCGGCACTGACCGGACCCTTAAGCGCCTTGAGCACGGGAAGCCCCCTGGCAAGGGCCTCGTCATACCCCTTCTTTCCGGAGATTATGAAGAGGGCCTCGGCTGCGTCTTCGAGTCCCCGGCAGTAGTCGAGCAGCCGCTCGTTGAATGTCCCGCAGAGGCCCTGTTCGGAGGTGAAGACCACATATGTGGTCCTCCCACCGGCTGGAGCCGGGGCCTCGGCGAGATACGGAAAGCGAGACAGTATCTCCCCCATCGACTGATGGACATGGTCGTTGTACATCCTGATCGTCGGCAGGAGCCCCTCGACCTTCCTGACCGTTAGGGTTGCGAGCGCCTTCATCGAGTTGACGATCTCGTGGACCGTCTTCAGGTTCTCGATCTTGCGTTCGAGCTCGAGTGAAACGGCCATGGTCAGTGAACCCTCTCCATGGCCTTCCCAACCAGTGAACGCAATGCGGCCTGGTGCGACTCTGTCAGGTCACCCGACGACCGAATCTCCTCGATCACACTCCCCCCTTCCCTGTCGACCTCCTTGAGTATCTCGGTGACAAGGCCGTGAACCTTTTCCACGTCGACCGAATCGAGATACCCCTCGTTCAGTATGAAGAAGGTCATGACCTGATCGAAGAGGCTCAGTGGGGAGTATCTCGGCTGCTTCAGGACCTCCCTCAACCTCTGGCCCCGCCTTATCAGTGCGGCTGTCCTCTCTTCGACTCTCGCGCCGAAGCGGGTGAAAATCTCGACCTCGAGGAACTGGGCATAGTCGAGCTTCAGCTTCTCGGCCACCTTCCGCATGGCGGGCACCTGTGTCTTGCCGCCGATACGCGACACAGAGCGCCTTATGTCGATGGGGGGCAGTATGCCCCTGTTGAAAAGCCCGCGGTCCAGGACAATCTGTCCGTCGGTTATGGAGATCAGGTTCGTGGAGATGTAGCCCGATATCCTGCCTGCATAGGCCTCCACTATCGGCAGTGCGGTGATGGAGCCGCCGCCGATGGAGTCGTGCCTCCTTGCGGCCCTCTCGAGGAGCCGCGAGTGGATATAGAAGACATCGCCGGGAAACGCCTCCCTTCCCGGCGTCCTCCTGAGCAGGAGAGAGAGCCCCCTGTAGGCGTTGGCATGCTTTGTCAGGTCGTCGTAGACGACGAGCGTGTCCGTGCCGCTGTCCATGAAGAACTCGGCCACAGCGCATCCCGAGTAAGGGGCGAGGAACTTCATCGCCGGGGATGCATCGGCATCAGCAGCGACCACTGCGGTGAAGTCGAGCGCACCGTGCCTCTGGAGGTCTTCGATGACCCTCGCTATCTGCGCCTTCTTCTGGCCTATGGCAACATAGACGCACACGACGTCGCCGCCCTTCTGATTGACGATGGCATCGAGTGCAATGGAGGTCTTGCCCGTACCGCTGTCACCGATGATGAGCTCCCTCTGACCCCGTCCGATCGGGAGCATGGAGTCTATCATCTTTATGCCGGTATAGAGCGGCTCCCTGACGAAATCCCTCTCTATGATGGAGAGGGCCTCTCTCTCTACCGGGTAATGCAGGCGCTCCTCTATATCCCCGAGATCATCGAGCGGGGTGCCGAGGGGGTCTATCACTCGTCCTAAGAGCCCCTCTCCCACCGGCAGTGACGCCACCCTGCCGGTGAGGCCCACCTTGCCGCCGGCCTTCACGAGGGAGCAGTCTCCGAGTATGACGACGTCGATGAATCTCCTGTCCATCCCGAATACTATTCCCTGCACGCCTCCCTCGAAATCGAGAAGTTCGTAGTATCCGGCGTCCGGCAGCCCCTCGACCCTTGCGACTCCGTCGCCGACATCGACGACCACGCCCTCCTGAGCAACGCGCACATCGAACCTCACACTGCGCACCCTCTCACCTATCGCCTCGAGCAGCCCTGTGACGTTCAGTGTCTCATCCATGGCAGTCCTTCAGGAGGCGCCCCCTTCTTCCTTGAGATTCTCGGCTACTGCATCGAGGTTTCCCCTCAGCGTGCCGTCGAGAACGTGACCATTGATCTTGAGCCTTACCCCTGCAATCAGGGAGGTATCCACGCGCTCGGCCAGATCGATGCTGCAGCGCAGCATCCTCTGGAGCACCGACCTCAGCGCCTCGGCCTGCTCACTGCTCAGCCGGGCGGCTGAGTATACCTCTACGGTGCAAGAGCCGTTCGCAACCGCCTCGGAGAGCCGCCCGAGTTCTTCTCCGGAGAGTTGCTCTATCCTCTCGATCACCCTCTTGAGCAGCCCGTCCTGCAGGAGGTCGTCAGAAACATCCGACAGCAGCCTCCCGGCCATCTCGACAGCAACAGATACTACGCGCTCCCTTATCTCGTCGAGGGCCCTCAGCTTCTCCTGCCGAATGAACCTGACGGTCTTCTTCCTCTCGGTATCGATCTCCTCCATCGCCTCTCTCATTATCCGCTCCCTCTCCTTGAGAGCCTCGACCCTTGCGTCCTCGATATACCTCGACTTCACCCTGTCGAGCTCTTCGAGACCCTTCTCATACTGCTCCTTAAGGCGGGCCGCCTCGCTCGCCGTCCTCTCGATCTCGTCCCTTGCCGTTCTTATCTCGGCCTCCCGCTGCCGCAGAATATCCCCCACGGGCCTGAAGAGGACCCTGTAGAGGATGTAGACCACGACAGCGAAATTGACTACCTCGAATATGAAGGTCCAGAAGTTGAACATGCGCTATTTCATGACCAGGGATATCAGCGGGTTGGCAAACAGTAGGATGAGTGAGATCACCAGCGAATAAATGGCGACGGACTCCACCATGGCCATTCCCACGAAGAGGGTCCTGATGATCTGGTTGGCGGCCTCGGGCTGTCTTGCTATGGCCTCGATCGCCTTGGTCAGGGCCTCGCCCTCCCCCCTTGACGGGCCGTAGCCGCCGATGGCAATGGTTATGCCGGCCGTCAGGATCGAAACCGCAACGACTATGCTGACTGCGTCCATATCGACACCTCCTGATGTCTTAAATTTCCGTGGCCTTTATACTTCCGGCGATGAATACAAGTGTCAGGGCGCCGAACAGGTATGCCTGTATGACGTCGCCTACTATGCTGAGCAGTATCAGGGGGACGGGTACGACGAAACCGACGAGGAGCAGGAGTATTGCGACTATCATCTCCCAACTCAACATGTTGCCGAACAGCCGCACTGCCATGGCGAGCGACCTCGATACCTCGCCGAAGACATTGAAGGGCAGCAGTATCAGGACCGGTTCTGCATAACGGCGCAGATGGGCCCTCAGTCCCCGGTGCTTTATTCCATAGTAGTGGACCGACATGAAGGAGACGAATGCGAGGGACGAGGCGGTCGAGAGGTCCCTTGTGGGATTGTGAAGGCCGGGTATCAGGCCCACGAGGTTCAACGATGCGATGAATATCCACATGCCACCAACGAGCGGGACGAACTCCCCGGGGTCCCTCTGCAGCACCCCCCTGATGGTACCGGCGATCGCCTGGTAAACGCCCTCGATTACAATCTGCCTGCGTCCCGGCTCCCACACGCTCAGCCCCCTCGCCAGGAGAAGGCCGGACACTGCAAGCGCCAGCATCACGAACCAGGTGGTAACCACGACCTCCGTGACCTCCACAGGTCCGACCCTGAAGACGACCTCGGAGTATATCCCGAACTTCATCTCACGGTTCCCCTTCCCGATCCGGGCAGAGTCTCGTCCTCCCGAACAGTAGCAGGTAGAAGGGCCTGCCCATCAGAACGCCCGGAAGCAGAAAGTAGAGGCTGCCCCCTCCGGCCTTCGCTGCAAGTAACAAGACCGCGGCAAGCATAAGATACCTCGTCCAGAAGGTGTAGAAGACCGAACCGGCCTCGCCCCTGCCGGCCCTGACCGCCTGCCGCCAGAGATGCTCGTGGTAGAGAAGACCCAGAACAACGCCCAGCGGCATGAACGCAAAGGTTCCCATAGAGCAATTATATCATCTTTCATCCCTTATTGATACAGGCGAGGCGGGGTGCCCGGCACCCGCTCACCTTGACTTCGTTTCTCCATAACGTATACAATAAACAACCCTGAGAGGCGCTTTCGGTGCAGTATCCGGAAATGCCGGGGCCGCCACAAGCTTCAGGGGTGGTAGTTCAGTCGGTTAGAACGCCGGCCTGTCACGCCGGAGGTCGCGGGTTCGAGTCCCGTCCACCCCGCCAAACCCGCACGCATAACACGCAGACGGTTCCTTCAGGTCGTCACGCAGCCGCACAGTAGGTCCCGCACAACCTCCTGCACAACCTTAGTCCGTGACCCGATTCCGGCAGGCCGCACTCCCCGAAACAACCCTCCCCGACTCACTCCGCCAAGTCAGGGTTCCTGAGCCGAAAAGCCACCTGTACCAAAGAACAGGTGACTTTTCACCCCGTTATGGTGCTCAATAGATATGAGGGGGCGGGGAAATCGTACCACCAAGCAAAAGTAACAACTGGAAGGAAGCCGGCACTTCCGTTGACTCTTTTGTATCGATCCATGAGGGTGGATTTACCGTCAAGAGCTTGGGGTGCGAGGATGAAAGGGTTCAGGCCTATCACCTGAGACACAGGATATTCTGCCGGGAGTTGAAGTGGGTTCCCGGCAGGGAAGACCTTCTTGAGACCGACGACTACGACGAGTACGCGGTCTCCTTCGGCGTGTTCGACAGGGAGAGTAGACTTGCGGCATACCTGAGGCTCATAATGCCTCAGAGGCCTTTCATGCT
>DRKX01000138.1 GCA_011051565.1 Nitrospirota bacterium | reverse complement strand
TCGTTGCTTATTGCAACACGTCATTTCTCCATGTCGTACCGCTTGATCTTTCTCCATAGGGAGACCCTGTCTATGCCGAGAATCTGGGCCGCCTTCGACTTGTTCCCCCCGACCTCCTTCAGGACCCACTGGATGTATGCCTTCTCCTGGTCCTCGAGCGAGGGGACCTTTCCACCGATCTTCCTGAAGGTGCGGATGCTCAACTCCCTGAGGTCATCCGGCAGGTGAACGGTCTCGAGGGTAGGGCCTTTGGAGAGCGCGACCCCCCGTTCGATTATGTTTTCGAGTTCCCTCACGTTGCCCGGGAAGTTGTAGCTGCTGAGCACGCCGAGCATATCCTCGGAGATTTCGGACACGTCCTTTCCCATGATCGAGGAGTACTTCTTGAGGAAGTGATAGCACAGGAGGGGGATATCCCCCTTCCTCTCCGACAGGGGCGGCAGGTGGAGGGTGACGACGTTGAGGCGGTAGTAGAGGTCCTGCCTGAACTCGCCGCTTTCTATGACCTCGTGTATGTTCCTGTTCGTGGCTGCGATGAACCTGACATCCACCCTTACCGGCTCGGTGCCGCCCACGCGCTGGAACTCCCTCTCCTGCACCACCCTGAGGAGCTTGACCTGCATGGACGGACTCATCTCGGTGATCTCGTCGAGGAAGAGGGTGCCGCCGTCGGCCACCTCGATGAGGCCCTTCTTGAGGAATGTGGCACCCGTGAAGGCACCCTTCTCGTGACCGAAGAGCTCGTTGGCGAGCAGGTCCTCGGAGAAGGCACCGCAGTTTACGGCGATGAACGGCCCTTCGGACCTCTTGCTGAAGAAGTGGACGTAGCGCGCCACGAGTTCCTTGCCGGTGCCGCTCTCGCCGGTTATGAGGATGTTGCAGTCGGTGGGTGCGACATCCTTGGCCGTGTCGAGTACCCTGAGCATCTGCGGGTCCTGGGTGATTATCCTGACGCGGTCCGTTATGTTATCGAGGCTCTCCTTGAGCCTCCTGTTCTCCTTCTTGAGCCTCACCTTCTCGGAGGCCTCCCTGACGACCTTCCTGACCTCGTCGAGCTTGAAGGGCTTTGCGATATAGTGGTAGGCACCGTGCTTCATCGCCTCGATTGCGGTCTCTACAGTGGCGTAGCCCGTGATCATTATAACCTCCATGTCTGGGTCGGCCTCCTTGCACCGCTTGAGTATCTGCATGCCGTCGACCTTGTCCATCTTCAGGTCGGTCAGGACGACGTCGAAGTCGTGCCTGCCGAGCAGCTTGAGGGCGTTCTGACCGTTCGATGTCGTCTTTATCTCGTAGCCCTCCTTCTTCAGCACATGCTCGAGGTTCTTTATGGCTATCTTCTCGTCGTCAACAATCAGCAGTCTTGACTTGTTCTCCATCACCGTCTCCTTTCATCGGGAGTTTTATGATAAACGTCGTTCCGCTCTCCGGCCTGCTGTCCACATCGATCGTGCCGCAGTGCTGCTTCACTATCTCATGCGTGATGAACAGCCCCAGCCCCGTCCCCTTGCCGACGTCCTTGGTCGTAAAGAACGGGTCGAATATCTTGTCGATCATGTGCTCCGGTATGCCCCTGCCCGTGTCCGAGACCCTGATCTCGACCTCGCCTGCATCCCTCTTCTCCTCGGCCGTTATCGTGATCTTTCCCTCGACCCCCCTGTCGGGGATCGCATCCACCGCGTTCCTGAGGAGGTTGAGGAAGACGTGCTGGATCTTCTGCTTGTCGGCAAAGACCGTCAGCCCCTCGGGTATGTCTATGGCTATGGTGATGTAGGTGGGCATGTCGGTCCTGATGAAGCGGAGGGTCTCCCTGACAGCGCTCAAGAGGTCCACCTCCTCCTTGGTGAAATCCCTGTCCCTCGTGAACTCGAGCACGGACTTGACTATGTCCCGCGCCCTGTCGGTCTCCTGCACGATCTGCCCTATCAGCTCCTCCTTGAACTTCGGGTCCATGCCTGCGTCGAGTTCCTCTGCGAGTATCTGGGCGGACGTGGAGATGTTCGAGAGCGGGTTGTTCATCTCGTGTGCTATACCGGCAAGCATCGTCCCCAGCGAGGTGAGCTTCTCGGAACGGATTATGTCCCTCTGGGAGAATATCTCGTTTATCATCCTGTTGAAGGCCTGGTTCAGGGCCACTATCTCCTTGTCCCTGAAGTTCAGCGAGAGCCTCTCGAACTCCCCTGAGGCGATCTTCCTCATGCTCGACTCGAGGTCACGCAGCGGCTGGATCGCCACCCTCGATATCGTCCTGGCGATCAGCACGGTCCCCAACAGGAATACCGCCACCGAGACGACGAGGCTCTTCTTCGTCAGCGAGAGCATCCGCTGTATCTTTACACGTTCGGCCTCTGCAAGCCTCTCTGCTATCTCCGTGATCCGGCGGCCCTTGCGGCGTATCTCCGCCTCGAGCCCCTCGGACGCCGCCCCCTCCGAGAAGTCCCTCGTCAGCAGCTCCTTGTACTCCCGGAGCAGTTCGAGACTCAGTTGAGACGTACTCTGTCCGGGCTCGACGGAGACATCACGCTTCCCGAAGAGAGCGAGAACGCCCCTGTAGAAGCTCGGGAACAGCCCGTCGAGCTTCTCCCTGTTGTTCTGCACGAGGTTCTCTGCGACCAGGATGTAGGAGAGGGCCTCGAAGAAATCCTCCTCCTTCCTGTAGAGGAAGTAGTTCTTCTCGAACCTCCTCATCTCGAGCGCCGTGTCGAGGAACCTCGATATCACCTCGTAAAAACTGATCCGCTCCTCTATGACTATCAGGTTGATGAAGATGACCGATGCCGTGACGAGTATCAGGAGAAAGCTCACTATGTAGCCGAGCTTTATCTTCTGCAGAATGCTCTTGTTCTTCGCAAACATATGGTATTGTAACATTCAGTATTGCAAATTGCAACTATGGCGCAACCCCCGCGGTTTAGGATATGATAAATAAGGGAAAAAACGTTCAAATCAAAGAAAAAAAGCGACGCCCTTCCGGGCTGTGACGAAAGAGCATGTCGATAAAAAAGAAGATAATCCTCAGTTTTTTCATCAGTTTCTCCATAATCGCGACACTCGCCGTGGCGGCATACCTGGACTTCCGCGAGACGAGGAGCGAGTTCAAGTACCTCGAGATCGCCGAGAGCATCAGGGGCAAGACCCTGCAGTTGAGGAGGCACGAGAAGAACTTCCTCCTCTATGGTGACAGCAAGGAGATAGACCTCATCCACAGGTACATAAGGGAGATAGAGGCGCTGATCGAGGAGGCCAGGCCCTATGCACGCAACGACAACCTCGACAGGCTGGACGCGAAGATGGAGGAGTTCAGCACTGAGTTCGAGAAGATCACGCGCATGGCGTCGGAGTTCCAGCAGAGGCTGGCCACCCTGAAGCCGAAGGCCCCTTCCTATCGATACCTTGTACCCATAATCGAGGCCACATTCATGGAGCATCCCATGCAGAACGCCCAGCTGCTGCTGCTCTTCTTCGACATCAGCCCCGGCGACGAACACATCGCGGGTCTCGAGAGGCTCGGGACCGAGATAAAGGACCTCAGGAAGACCGGCGAGAAGATCACCGAGATATCGAAGGAACTGGACAAGGGGGCGAGGGAGCGCGTGCAGAGGATCATCGACGTCACCAAGGTGGCCGTGGTCGTCTTCCTGCCCATATCCTTCCTGATCGGCTTCGTATCGCTATTCTACATCAGCCAGAGCATAGTGAACCGCCTCAAGAAGCTGATGCAGACGATTGAGAAGAGCGGCGCAGGATTCTTCTCCCCCATGCCCTTCCCCGCGGGCCACGACGAGGTAAGCACCCTCATACGCACGTACAACAACATGGCCGAGGCGTTGAGGCTCAGGGAGGAGCAGCTCAAGAAGAAGGAAGAGGAGCTGATACAGAGCAAGAAGCTCGCCGCCATAGGCACTCTCGCCTCCGGAGTGGCCCACGAGCTGAACAATCCGCTGAACAACATCCACATCTCGGCCCAGATACTGGCGAAGGAGATGGGCGAGGACTGCACGGGCGTCATAGAGGAGACGGTGGACGACATACTGAGCCAGACCTTCAGGGTGAAGAAGATCGTGGGAAACCTGCTCGACTTCGCAAGGTCGAAGGAGCCCGACTTCGAGGAGGTCAACATAGTGGAGACGATCAGGAAGTCTTACTCGCAGGCGCGCAAGATAGCCGCCTTCAAGGACGTGAGGTTCTCGCTCGATGCCCCGCCGGAGGTCCTTATAGAGGCCGACCCGGCACAGCTCGAGCGCGCCTTCATCAACATCTTCATGAACGCGGCCGATGCCATGCCGGGAGGCGGAGAACTCCGCGTCAGGATACTGCCCGAGGACGACGGCGTCACGGTGGAGATATCAGATACGGGCAGGGGTATCCCCCCTGAAGTCGCCGACAAGGTCTTCGATCCGTTCTTTACGACCAAGGACCGGGGAACCGGGCTGGGACTCTCGATCGTATACAATATAGTCAAGAACCACGGCGGCAGTGTGAGCGTCGACAGCACGCCGGGTGAGGGGACGACGTTCACTTTCCGCCTGCCGAGGCACAGGTGATGAGCATGAAGATATTCATAGCGGAAGACGAGGAGATCACACTCAAGCACCTCATGTACGCCCTCAAAAACGAGGGCTACAGTGTTGCGGGCGCAAGGGACGGCATAGATGCCTGGAGGAAGATCGAGAAGGAACACTTCGATCTCGTCATCACGGACATCAAGATGCCCGGCATGGACGGCCTGAGCCTCCTCGAGAAGGTCAAAGATAAGTGGGCGGATACGGACGTGATCGTCATCACCGGGTTCGGCAGCATAGACTCGGCCGTGGAGGCGATGAAGAAGGGGGCGTACGATTACATAACGAAGCCATTCAACCTCGACGAACTCATCCTGAAGGTCGCGAAGATCCGCGAAAAAAAAAGCCTTGAGAAGGAGAACACGGCCCTAAAGGCATCACTCGGCATAGAGAGGGACCTGCCTACCTTCATCGCAAAGAGCAGGAAGATGAAGGAGGTGATCAATGTCATAAAGAACATCGCCGCCTCTGACTGCAACGTCATCATCACCGGCGAAAGCGGCGTTGGCAAGGGACTGGTCGCGAAACTCATCCACTACACGGGCACCCGGGCAGAGAGGCCGTTCTTAGCCGTCAACTGCGCGATCTTCACCGAAGAACTCCTCGCGAGCGAGCTCTTCGGCCACGAGCGCGGAGCATTCACCGGCGCCGTCACGGCCAAGAAGGGCCTGCTCGAGATCGCAGACACCGGCACACTCTTCCTCGACGAGATAGCCGAGATGTCCCCGGTCCTCCAGGCCAAGCTCCTCAAGGTCATAGAGGACCGCGAGTTCTTCAGGGTCGGCGGCACGAGGCCCTTCAAGGCGGACCTCAGGTTCATCGCGGCCACGAACCAGGACATAAAGGAACTCGTAAACAGGGGAGACTTCAGGAAGGACCTCTACTACAGGCTCAACGTCATGGACATCTACATACCCCCCCTCAGGGAGCGGAGGGAGGACATCATGCCCCTGAGCAGATACTTCCTCGAGAAACACTCGAAGAAGGCCAACAAGGTCATCAGGGGCTTCACCAAACAGACAGAGGATATCCTGAAGTCATACAGCTACCCCGGCAACGTCAGGGAACTCGAGAACATCATCGAGCGGGCCGTCATACTCGAACAGACCCCCCTCATCCGGCCGGAAAACCTCCCGGTCACCATGCAGGTGTTTCAGATCGAAACGATAGATCCCGGCAGGCTCAAGACGATGGACGAGCTCAGCCGCGACTACGCACTGAAGATACTCGACCACGTCGGCGGCAACAGGACGCAGGCCGCCAGGATACTCGGCATATCGAGAACGAGCCTCTGGCGCATCCTCAGAGAGAGCAACGAAAAAGAGTAGGAACAATCCCCCCGACAGAAACCACACCCCACACACACCCTTCATTGAAAGAGACCACTGGTGCGGCCGCCCCAGGCGCACCCCCCCCTCGGGCGGCATGCACGTGAAGCGTTCAGCCCCGTTCAAGGATGAAACACCGTAGAGAGCCCCCAGCCTGAAAATATTCTTTTAAATCAATCAGTTAACTTCTGGCACGGTATTTGACCTATATATCTGCAGAGAGGACAAAAAAGCGAAGAGAGGTGGATGCAGATGAAAGGCAGGGTACTGTTCGTAACGAAGGAAGGCGAAGACTTCAGGGACGGGTTCTCCTACGCGATGGAGCTGTCGAGGATAGTCAACGGCGGCATCTTCGTACTGTTTTATCACGAAGAGAAGGCAATCGACAGGTTCGAAGACGAGATGGCGGCTGCGGCACTCGCCGAGTCGGGCGGTCTTGAGGCTGCAGAGCAGGTGCTCAATGAACGTCGCCTCTCGCTGAAGGCCGCCGCGTGCAACAAGGCGGCACAGCTCAGGCAGCAGTGTCCGGATCCCGAGATGCTCGTGGACCACCGCATAGCCTCGGGTGATTTAGTGGCCGCGATCAGGGGAGTACTTCAGGACAAGTCGAGCATCGAGATGGTGATACTCAGCCCGTCGCTCATGGACAACGGCAAGGCCATCAGCCTGAAGAAGCTGAAGAAATACATAACGAGACCTATTGTGACGATGTCGCGGCCAGCGAGCGCGCAATAGGCGGGAGAAAACGAAAGGAGGAAAAGAAGATGAAGGTACTGAGAAGGATGTTGGAGAGGTTCGAAGACGAGATGGCGGCCGCTGCCTTTGCAGAGGCCGGTGAATTCGGTGCTGCCCGGGAGATTCTGGACGGCATGCATGAAACAGGGGACGGGGTCTTTGACGGCGAGAAGGAAGTAATCGGCCTGAACATACTGGCGAATCAAGCCGAGAGCAAGTAAGGGGGGGACAAGGAAATGGGCATGTTCAACGTGTTGCTGGCTCTGGGAGTTGTAGGCGGATTTCTTTCCGGACTGCTGGGACTTGGTGGTGCAATCATCATGATCCCTCTCATGTTAACCGTACCGAAGCTGCTCGGCGTGGGCGCCCTCTCGATGAAGGCGGTCGCCGGGCTCTCGATGATCCAGGTGGTCTTCGCGTCCCTCTCGGGGGTCGCACGTCACAGGAAGAACAAGTTCGTGAGCATGAAGCTGATATACACACTGGGTATAGCGATGGCCGTGGGGTCCGGCTTCGGGTCCACGATTTCGAAGTTCATGAGCAACAAGGTGCTGATGATAGCCTTCGGGTTCATCGCCGTGGTGGCCGCGCTAATGATGTTCATCCCTCCCAAGGAGGAGGATGACGGCGCGATATCCAACCCCGACGACATCCGCTTCAACAAGCCGCTCGCCGTGACGCTCGGCCTCATCATAGGGAGCCTCGCGGGCATGGTCGGCGCGGGTGGGGGCTTCATCCTGATCCCGGTGATGATATATGTACTCAAGATACCCATAAGGGTCACCATAGGCACGAGCCTCGGCATCGTCTTCATCGGAGCGGTCATAGGTGCTGCAGGAAAGATGGTTACAGGACAGGTGGACTGGCTGCTCGCCCTCGCGCTCGTGATAAGCTCCATACCGTCGGCCCAGTTGGGCAGCGTAATGAGCAAGAAGACGCCGGCACTCGTGTTGAGATACTCGCTGATGTTCGTGATAATCCTGACGAGCGTCGAGATATGGTACAAGATCATCGCAGTGTAGTCAACACCCCCTCGCCCCGTTTCATCATGTAGACGCAGCGGTAAGACACCGCTGCGTCTCCCTACCAACCACATCCTCTTCAACCGGCTGCCGGCTCACCCACGCACCATGTATGCTCCGCCTGACCGAAGCGCCTCGGGGGCGATTTGGGTTATAATCTACTCAGCAATGAGGCGAGAACCGATCATACTGGTCATCGACACCCCCCCGAGCACCGCGGACCTCTTGAGGTTCGCAGCCGCGTGGTCGGGCATAACGACGGGAGCCTCCGTCAAGCTCCTGAGGGTCATCGACGAGAAGGTCCTCAAGGACACCACCATGGCGGTCGATGCCGTCGGTCCGATCGCAAGGATGATCAGGGACGACCTCGTGAGGAAGTCGGTGGAGGAGATCGAGTCCCTGCTCGGGAGGTACGGCTTAGACACCGTGGTGAAGCCAGGGGTAACGGTCGGCAACCTGATGGAGGAGATCACCAAGGCAGTCGATGAAGCCCGTGCCGAGTTCGTCATACTGAGTTCCTCCCTCAGGCGACCGATCGGGAGCATCGTGGCCGAGGTCGTCGGTCACAGCAGGTCGAACTCCGTAGTACTCCCTGCCGGTGTTCACGGCCTGAGCTGGGAGCGCATACTGCTTGCGACAGACTGCTCTGTCAAGTCCGAGAGTGCCGCCAAGACCGCCCTCGAAGCCGCCGGAACCTTCGGATCTATCCTAACCATACTCTCGGTGATAAGCTCGAACGAGGAGGTCCAGATACACGCTCCCGCCCTCCTCGACAGGCTGACCGAGGAACGCAGGGCACACATACGCCGCTTGGTGGAGCAGGCCCGTGACATGGGGGTCCGTGCAGAGGGCATTGTACGCGAGGGCGCGGTCCCCGACATACTGGTAGAGGTTGCCGGCGACGTCCGGGCCGACATGGTGATCATGGGGAGCGAGGGCAGGACAGGCCTGCAGAGGCTCTTCATGGGAAGCGTTGCCGGCAGCATAGTAAACAGGGTCTCGTGCCCGGTACTGGTGATCAAGGAACCATTCACCTTCAGGAACCCCTCCGGGCACGGCCCGTCGCGGCGACGGCAAACAAGCGCATGAAGAGCTGGTATAATAACTGACCGTGAAGAACGTATACTCATCCAGGAGACTCTCCCCGCACCAGATACTCGTATTCGGTTTCATCGCGACGATACTGCTCGGAACCGCGCTGCTCATGCTGCCCTATGCAACGACAGGGGGGATCAGCCTTGTCGACGCCATCTTCACGGCGACGTCGGCCGTCTGTGTCACAGGGCTGACGGTAAGGGATACACTCGCCGACTTCACGGCCTTCGGCAAGGTGGTCATCCTCCTGCTCATCCAGATCGGAGGGCTCGGCTACATGTCGATGGCCACACTGCTGGCCCTCATCATAGGCAGGAAGATCGGGCTCTCAGAGCGTATCCTCATAAAGGAGTCACTCAACATCGCGACATTCGAGGGCATCGTCAGGTTCATGAAGGGGATGCTCGCCTTCGTCTTCCTGGCCGAGGGTGCAGGCGCGCTGATCCTGTCGGCGCGGTTTTCGAGCGAGATGCCGCTGAAGGAGGCCGTCTTCCAGGGGGTGTTCCACTCCGTCTCCGCCTTCAACAACGCAGGATTCAGCCTCTTTCAGGACAGCCTGATGCGATTCAGGGGAGACGTCACCGTGAACATCACCGTGATGAGCCTGATAGTGCTCGGCGGAATCGGTTTCCTGGTCGTCGACGATCTCTACGGCTGGGTGAAGAAGAGGCATAAGAAGCTGATGCTCCACACGCTCATCGTGCTTGTATCGACAGGCCTTCTGATCACGGCCGGCGCCCTGCTCTTCTACTTCAACGAGAGGCGGTACCTCTTCGCACGCTCCGGCTTCGGCGGTCTCGAGACGGTCCTCGCTTCGGTTTTCGCGTCGGTCACCGCGAGGACCGCCGGTTTCAATACGATAGACTATTCGGTCCTCCAGCCTGCAACCATATTCCTCACGATAATACTGATGCTCATAGGGGCCTCGCCAGGAAGCACCGGCGGGGGCATAAAGACCACGACCTTCACTGTCGTGATCATGAACCTTTGGTGTACAATAAAGGGGAGGAAGGATACGGTCATGTTCAAGAGGAGGGTGCCCGAGGCACTCATATCGAGGTCCTTCGTCGTTCTCGCCATCGCCGTTATCTTCATAAACATCATAACACTGGTGATCATAGACATAGAGCATACCGGGTTCCAGAAGACGATGTTCGAGGTCGTCTCAGCCTTTGGAACGGTCGGGCTGTCGACCGGTGACGGAGGGACGAGGAGTTTCTGCGCGACATTCTCCGTACCTTCAAAGATCATCGTAATATTCACCATGTTCGCCGGCAGGCTCGGCCCGCTGACGCTATTCATGGCGCTGCTGGGACAGAAGGAGGAACGTATCCGTTACCCCGAAGGGAGGATCATGGTAGGATGAAGAAACAGTTTGCAGTTATCGGGCTTGGCAGGTTCGGCTCTGCAGTGGCTCAGACTCTCGCCGACAGCAACTGTGACGTGATCGTAATCGACCGAAACGAGAACAAGATAAAGGCGATCGCCGATCACGTGACACTCGCCATCCAGATGGACGCGATCGACGAGACCGCGCTGAAGGAGGCGGGGGTGCAGAACGTGGACGTAGCCGTGGTGAGCATAGGGGAGAACGTCGAGGCGAGCATCCTCGCGGTCATGATACTCAAGGAGATGGGGATTAAGGAGATAATAGCGAAGGCCGTGAACGAGCTCCACGGCAGGGTCCTTGCCAACCTCGGTGTCGACAGGGTCGTGCATCCTGAAAGGGACATGGCCCAGAGGGTCGCCCGGAGCCTGATAAGGCCGGAGTTCCTCGAGCACATAGAGCTGTCTCCTGAGTACAGCATCGTCGAGCTGCCGGCTCCCAAGTCCCTCTGGGAAAAGACTATAAAGGACACAAACCTCAGGGCCGAATACGGCATAAGCATAATAGCGATCAAGAGACGCTACACCATCAACAAGACCGAGAAGGAGACCTGGAACATCAACCCACTGCCCACGGACGTCATAAAGAAGGACGACGTCCTCGTCGTCCTCGGTACGGACAGCGATATCGAGAGGCTGAGATGACGGCGCGACTCACGGCCCGGCGATGAAGGCCCCCCTCGTGTGCGGCCCCTGCCGTGCCTGAGCCGCCTCTGTATTGAACGATGCTGAGCCTTTTAAGCGATATCTGGCCCCACATAGCCGGGGGGCTCACCCTGCTCGTGACCGTCGCGGCCTCGGGACACGCAGTGCTGCACAAG
Source organism: Nitrospirota bacterium (assembly GCA_011051565.1). Taxonomy (GTDB): domain Bacteria; phylum Nitrospirota; class Thermodesulfovibrionia; order Thermodesulfovibrionales; family JdFR-85; genus BMS3Bbin07. The sequence continues at coordinate 20,598 of DRKX01000138.1, read as the reverse complement.
CGTGATGCGCGTTCGGCCGTGGCATGGGTAGGGCTGATCTGGCTCGTCCCGGTCCTCGGCGCAGTCCTCTATCTCCTGCTCGGGATCAACCGTATCAGGCGGCGAGCGAGGGCCCTGCGCAGCGACCAAGGCCACCCGCCGTGCCACTCGCACTGCCTCAGCAGGTTCCAGTGCAGGGCCGACACCGTTGAGGTCCTCGACCGCAACTCGCACTTCGTCTCCCTGTCGAGGCTGGTCGAGGGAATAGTCAGGAAGCCCCTCGTCCAGGGAAACCACATCACCCCACTCGTAAACGGCGACACTGCTTATCCGGAGATGATCAGGGCCATAGAGGAGGCTCAGTGCTCGGTCAACCTCTCCACATACATCTTCGACAACGACAGGGCCGGAAGGCTGTTCCTCGACGCCCTCGCCCGCGCAGCCGGCCGCGGCGTGGAGGTGCGGGTCATCGTAGACGACGTCGGAGCGCGCTATTCGTGGCCTCCCATGACACGCTTGCTGCAGCGCTCCGGCATCACCGTCGCACGCTTTCTGCCCACCTTCCTGCCGTGGCGCATGCCCTACATGAACCTCAGGAACCACCGCAAGATACTCGTTGTAGACGGACGGACGGGCTTCACCGGAGGAATGAACATTCGCGAAGGACACATGATAGGGAAGGACCCGAGGCACCCCGTCCAGGACCTCCACTTCAAGGTCGAGGGTCCGGTCGTGGCTCACCTGCAGGAGATATTCGCTGAGGACTGGACGTTCTGCACGGGCGAGTCCATGGAAGGGGATGCCTGGTTTCCGTGCATCGAGCAGAAGGGCACGGTGGTGGCCAGGGGCATCCCGGACGGGCCGGACGAAGACTACGAGAAGCTCCTCTGGACAGTCCACGGTGCGCTTGCCTGCGCGAGGAGGTCCGTACGGATCGTGACCCCGTACTTCATCCCTGACTCAACGCTGACCACCTCGCTGAACCTCGCCGCGATGCGCGGAGTGGACGTCGAGATCGTCCTCCCCGGGGTGAACAACCTGAGGATCGTCAAGTGGGCCTCAACCGACCTGCTCCAGGAGTGCCTCGAACACGGCTGCCGCGTATGGCTGACCGCTCCGCCGTTCGACCACACCAAGTTGATGGTGGTCGACGACATATGGGTCCTGCTCGGCTCTGCAAACATAGACACCAGGAGCTTCCTGCTCAACTTCGAGTTCAACGTCGAGTGTTACGACCGTGAACTGGCCGCAAGGATGAACTCTCTCATAGACAGTAAACTGCGCAACGCCCACCGGGTGACCATCGAAGAGGTCACGAACCGCCGCCTGCCGGTCAAGCTGCGCGACGGCCTCGCCAGGCTCTTCTCACCGTACCTGTGAGGCCTGTCCCGCTATCTCGCAGGCATGGGGGTAGTGCCCTGAAGCGGAAGCTTCCCCTCCTGCTGCATCTTCCGGACCGCCCTTATCATCTCCTGCTGCAGCGCCGGCATCACATCGGACATGTACGCGCCGAACTTCTTCATTATCGACCGTCCGACAGGGGAACCGTAGAAATCGGCCATGGCGTTCAACTCCTCTACTGTGAACGTCTTGACGAGGCTGTCGAGCGTCACCTTCTCGAGCGTCTCGACCCTCATCAAGCCCTTCGCATAAGCCATGAACTCCTTCCGCCTCTCCTTAGGGACACGCTGCGCGAATCCACGGATAGACTCCTCGATCATCATGCTCATCGGCACCACGGACAGATACCGCTTCGCCGCCTTCAACCTCGCTTCACGGTCCGCATCCCTTTCTGCCGCAAGTACTGAGACTGCGACGGACACGGCCACGAGCACCGTCACGGTGAACACCGTCACGGTGAAGATCACGGAAGTCCTCTTCATGGTTCAGCCTCCTCGTATTTTTATGGGGTTCTCCGGAGCCGCATGCTCAACTGATCATGCGCCCCTGTATCCATGGCCGTTGAACGCTCTCTCCAGGGTCGCTCTCTGGCCTCAGAACAATATTAACAGAAGTACACGTCGAAGGCAAACCCGCCCTGGCGGCCCGCCGCCCGGGGGCAACCTCGCAGCGGCTCTCATGCGTTCTCCCCTACTAATCGCCGTCCGTTTTGGACTATCATATAAATCAGAGGACACACGTACGGGATTGTAGGTCCACCGGTGCTGCGGGCGAATCGCAGAGGGGCAGCGGAGATGCTTCTTGCCAGGATGCCGAGACACATGAGAGAGGACGACCTGAGGGTGAGGCCCCTGAGGATATCGGATGCCGGTCCGCTGGGTGGGTGGCTGCAAGAGAACGGCATCTTCGGGCCGGCCCCCGGACCGGCCCCTCTCGCGCGCCTCCTCACCTGGTGGTGGACGAGAAGGAGGTTCACGGTTTCCTTCTGCATAGAGGCCGCCTCGAGACCTGTCGGTTTCATCGGGTTTTACGCCTTGAGGCTCGGAGATTCAGCCGAGATCACACTCGTGATATTCGACAGGACCATGAGGCGGCGTGGTTACGGCAGCAGGGCGTTCAGGCTCGTGGAGCGGAACCTGAGGCGGCACTCGGTCGTGAAGCGGATACGTGCAAGGGTGAGGCCGGACGACCGAGCAGCCCTGGCGTTCTGGAGGAGCCTCGGGTTCGATGATGAGGAGGAGGAGTGCACCGGAGACGCAAAGTGCCTATCACTCGACCTCAGTGCCGCCGCTCTTCCTCCTCCATCAGAACGGCCATCCTCCTGTAGCTCCGGACACCCGTTGCCAGGGTGAACAGCCCGAGAGGGATCAGCGCCCAACCAAGCGCTTCCGTCACTGCGGAGCCGAAGAACCGAATGAAGGAGATGCCGGAGACAATGAGCGCAAGCGCCGTGCGCACATAAGAGAGGAAGGTCCTCTCATTGGCCAGTACGGTTCTCAGCGCTGCAAGGTGATCCCTCAGGAACAGTCGCTCGTCCTTACCACCCATCGTTCGCTCCCCCTCCTGCTGTGGTGAGTGTCGTATCAGCGGCAAGACCGCCTACGAATATCATACTACATTGCCCGGAACCCGTGCCCCGACCTTTTCGCCCGGCGATGGTTCAGAGCCCCCGGGATGAAAACATCCGGTGACGGCCCGCCCGAGTTGTTCCAAGCGCGGAACCGCGCTGCAGGAGTGCACTTGACAACCGCATCTGCAGCATATAGAATAGAGCCGGAAACTCAAACCTTGAAGTAAGGAGGCCAGCCATGAAGAAATCCCTTGGACCGAGAACCATCATCTATCCGACACCTGTCATGGTCGTAGCCACGTACGACATGGACGGCAGGCCGAATGCGATGACCGTCTCATGGGGAGGCATATGCTGTTCACAACCGCCGTGCATCGCGGTCTCCCTCCGTAAGGCCACGTATTCATACGACAACATCGTTGCGCACAAGGCCTTCACCGTGAACATCCCCTCGGCGGAGCATGTAAGGGAGGCGGACTACTTCGGAACCGTATCGGGCCGCAACGTCGACAAGTTCTCGGTCACCGGGCTCACCCCCGTGAAGAGCGAGAGGGTGAACGCACCCTTCATAGAGGAGTTCCCCCTCGTCCTCGAATGCAGGGTGCTCCATACCGTGGAGATCGGCCTGCACACCCAGTTCATCGGCGAGGTCCTGGACCTGAAGGCGGAAGACTCCATACTCGGTCCTACCGGAGTTCCCGACATCGAGAAGGTGAAGCCCTTCTCGTTCACCCCGGAGAGCCGCACCTACTACGGCCTCGGTGCCTTCCTCGGCAAGGCATTCTCGATCGGCCGGGAGCTCGGAAGGGAGGGCCGGTAGTCGTTCTGCAGTGGCCGGGTTCAAAAAGGCCCGGACAGCGGAATTTGTGTTGACAATATCCCCCGGTAATTGGTATAAAGTAGGGTTACAAAAATCTCAAGGAGGTGTAAGGTTATGAGGCTTGCTGTATTTTTGAGTGAGTACAGGGAACCGGCGATGCTCGAGAGACTCAAGGCTGAAAAATTAGGGATAATACTGGTACAGAACGGCGTGTACCACGCAGCGGTGAAGAAAGACGGCAAGGTGTCGCCTGTTCTGTCCAAAGACGTCGAATACTATGCACTCTCCGAGGACCTCCAGTCGAGAGGGTTTTCGGACTCAGATGTCGTCGACGGCAAGGTCAAGGTCATCAACTACGACGGCCTGGTCGATCTCCTCTTCAATGATTACGAAAAAACCATCTGGCTATAAGGAGGCACTAACATGGGAAAGCTCACAATAGGCTGTTTTTCATCACTCGTTGGTTCCATGTCGCTCGACTTTGCGGTCAAGCTGTCCGAGGCCGCTGTCAAGAAGGGCCATGAGGTCGACCTCTGGCTCTCGGGTAACGGGACGATGCTCGGGAAGAAGGGGCAGAGCAAGTTCAGGGACTATTCCTACCTCATGGGCACGGTGAAGGAACTGATCGAGAGCGGAAAATTCAAGATAACCAACTGCGAGGCATGTGCAAAGGCAAGGGGCATAGGAAGGGAAGACACCGAAGAGGGCTTCGGCATCGCGAGCATGGACTGGTACCTTGCAAGCGCCTTCGGCGCGGACAGAGTCTTGCACATAGGAGGTGAATAAACAATGGCCATAAAGAAGATCGCTTTCATAGTTGAGAAGCTCCCCTACAAGTCGGAGACGTCGAGGCTGGCCCTCACGCATGCAATCGCCAGCCAGACAGTGGAGATACACCTCGAAGACGGCGACAATGTAGAGCCCGTACTGATATTCGTCGGCGAAGGAGTGCTCAACTGCCTCAAGGACCAGAAGGCGCTTGACATCTACGGCGTGACGAGCCTCGAGATGCACATAAAGAACGCCCTCCTGCTCGACCTCAAGGTGCAGGTCTGCAAGGAGGACCTCGACGGCTTCGGGCTTACTGAGGACTCGATCGTCATGGACGCCGAAGAGATCGGCGGTGAGGTCACCACCGAGGTGGTGCCGTACGACGAGATACAGAAGAGTCTCGAGGCAGCCGATCACCTGATGTTCTTTTGAGCGACCCCCTGAAGTGACGGACCGGCAAGGAGGGGCTGCATGGTCGGCCGATCAGCGCAGCCGCTGCTTATAGGTCTACTCAGTGCAGAAGGTCGTACAAAAATAAAAAAACTGCTTTAAGGAGGATTCAATGGCTGAACTGAAATCAATCGAACCGGCGGCAACACTCGACGTACTGGGCAGGGTGTGTCCCTATCCCCTGGTGCTCACCAAGAAGAAGATCGAGAAGCTCAACAGCGGGGACGTGCTCAAGGTCCTCAGCGATGCGCAGGCATCTGTGGAGGATTCCATCCCGAAGTATTGCGAAAAGCAGGGTTATCCGATCGAGACCGTCAAGGTGGAGGACAAGGGTTACTGGGAGATATACATACAGAAGAAGTGACAACCCATGCCTCCAAGAGATAAAAAAAGGGGCCTCCACGCAGGAAGGCCCCTTTTTCATGCTCGTTCACCCCGGTGATCACATCTCCGTGATGGTTATGGCTTCCGGAGGACAGACGCCGAGGCAGCTCTCGCAGTAGACGCACTCGGAGCTGTTGACCGGGTCGGACTTGCTGTCTCCGTTCATTTCGAAAACCCCCTGAGGACAGATGTTTACGCACTCCTCACAGGACTCGCACTTGTCTGCATCAACAGTTACGATATACAATCCACTTCACCTCCTATTCGATTGAGATAATCCAGTCGCCTTCAAGCAACGGCTGATCCATATATGATAACAAAATCCGCCTCCTCAATGGGAGGAATCCGTACCTGATTCGAGCTGCGCCTCCCTGACCGATATGGCCACCTTGTAGAGGACGGTGAGCACGAGCAGACCGACCGCCCAGACAGCGATGGTGATCATGGTCTCAGGCATGGTGGGCCAGTACTCCGTAACGCGCTCGAAAGGGTTGGGGACGAAACCGCCGACGATCAGGCCGAAGCCCTTGTCGATCCAGAGGGATACGAAGACCGCCGCGCACGCAACCACGAGGAGGGATTCCTTCCTGCGCGTTCCCGGGTTGATCAGCAGCACGAGCGAGACGGCCGCGAGAACGACCGAGACCCACATCAATGGAACCAGTTTCCCATGGCCGTCGAGCCCGGCGTAGAGGTACTCGAATGAACTCATGTGCCCGGGAATCCGGCTGTAGAACGCCGTGAAGACCTCCAACAGCAGGAAGAAGACGTTGGCGATCATGGCATACGTGACGATCTTACCGAGTGCCTGAATGGGCTCCTTGCCCGGGTCGAACTTGGTGAGCTTTCTCACGATCAGGGCCAGTATGATGAGGAACGCCGGCCCGGCTGCGAAGGCCGATGCGAGGAAGCGCGCGGCCATGATGGCCGAGAGCCAGAAGGGCCTTCCCGGAAGCCCCGCGTAGAGAAAGGCGGTGACCGTGTGAATACTGACCGCCCACGGTATGGAGAGGTATATCAGGGGCTTGACCCACGAAGGAGGAGCGACCCCCTTGCGGTCCGCGCTCAGGGTGGTCCACCCTATCACTATGTTCAGGAAGAGATAACCGTTGAGGACCAGCGCGTCCCAGAACATGATCGAGTTCGGGGTCGGGTGAAGCACCACGTTCATTATCCTGATCGGCTGACCCATGTCTACGAAGATGAAGAGCATGCACATCGTCACAGCCGAGACTGCCAGGAACTCGCCGAGTATGACGATCTTGCCGAACTTCTTGAAGTCATGAAGGTAGTAAGGTATGACAAGCATCACCGCGGACGCCGCAACACCCACAAGGAACGTGAACTGCCCAATGTAGAGGCCCCAGGAGACGTCCCTGCTCATTCCCGTAAGGCCCAGGCCGTATGAGAATTGGCGGAGGTAGAAAATGAACCCCACTCCGATAACGGCAAGCAGAAAGAATATCCAACCCCAGTAGCGCCGACTTCCAATCAGTGCCTTCTCAAGCATCTTCTTCACCTCCTATTATGTAAAACACACTGGGCCGTGTTCCGAGTTCAGCCTTGCGGCGCAAGGTATAGTGCGTCTTCAGTATCTCTCGAACCTCCGAGTCCGGGTCGGCGAGGTCACCGAATATCATGCCTCCGTTGGAGGCCACCACGCAGGCCGGCTTCAGGCCCTTCGCCAGCCTCTCGACGCAGAAGTTGCACTTCTCGACAACGCCCTTGGTCCTCGTGGGAAACTCTGGGTTCATCTCCTTGATGAACGGGCGCGGGTCGCGCCAGTTGAAGCTCCTCGAGCCGAAGGGACAGGCCGCCATGCAGAACCTGCACCCGATGCAGCGATGGTAGTCCTGCGCGACTATGCCGTCCCTCCTCTTGAAAGTGGCCTTGGTCGGGCAGACCCTTACGCATGGAGGATTGTCACAGTGGTTGCAGAACAGGAGCGCCTTCTTCTCCTGTATCCCCTCCGGGAGGTACTCGTTCCGCTGGAAAGGAAAGGCATGTTCGAACGTCTCCGTCCATATCCACTTGACCTCGTCCTTGGGGTTGCCGAAGTCCGGCACGTTGTGAATGCGGTGACACGCGTCTATGACCCTCTTGTAGTCCTCCTCTGTCCTGAACTTCCTCAGGTCTACAACCATCGCCCATCTCTTCGCCGTCAGGCCCTTCGGAGAGGGCATATATTCAACTGCATCGGCTCTACCTCTTTTCCAGAGCAGATCAGTAGCCGAAAATCCAATGCCGAGGCCGGAGAGCCCGGCTATCTTCAAGAAATCCCTTCTACTAATGCTCATCTTTTGGCCTCCTTTGGAGCGAAATGACAATCCCAGCAGTATGGTTTGACAGCAGCATAGCTATGGCATTCGTCGCAGAACTTCTTCTTGTTGGAATGACATTTCAGGCATTGGTTCTGGAAGCTGATCTGGATCGTCCTCCCGTCTGACGCCTTGTAGAGCCTTTCGCCGCGGCGCAGGGCGGCATCCCTCCACTGGTTCAGCAGCTGCATGTGTTCGGCCCGCATGAACTCCTTCGATTCAACGCACTTCTTGACCTCCATCTTCTGAATCACCGGGGTGTCGAGCTTGGGCTCCGGCTTGGCCACAGCCTTGCCCATGTTGCTGTAAAAGGGATACGTTGCAAAGGCCAAGAATATTATCAGTCCTATAAGGATCTTGCCAGCGTCATACATCCTCGTCTTCCTCCTTTCCCGGCAGGGGTTCAAGGCGCAGGTCGGTCTCCCTCTCCTTCTCGCCCGTCATCACGAGGGCGTTGCCAAGCAGCTCGTGAACACCGCACACCTCGACGTCAGGAACCCAGTACTGCATCAGCGCAGAGAGGGTCGCCCTGTCGATGGCGCATATGTTGGCCAGCATGTTCACACCGTGACTGTCCCTGACATGCTTGACGGCGTTCGCCCTCGGGAAACCGCCGCGCATCCTCAGCTCCATGTTCTCACCCGCATTCAGCCCCGTACCGCTGCCGCAGCAGAACGTCTTCTCCCTTATTGTGTCCTCCGGCATCTCGTGGAAGTGGTTGCACACGTTCTTGAGGATGTACCGGGGCTCTTCGAGAATCCCCATGCCTCGGGATGTGTTGCAGGAGTCGTGGTAGGTCACCTTCAGGTGATCGTTGCGGCTCGGATCGAGCTTCAGCTTGCCGTGCCTGATCAGGTCTGCGGTAAACTCCGCTATATGGACCATCTTCGTCGTCTTTGCATTCTCGAACTTGGTGCCCGTTATGGGCGAGACCGGTTCCTCGAGGAAGTCGGCCGGACCGTTCCACGTGTCCATGTACTGGTGCACGACCCTCCACATGTGGCCGCACTCGCCTCCGAGAATCCACTTGACACCGAGCCTCTTGGCCTCCGCGTATATCTTGTAGTTCAGCCTCTTGGCCATCTCCATCGAGGTGAAGAAGCCGAAGTTTCCTCCCTCGGATGCATACGTGCTCCACGTGTAGTCGAGTCCGAGTTCGTGGAAGAGCATGAGATAGCCCATGCAGGTATAGGTGCCGGGATCGCCGAAGAGGTCGCCCGACGGCGTAACGAACAGTATCTCGGCACCCTTCCTGTTGAAGGTTGGCTCGATCTTGATGCCCGTGATCTCCTCTATGTCGTCGAGCATGAACTCGATATTGCTCGTTATCGTGTGCGGCTCCAGACCGAGATGGTTGCCCTTCCTGTAGCAGTTCGCCACCGGACCGGCGATCCAGTCGGTGTTGCAGCCGAGCAGGTTGAAGAGCTCCCTCGCCATCATGGTTATCTCCGCGGTATCGATACCGTAGGGGCAGAACACCGAGCATCTCCGGCACTCCGTGCACTGGTAGAAGTAGTACCACCACTCCTTGAAGACGTCGAAGGTCAGCTCGCGCGCGCCTGCAAGGTTTCCCAGGAGCTTTCCGCCCAAGGAAAAGTACTTCCTGTATACCGACCTCATCAGCTCGGCCCTGAGGACCGGCATGTTCTTGGGATCTCCCGACCCTATGAAGAAGTGACACTTGTCGGCGCAGGCGCCGCACCTCACACAGATGTCCATGAAGAGCTGGAAAGAACGGTACTTCTTCAGCCTCTCGCCGATGCCGTTGATCACCGTGTCCTTCCAGTCCGAGGGCAGCTTCCAGTCGTCGTCCGTCGGCGACCACTCCCTCGGGTTCGGAAGCCCCACCTCCTCGAGATACTTCGGCCGCGTGCCGTAGCAGAAGGTACCGGGCTTGAATTCAACGGGTACTTCCATCCAGGGCTTTTCAGGAGGATTGTAGTCTATCTTTACGAGTTCTTCTGGCTTTGGTGGTTTTGTTGGTTTCGCCATTATCTCACTCCTTTTCTACTGGTATTCCAGCATTTTTCATTTTATCCCTGAACTCTTCCTCGTACTCCTCGTAGGTATGGACCTTGACCGGGTAGTTCCACGGGTTGACGTGTCTCTTCATGCGGCTGTTGTTGGCCAGGTTTCTCGTGGGACTGAGGAAGACCCCTCCCATGTGCATCAACTTGCTGAAAGGGAAATAGGCGAAAAGCGAACTGATCAGGAATAGGTGGACATAGAAGATGACGCCGATCCCTGCAGGGACCTCGGGATTGAGAGTGGCGAGCCCGAGTGTCAGCTCCTTGACCTTGATAATGTCGACCTTGTAGAAATACCGCATCAGTATCCCGGAGGTCGCGATCCCGATGATGAGAAAGAGCGGCAGATAGTCTGCGGGCAGGGATATGTAGCGGACCTGCGGAATGAAGACCCTCCTGAGAAAGAGGTACGTGACGGCAAGCAGCAGGACCACACCGGTCATCAACAGGTGCGGCGAGCCTATCTGCAGAAAACCGTCGAGGCTGTCAATCATGTTGACGAAGGCCGGGACCGGATGCGTGAAGAACCTCAGGTGCCTGATCAGCACGATCAGGAACGACCAGTGGAACGCCAGCCCCGCCAGCCAGAGCCACTTGTTCGAGCCGTAGACGAGCTTCGGCCCGTCTCTCAACTCGGTCTTCAGGTTCCTGAAGAGCGAACGGAAAAACAGCACTTCCAGTGCCATCCTCCCGATCACGCCGAGGGTGCCGGCCGGGCTCTCGAGCTTGTTGTACTTGATCCACGGAAGCGACTTTTCCTGGCCGCACGTGGTCGGTATATGGAACGGCACGGGTGAGCGGCTCCACTTTATGACCCGCAGGATCACCCCGAGAATGAAAGTCGTCACTGCCGCATAGGGGATGACGATCCCGAACAGCGCGTACAGGCCGGCCCCCTTGACCCCCACCAGGGCAATCAATACGAGCACTATGACAACGAAAAAGGATAGCAATGCGCCCATTTAGCAACCTCCTTTCACATATATGATGGAAACCCAAAAAAACTCTTGACGGTCGATCGCTTGGTTGAACACTCCGGTGAGTGTTCAGTCTTGAATCTCTCTGACGAGGTTCGCCCTCTGCAGCAGCCTGAACGTCATCCTCCTGACCTCGTCTGCCTTCAGTTCGTACAACCTCTCCCTGCACTGCATGTATATATCAAAGGAAATACGGACCAAGTCGTCTATCCTGGAGTCGAGCCCCTCCAGCTCGTCATACAGCCGGTGGTCCCGAATCTCTCTCTGCAGTGATTCCCTGATCACTTTCTTCAGAAGGAAGATAAAACCGATTGCCTCTGACGGGGTGAACTCCTGAATTGCGCGGACCCTGATGATATTGTCGAGAAATGGCGAGATCCCGTCCGTGCCGCTCTCTTCGAGAAGTCCATCGAAGAGACCCTCGATCCCCTCAGAGATGGTATGCCCAACAGGGTTTGAAAACTGATTTTTCTGTTTCTTCAAGAAACTCGATGTTTCAGAGGGATAAGTCTCCAGTATTAGATCGAACCATCTTTTCAGTATTACCGCTCTCTTCTCCCTAAGAAGATCTTTCAATTCCATGATCTGTTTCGACCGCTCCTTCGGATATCAACCAAAAGCCTTCACGGATCAGCAGCACTCCAGATGCAGAGAGGGCGAGCCCGCCGTGTCTCCACTCGATTCCATCAGGGCCGTCAGCGCCTCTCTGCAGGGGGGTCGACCCTCCGGAGCCTATGAACAACCTTCGGGTATTTTGTTCAAGGATGGTACCCCGGTGGAATCTGCTGGGGGCACCCATCCTTAAATCAATTCACGAATTATACGCAGCCGGTCGGCTTCGGCAGTCCGGCATAACGGCAGGCCTGCTTGGCCGGACCATCCGGAAACAGCTGATACAGGTACTTGGTGTTACCCTTCTCAGGCCCCATGTTCTTCTTGATCTCCTTGACGAGGATCTTGATCATGGGGGCGATCTGGTACTTCTGGTAGTAGTCCCTCAGGAAGTTGATGATCTCCCAGTGCTCCTCGGTCAGCTCCTGGCCGTCCTGCTCGGCCATGTACTTGGCGAGGCCCTCAGTCCAGTCGTCAAGATTCTGCAGGTAACCCTCTTCATCAACCTCGATCTGCTTGCCTTCAAACTCGATTGTCGGCATCTCTAAACCTCCTTAAACTGTATTTTCTGGGAAAAATCCCGTCTGCAAACAATGCAGTGTCCACCCGTCAACCTAAAAGGTTATAAACATTAATACAGAAGCGTCACGATGGTCAAATTAAAAAATTTTATCAACCAATCACAAGTCTTTATCTCTCAGGGCCGTTTCCGCACCGCTGTGTTCCCGGCCCGCAGCGCCCTCTCTGAGCCGTATGAAGATGAGCTTCCCGTAGGACATCCTAAGGCCGCCGGCCATACCCTTCTTGGGCGAAACCCGGTGTGCTCTCAGGTTGTAGTTCAGGATGCTCTGACTGTAGTCCTCATCCGGAACCAGCCCCCATGCCAGTGACCAGTCCTCGTTGCAGGCATATGTGAGGGCGTCGACGAACGCCTCACCGAGATTGCGTCCGGTGGGGTCGTATGCATAGACGGCGCCGCATCCACAGGTTCCTCCCTGGAAGAAGCCGAGGCCGGTCGTGACGTCGTGAGGTCTCTCGAAGAGCTCGCGACAGAAGGGACACCTCGGTTCGGTCAGGACGCTCTTATCTTCTCGCTCTCTCATTTTTCAGTGAACCGTTGATTATAAAAGCTCCTTTTCAGAGAAGTCAACCGGCCTGCGCCAACTCGCGGGCCAGTTCCCCGACCGTGGTCTCGGTCATCACGCCGTCGCGGTATATCCTGATCCTCGATCCATCGCCAGTGAGGTCCCCGACGGTGCCGGGTATCTCGATGCCTGCGGTCCTGGCGAGGCATTGCAGCGCCAGGAGGGCCCTGCCCCTGACCTCGGGGTCCCTGTCGGCAAGGGCCTCTGAGATCAGCTCCCTCACCGGAGCTGCCGGAACAGCGGCTTGCTCGCTGATCCGGCATATCGCGTAGAGCACGCCGGGCCTGAATATGGGCTCTTCATAGAGCCCGATGATGATCGGGATCAAGTCGCCGAAGTCGTCGGGACGGCTCCTGACCGCCTCGCCGAGCATCTCCACGGCCGACCACCCGATACCGCCTGACTCCTCGGTGATGGACCACAGCAGCCTCTGGACGATGTTCCTGCCGGCGGCTGCAGACCTCTCCGTCACCTCCCTCACCACCGGTCCGACCGCCTCGATGGCGCGCCAGGCGAGGGCCGACTCCTTGTCGTACGAGAGGCTTATCAGCGCGCTGATGGTACGCGGATGCTCTACCGCCAAGGCGGCGAGTCCCTCCGTGTCTCCCTCGAGGAGCCTCTCCCTGACTCTTCTTTTGAGTTCCCTGTAGGACATTTCGGGTCACCGGGCAGCGGATGCGATCCGCTATGCAGACAGCCTCCTCTGGTTGCGCGCACGCTCCCCGGCGGCCCTCATCATGCCGCTGACCCACTCGGGGCTGCCGAGGGCGTGCAGGTGCGTGTATGTCGCGAGTACATTCCTGTGGACGATACCGTCCGCCCTGCCGTCTATGCCCCTTCCCCTCTTCATGGCGAATACCATCCTGAGGTCCGGCGCATGGTCGACGACCCTCGAGTAGTGAAACTCGTGCCCCTTCAAGGTGACAGACTTCCGGAAGTATGGATTCTCCTCGACCACCTCTACCATCGTATAACCGTGAGCCACCGGCGCGTCCTCCATCCTGAAGCTGATGGGCAGGATGTCGGTCATCGGATAGGTCTTTCCGGCAAACTCAATCTCCCTGCCGAGGTACATGAGACCGCCGCATTCGGCGTAGACCGGCAGACCGTCCTCCACCGCGCGGCGGAGCGACCTCATGAAATCCCTGTTCTCGGACAACAGGATGGCGTTGGTCTCGGGAAAACCCCCGCCTATATACAGGGCGTCGACATCCGGGAGGGATCCCTCGGTGATCGCGCTTATCTCCACCAGCTCGGCTCCGGCGTTCCTCAGGGCCTCGAAGTTGTCGGGGTAGTAGAACTGGAAGGCCATGTCCTTGATTATCCCGATCCTCACTCCCGGCGTGGATGCCGAATGATTGCATGAAGCCGATGCGCTCTCCGCACCTGCTTCATACCCCTTCGACCGCAGCTCGGGAGCGCTTCGGGCCGTCTCGAGGACCTTCTCGCAATCGACAGCGTCCCTGACGAGCCTTCCCATCAACTCTATGGATCGTGAGACCTCCGGGTGCTCGTGATGGGGCGTGAGCCCCATGTGCCTCTCGGGAAAGCGTTCATCCTTCAGCCTCGGCATCGCTCCGTAGACCTCCACAGGGGTGTACTTCTCTATGGCCCCGCGGATCACGGACTCGTGCCTGCTGCCGGCAATGTTGTTGAGGATGACGCCCCTGACATCGACATCCGGGTCGAAGGAGACGACGCCACGGATCACGGCGGCGAGGGTCCTCGTGACCTTGGTGCAGTCGACCACAAGTACGACAGGGGCCTTGAGGAGCTTGGCGAGTTCCGCCGTACTGTAGGTCCCCTCTACATGCATGCCGTCGTAGAGCCCCCTGTTGCCCTCGACGAGGGCACAGTCGGCGTCACGGCTGTGGAGAGAAAATGATTGCAGGATCTTTTGGTCGGAGAAGAGATAGGGATCGAGATTGTAGCAGTCGCACCCGGAGGCAGCGGCGAGCCACCCTGCATCGATGTAGTCGGGGCCCTTCTTGAACGCCCTTATCCTGAGACCGGAATCCCTGAGTACCTTGATGAGACCAAGGGAAAGGGTGGTTTTACCAGAACCCCCTCTAAGCCCTGCTATCACCACCCTTGCAGCAGTGCACGGTGACTCCTCTTCATTGATCATTGTATTCCCGGTGCACCATGGTCATCCGATGACTTAATGACTAAGCGGCTGCGGTTCCCGCAGCCCATGTTGTAACTACTCTTTTGGTGGAATCTCCACAAAGCTCCCGCCGAAATACGTAAAGATCAGCTCTCCGGCATCCATCAACTCCCTGAGGGCGGCCTTCACCTCGCTCTTGTCCACGCCGTGGTCGGCAGAGACCTTCTTGAGTATGTCGCTCTGCTTGAGCTTCTTCTTGCCCATGGACTTCTCGACCAGCTCATAGATTATCTTCTTGAGTTCTTCCTTTTCCATGATTGACACCTCACTTCTCTGATGTATTTTGTTGTAGCACGTACACTCCCGCCTCTGCTGCGCCTGAGCACGGGAGCGGGCCGGAGGCCTGCCGGCCTCCGGCCTGTTCCGCATCATCTCGTTTATCCCGGCACTCAATGCCGTGTACAGGAGTCCGGTTTACCACTTGAAGGTGGCGGCCATCCTCCACGTCTCACGTGCGAACGTGAAGTCGTCGACGTGCTGGAGCGTGAACTCGAGGCCGGTCACCTTGAAGAACTTCTCCCAGCCGATCCTCTCCACCCACTCGCCGAGCCTCTCGTGTTTCTTGGCACCGGCCTCGTAGGTCTCGAGTATCTTCCTGACGGCTGCAACCGTCTCAGTCCACCTCGGCGGGGTATTCGGGAGCCAGGGAACCGCGAGCTTCGAGAACTTCGGATTGCTCCTGAGGTTGGAGACCTTGCCGCCAATGACGATCGCTATACCGTCGTTCTTGGGATCGGCGATCGGCATGGCCGGGCAGACCGAGTAGCAGTTACCGCAGTACATGCACTTCTCGATCTTTATCTTCACGCTCTTATTCTGGGGGTCAGGGCTTATCGCGCTCGTGGGACACGAGGCGATCGTCGACGGAATCTCGCAGAGGTTCTTCACCTTGTCGTGCTCGATCCTCGGCGGTGTCTTGTGCACACCGACAAGGGCTATGTCGGAACAGTGGACCGCACCGCACATGTTGACGCAGCACGCCACTGCGAGACGCACCCTGTTGGGCAGCGACTTGGTGGTGAAGTACTCGCCGAGGTCGTCCATCAGGACCTTGACGAGCCCGGATGCGTCTGTAGCCGCAGAGTGGCAGTGCACCCAGCCCTGCGTATGGACGACGTTGCTGATCCGCGGCCCGATACCGCCAATCATGAAGCCCTTGTCCTTGAGCTCTTTCATGAGGGGCTCGACCTTGGACTCGTCATCCACCATGAACTCGACGTTGTGCCTTGTGGTGAAGCGGAGATATCCGTCGCAGTGTGCGTCGGCAATGTCGCATATGTCCTTGATCGTATCCGTGGAGAGCAGCCTCGGGGAGGCGACCCTGACGGTCCACAGCTTGTCTCCGCTCTCGGAGACATGGACCATGTGCCCGGGTCCGAGCTGCTCGTGATACTTCCACTTGCCGTAATTCTTCTTTATCACCGGCGGCAGGAACTGCTCATAATGCGGCGGTCCAATATCTGTCTGTCTCTGTGGTAATTCTGACATAACAACCTCCTTCAAACTATGATAATTTTATTATTTCATTATTTCCCTTCTCTCGGAGCCGGCTCAGGCTTTCACGCCTGTTACTTCTCCACATCCTCTTCGGACCAGAAGAAGAACGGATCCCTTCTCGGCTCCTTGACCATCGCGGGCTGGGGATCGAGACCGACATCCTTGAGGAACCTCGTGAAGCTGAGCCTCTCGATCAGCTCACCGACCCTCTCGCGGTTCTTGCCGTGCTCATCCCACCATTCCCATATCCTGTCGACGAGGTCGAAGAGCTCGTCGTAGGGCGGCTCCATCTTCATGAACGGCACGATCACCCACGACATGAGGGCACCCGTAACGATCGGCGCCTTGCTGCCGAGAAGGATCGTGGCACCCTTCTCAGGGCCAGGCCTCAGGGCCTTGGTCATCTTCGCAATGCAGTGCATGCACCTGTTGCAGTCCTCGTTGTTTATCTTGAGCTCGCTGCCGTCCCAGCTTATACACTCCGTGGGACACATCTCCACTATCTCTTTCTGTATGTCCATGCCGCCCTGGGCATAGTTCTTCACCTCGCCCTGATCTATCTGGATGTCGCCCCTCCATGTCCCGATGATGGACATGTCTGCGCGTGCGATCGAGGCGATGCAGTCCACCGCGCATCCCGCCACCTTGAACTTGAACTTGTACGGGAATGCCGGCCTGTGCATCTCGTCCTGATAGTGCTGGGTGATCTCATGGGTGATGGACATCGTATCGATGTTGGCCCATTCGCACCTGGCCGCGCCGACGCAGCAGCTCGGCGTCCTCACGGCGGAACCGGACCCTCCGAGGTCCCAGCCCCTCGACGAGAGCTCTGCAAACGCGGGCTCGAGGTTCTCCGTCTTTGTACCGAGCAGAATGATGTCGCCCGTGGAACCGTGCATGTTCGTCAGACCGCTGCCGTACTTGTCCCAGATGTCGCATATCTCCCTGAGGGCCTTTGTCGTGTAGAAGAATCCAGAAGGCTGGTTCACCCTCACTGTATGGAAGTGGGCGACTCCCGGAAACTGGTCGGGCACGTCCGAATAGCGGCCTATGACTCCGGCGCCGTACCCCCTGACGCCGACGATTCCGCCGTGTTTCCAGTGGGTCACCTTCTCCTTGTAGGAGAGCTCAAGCAGTCCAAGCAGATCCTGGGCGTAGTCCGAGTGCTCGGCAGCCCTCTTGATCTCCTTGACAAAGCTCGGAAAGGTGCCTTTCTCAAGTTCGTCAAGCAAAGGTGTCTGGTGTTTCATACTCATGATTTCCTCCTCCGTTTAAGATTTTCCTGAGCTTAATAAAGACGGTTCGGTCAGAGCCCTAAAGAGAAAAGGACCAACACACTCCCTTGTCACGGGCATTAAACCATAAAACAGTTTGTGCGGATTGGTCAAATTAAAAAATTTTATCTGCAAATCATGAAATCTTATCTTTTTTGTGGCGCCCCCTAGAGGATTCGAACCTCTGACACCAGGATTAGGAATCCTGTGCTCTATCCTACTGAGCTAAGGGGGCTCTCGTCTATCATGAACCGGTCAGGCCATCGAATATCTTCGCGACGGCTTCCTCGGGAGTCTCTGCCATCAGTACACCGTCGATATCCCACGTCTGAATCCCCACGACCGTTTTTTTCAGCTGCAGGGAGAATGCGATCTCCGAGAGAGTACCGTACTGACCGCCGATGGCGACGACGGCATCGGCGGTGCGTGCAATGATAACATTTCTGCCTATTCCCAGTCCAGTAGCGACAGGGACGTCTATGTAGGGATTGGCCGACTCCTTGTCGTCCTGCGGGAGGATGCCGAGGGTGAGGCCACCGGCGTGCTTCGCACCTTTGGCCGCAGCCTCCATGATCCCGCCGAGACCTCCGCACATGAGGACCGCCCCACGTTCCGCTATGAGCCTGCCCACCTCTTCGGCGACCGTGAGGAGCCCCCTCTTGACGCGCCTGCCGCCTATCACGGCGATCACTCTCTTCATGATTGTGTGATTGTATCATTTGTGCGGTGATTTTTTCCTCCCCGCGGTTCGGCGCCCCCCTGCGCTGCACTTGATAAAACTCGCGGATTATTATATGTTGTTATGGTAAGGAGGATGTCCATGCACCTCGATCTGATCACCATGGAGGAGTTCAAGAAGGGCCTCAGGAGGACGAAGACCTTGCTGATCCCGTTCGGGACCGTCGAGGAGCACGGGCGGCACCTGCCGCTCGGCACCGACACCCTGATCGCGGTCGAGGTGCTCAGGCGGCTGCAGGAGCGCAGGAAGGTCTTTGTCGCCCCTCCTCTGCATTACGGGGTCTGTACCTCGACGAGGCTCCATCCGGGCACGATCTCCATCACGCCCGAGACCCTCAGGCGGCTGACCCTCGACATCGTGAGGGAGTCGTTCCGAAAGGGCGTCAGGAACTTCATGCTCGTCTCGGGCCACGGCGGCGGACTCCACATGAACGCGCTCAAGGAGACCGCTGAGATACTCGTCGAAGAGGAAAAGGGTATCCGGATCGCCGTGGTCTCGCCGTATGAATTGTTGTGGAAGGAGCTCTCCGAGATAGCCGAGACCGAGAACGACTCCCACGCAGGAGAGCTCGAGACCTCCGTGATGCTTGCACTCAGGCCCGAACTCGTAAAGGGGAGATCCAAGGAGGAGTATCCATCGTTTCCAAAGCCGCTGGTGGTGAGGGACAAGCTCAGGTACTGGCCAGGCGGTGTATGGGGCAACCCCACGAAGGCCGATCGTGAAAAGGGCGAGAAGGTCATAGAGCTGATACTCGACAGGTTGATCGAAATACTCGACATGCTGGAGGATTGAGCCTGCGAGAAGAACCTGCGGATACTGACAGGCCGAACATGAGCATGGATAGAAAAACGACCACCCTGCTTCTCATCCGTCACGGCCACACGATAGGAGGAGAGGAGCGGAGGTACAAGGGGCACATCGACGTCGAGCTGTCGGAGAGGGGAGAGAAGGCCATGCAGCGCCTTGCCGAAGACCTGGCAGGGCTCGACATCGACGCCGTCTACTGTTCCGACCTCAAGCGGGCGACGAAGAGCGCATCCATCGTCTCGGCCGCGCTGGGGCTCGAACCTCTCGTTGTCTCCGCGCTGAGGGAGAGGAACTTCGGCAGGTGGGAGGGGATGAGCTTCGATGAGATATCTGCGGCCTACCCGGAGGAGTTCAGCAGGTGGGCGCAGGACCCCTTGCGGTTCAGCCCGCCTGCGGGAGAGAGCACCGTCGAGGTCGAACTGCGCACCCTGAGCGCCCTCAGGAGCCTGATAGATCGACACCGCGGAGGCATGTTCTGCATCGTGGCACACGGCGGCGTGAACAGGATCATCCTCTGCCACTTCATGGGCCTGCCGCTTGAGAACATATTCAGGATCGAGCAGGACTACGGATGCCTCAACATCATCGAGATATTCGAGGACGGGCTCCCGGTGATAAAACTCCTGAACGGAGGTCCCGGCTGTCCCGCACGCGAAGGCCGGGTGCCGGCATGATCAGGGAAGACGCACTCGAGGCCTACCTCACAAAGGCCTTCGAGGGCACGAGGCTCGTAAGGGTCGAGCGCATCGGCTCGGGCGCACACGGCACCGGCTTCTCCATCACCTTCGACACTCCCGGAGGACGGAAGGAGTACGTACTGAAGAGCCTTGATGCAGAGGGGCTCGGGCACGACTATCCATCCGACAGGGCTGCGGTCTTCCTCCTCGCCTTCAACGAATACGGTGCACTGCCCCGCCACGTGAAACCCCTCGACGTGCTCTCGCTGCAGGCCGACGGCTCTTTAAAGTCGGTAAGCGGCGGCCGGGAGTACTTCCTCCTGATGGAGAAGGCCGACGGGGTCAGCTACTTTCACGACCTCGAGCAGATGAGGCACAAGGACGGGCTCGACGGGAGGGACCGCGAGAGGATACTATCACTGGTGTCCTACCTGAAGGAGATCCACTCGGTCAGGAAGGAGTCCAGGGCCCTCTACTGGAGGAAGCTGCGCGACACCATCGGCCACGGCGAGTGCCTCATGGGGGTCTTCGACTCCTATCCCGACGGTGTCATAAGTCACCGGGAGATGGCTGACATAGAGAAGCTATGCGTGGACTGGCGGGCAAGACTGAAGCCGCTGCACGGGAGGCTCTGTCAGGTGCACGGCGACTTCCACCCCGGCAACATATGGTTCAAGGACAGCGGCGAGTTCGTGCTCCTGGACCGCAGCCGTGGCCCCTGGGGAGAGGCGGCGGACGACGTGACGGCCCTGACGATAAACTACATATTCTATTCGATCATGTACTCCGACCGCGTGGAGGGCGCCTTCCTCGAGGCACTGACGCTCTTCTACGACGCCTACATCGGGTCTACCGGAGACGAGGCGATACTCTCGGTGGTCGCCCCGTTCTACGCATTCAGGGGTGCAGTGGTGGCAAACCCCGCCTTCTATCCCGCACTGACACTGAAACAGCGTCTGGCCATACTCGGGCTCGTCAGGAAC
>DRKX01000137.1 GCA_011051565.1 Nitrospirota bacterium | reverse complement strand
AAGGTGAACATAAGGATTCTCGAGTGGAGCACGTTCATAAACGAGTTCATAGACAAGAGGAGCTTCGAGGCGGTCATACTCGGCTGGTCTATAGGGCTCGACCCCGACCAGTACGATATCTGGCACTCGAGCAAGACTGGAGAGAAGGAGTTCAACTTCGTCTCATACAGTAACAAGGAGGTGGACAGGCTGCTCGAGGCCGGAAGGAGGACATTCGACATCGAAAAGAGGAAGAAGGCCTATTTCAGGATACAGGAGATACTCGCTGAAGAGGTCCCGTATGTCTTCCTCTACGTGCCTGATGCACTCACAATCGTGCACAAGAGGTTCAGGGGCATTAAACCCTCTCCGATCGGCATATCCTACAACCTGCCCGAATGGTATGTGCCGAAGCGCCTGCAGAGGCACCGGATGATACCATGATGAATACGCGGCGGGCAGGGCAAAGCCGTATTCCGGAAGAGATTCGACGGTCGATCGCTCCCGCCCGGCGTGAAACCTCTCTCATGGTTCAAGCCCTCGGAAGGGCGCACGCACCATTCAAGGTTTTCCTGAAGCCGTACATGCCATGAAGAAAGGCACTTCCCGGCGTTACGAACTCCGGCCCTCTTTGCAGGAGGAGGCGTGCATCAGCCGGCAAAGCCGAGCAGTGAGAGCCCCGTTGCTGCATCCGGAATCCTCCTTGCGTCGATGCCCTTCAGCTCGAAAATGACGGCCTCGATTATCAGGAACACCTCGGAGTCCTTCCTCAGGCAGCCTGTCCTCACAGCGTCCCTCTTGCCGTATGCGGCGTGAAGGTGTATCTTAGGGCCTTCATCGTCCCAGAATATGGTGCCGGTGCCCAATATCTCGTGGCTCTCGTTCAGCTCTCTCCACACCGGTTTCGGCGGCATCTTCTCCTCTTCAGGGCCGACGACGAACGAGCCTCTCTTGAGTCCTCCGACGACGTGAAAGATGGCCGAGCGGATATCCTCCTTACGAGCGACCTCCGTAAGGCCGCCGACCAGGTCGTCTCCGTCATTGAAACGCATCACTATCACCCTGCCTATGCTTCCGGTCCTGTAATCCATTTCTCCTCCTTGAATTGATCTGACAAGTTGCGGATCATATTCCCTCTTCGGAGAGCACTCCATGCAGCACCTGGCTGAGCTGCTGGAGCCTGTAGGGCTTTGCCACCACGCCGCAGAAGCCGTACCTCCTGTAGTCGGCCATTATCGGGTCGTTGGAATAGCCGCTCGATACGATCGCCTTGGCGCCGGGGTTTACCTCGATCAGTCTCCTGACGGCCTCCTTGCCTCCCATGTCACCAGGAACGGTCAGGTCCATTATGACGGCGTCGAAGGGCCTCCCGGCCTCCTCTGCCTTTTTGTATACCTCTATCATCTCCGAGCCGTTCGCCGCAAACTCGACCTCGTATCCGAGGAGACTCAGCATCTTGCCGGCCACCTCCCTCACTATCACTTCATCGTCCATTACGAGAATCCTGCCGCTGCCTTTCAGTATCTTGTCGTTCGACTTCGTCCTTTCGGAGACGGGCTTTGTTGAGGCGGGGAGATATATGTGAAAGGTGGTTCCCTTACCCGGCTCTGACTCCACGGTGATAAATCCGTCGTGTTTCTTGATGATCGAGTAAGTGGTTGAAAGCCCGAGGCCGCTGCCCTTCTCCTTCGTGGTGAAGTAGGGGTCGAAAATCTTCTGCATGTTTTTTCTGGGGATGCCGATCCCGTGGTCCTTAATCGACAACTTTATGAAGTCTCCCTCCTTAACGGGCAGCAGGTCTTCCGGCCTTACGGTCACGTTTTCGGCGCTCACCTCGACGGTCCCGCCGTCGGGCATCGCCTGCTGGGCGTTTATGACGAGGTTGTCTATGACCTGGCTGAACTGTGCCTCGTCTATCTCGACCGGCCTGAGGTCTTCAGCTATGGAGACCTTGCACTTGACGTTGGACCCCCTGAGTGCAAAACATACCGAATCCTTTATCAACTCCGCCACCGAGGCGGTCTTCTTCACGACCACTCCACCCTTGGCAAAGGTGAGCAGCTGTCTGGTGAGACCCTTGGCCCTCAAAGATGCCTTCTCCGCCTCGGTCAGCCTCTCGAACATGTCGTTCGCGGGTTTTAAGTGTGCTTTTGCGATGGAGATGTTACCGAGAATCGCTGTCAACAGGTTGTTGAAGTCGTGCGCGATCCCTCCGGCAAGCACGCCCAGTGATTCGAGCTTCTGAGCCTTCAGAATCTCTTCTTCGAGTTTATGCTTCTCTGTGATATCGCGGAGCACGAGAACCACGCCGATGATCTCGCCCTTTTTGGCGCAGATGGGCGCGGCACTGTCTGCAATGAGACGCTCGGTGCCGTCCTTCGCTTTGAGGATCGTGTTGTCTGCAAAGCCGACCATTCCCCTCGTCTCGAGCACCTTCACGGCAGGGTTCTCAACCGGCCGGCCCGTCTTCTCGTTTAGCAGGTGCAGGACTTCCGACAGGGGTCTTCCAGCTGCGTCTCCCTGGGACCAGCCGGTGAGTTCCTCGGCCACTCTGTTCATCAGGACTATCCTTCCGCCGGTGTCAGTGGTGATGACACCGTCGCCGATGGACTGGAGGGTTACGGCGAGCCGTTCTTTTTCAGCGGCGATCGCCTCCTCGGCCCTGGATCTCTCGATCGCAGCGGCAAGGACGTTGGATACGGCCTGGAGAAAATGGATGTCGTCGTTGGTGAATTTTCGGAACGAGGTCGTGTGCGCTCCGAGTATGCCGAAGGGACGGTCATTTCCGTGGATTATCACGCTCATCCCGCTTACCACCCCGTGGTCGGTGAGCAGTTGCGGGCCACTGAAACGTCTCTCGGTCCGGAGATCCTCGACTATGACGGGCTTGCTGGATGCCAGCGTGTACCCTGCCTGTGAGTCCTTCTCCGTGCCGACCGTTGTTCGGCCCACGAGGCCGTCCCTCCAGCCGACACCTGCCCTGAGCAGCAACTCCCTTCCGTCTGGAAGGAGTTCCAGGACCTTGCAATACTCGACATCGAGGGTCTTAGCGACGAATGACACGGCTTCTTCCATGAGGGTGAAGGGGGCGGCTCCGGAGAGGGCGAGCTGTCCGAGTTCCGCGACAGCCGCCTGCTGGCTGGCGCGGACACCGAGCTTCTCCCTTGCAAGCTCTCTCTCTGTGACGTCGTTGGCGGTAAGTACAAATCCGGTGAGCCGGCGGTTCTCGTCAAGGATGGCTGATACCTTTGATTCGAGTATCCTGACGCCGTCGCCCGTCTCCTGCCTGATCGTATACCTGTATTCACCGTTCCTTCTGACCGTGTCGATGGCCCTTGAAAAGCGGGACGGATCCACTCTCTCCTTTGTATGCATCTCCATGACGGTGCGGCCGATGACCTCCTCGGCCTTGTAACCGAAGAACCTCTCGGCCACTGGGTTGTAATAGATGATACGGAAGTCGAGGTCCGTTGCAGCCAGGGCCGTGTCCGTGAACGACCGCATGATGTTGTCGAGGTAGAGCGTCTTCTCCGTGAGCGACCTCTCGGTCTCGCGGAGTTGCCTGACGAGACAGATGGCAATGGATGCTATGATCAACGAGACGACGAATGCATGAAATGTACCGGCCAGAAGTAGATCGGCGTCGAGTGTCCCGTACAGTACAAGGCTCGTTGCCACGTTCAGCAGTGCCGTCAGAACCTCGGTCAGGACCACCGTCATCCATACGATGTGCCAGATGTTTGCGCTCTTGAGTTTATGTATGATCCTGAGCCTCATCGGTCAAGGTCTTTCAACGTGGTTTCAACAGCATGAACGCAGGAGTCCACAGGTCATTTTACCACGATTCAACACTGTCGGGCATGTGAAAAACAGGGCAGCACCCCTGATCAAGGATTGCGTCTATACGGTAAAGAGTTCCTTCATCGAGGAACTCTCTTCTTTTGAGTTCTCCCTGATGTCCTTCATCTTCCCTTCGTCGAGAGAGAGTTCCAGGACTATTGCATCGTGTTCGTCGCTCCATGCACCGTCGTCTTCGATCTTCGGGAAGAAGCTCCTCGACAGTGCTTCGGCCAGGGCTATTATCGAGGATGTCTCCCTGTAGCGGGTGCACTGCGATGGGGTGTGGTGATACCTGACCGCGCATACGATCTCCTCCGGCAGCAGGGCGTTTTCAAGGAAGGAGCCTCCTGCCGCCGGATGATCTGTTCCGAAGATCTCGCGTTCCTTCTGTATGGTCTCGTCTGTTGAGAGGATCGAGAGGTATCTCTCCCTGTCGAGCGTTAGGAAGATGACCCTGCCGATGTCGTGAAGGAGGCCTGAGACGAAACAGATTCCCCTCTCTATGTTGCAGACGTGGTCGGAGATGTTGGCGGCTATTATGCCCACCTCGTATGAGTGCTGCCAGAGCTTTCCCAACTTCTCACGTTCGCCCCTTCCGAGGAGCTTGAAGACGGAAGTGCCGAGGCATATTCCCTTGACAAGATCGTAACCGAGGAACATGATGGCCTGTTCCAGCGTATTGACCTTGCCTGCGTGGCCGAAATACGGGGAGTTCGAGACCCTGAGAATCTTTTCCGTCAGGGTCTGGTCGTGTCTTATGACATTGGCGATATCCACGAACGTGGACTGCTCGTCCTGGAGCACATTGAAGAGGCGCTGCAGTATCACGGGCAGGGTGGGGAGGTCTTTCAGTCTGGAGATATTCTTGTTCATATCTGACCAACCGGATCGGCTGCTGCATGAACCTACATGTCTATGCTTCCTGGGAGGATAGCTGCTTGATGACCTGCTTGGAGATGGAGGGTGAAAAGTAGAGTCCTCCCTTCAGTATTGAAACTATGGCCTCCTTGAGCTCGGAGAACGGTGTCGGTTTCATCACTACACCGGATGCCCCCCTCCTTATGGCGTCGGCTATCCTGTTGACATCCATTATTCCAGTGAGTACGATTATCTTCGAACCCGGCACCAGGGGTTTCAGCTCCTTGATGACGTCGGCTCCATGCATTATGGGCAGGTTCATGTCGAGTATTATCACATGAGGTGGGGTATCCTTTATCGCCTTTATGTTCTCTATCGCCTCGATGCCGTTTTCCGCCTCGCCAACTATCTTGTAACCGTCTACCGAGCTGAAAAGGTCTTTCAGGCCGTCCCTCACGATTGCATGGTCCTCTATAATGAAGACATTGATCATATAAGACATTATATCATACATTTTGCCATACCTCCAGTGCCTGATTGTGATATATCGCCGTCTGGGCCGTACGGAATTCAGGGCTGGCGCTCCGGCGGATGAAGAATTTCGCGCCCTTACATGCATTATCGTCCATATTCATCAAAAACTTTAGTAAGAGGGTGGGGCCGGCTCACTGGGAGGTGGTGAGCCGGCCGTTGGAGGAGAAAAGCGGAGGAACTAAGAGAGGTTGCCGTATTCTGAAATCAGACCTTTCCGCTCATTCCGACGTCGTTGTCATTGTATATATATCGGCCGACATCTCCGAAACTTTAGGGGCATGCGGATTCTTTCGCAGGAGTCAGGAACCGAACCCGCCGTCGTGTACAGCGGACTCGCCGTTGCCGGGGTGAGAAGCGGCCACCTGGTATCCGGTGGCTGTCACCGGTGCGGCATCCGTGTACGCGGCGGGAGCTGTTTCAGTTGCCGCGTCGATCTTGAACCATGAAACGAGGTTCTTGAACTCGCTCGCGAGTTTTGCCAGCTCGTTGGTTGCGGCGTTGATCTGGGAGATTCCCTCCTGGGAAGTCTTGGAGACGTTTGCGATATTCTCCATGTTCGTCGAGACCTGCTCGATTGCTGCAGACTGTTCTTCGGTTGCAGTGGCTATGGCCTGCACCATGTCGAGACACTTGTCTGAGGACCTCACGATCTTATCGAGGGACTCCCGGGCCTTCTCGGCAAGGCTCACTCCGTCTTCGGTCCGCGTTTTTCCTTCCTCCATGCTCTTTACGGATACCTCGGTATCCTGCTGTATCTTCTTGATCATCTCGGATATCTCTTCGGTCGCCTTGCTCGTCCTCTCGGCCAGTTTCCTCACTTCATCCGCAACTACGGCGAATCCCCTCCCGTGTTCTCCGGCCCTCGCGGCCTCGATGGCCGCGTTTAGTGCGAGCAGGTTCGTCTGGTCTGCGATGTCGTTGATGACGCTGATGATATCCCCTATCTGTTTGCTGCTCTCACCGAGTTCTTCGATGGTCCTGGCTGATGCCGCCACCGTGTCGGCTATACTGAGTATTCGCGTGACGGTCTGCTCGACTACCTTCTTGCCTTCGTTGGCGACCTCGACCGACTCTCGGGCTGCGCCGGCAGCGTCTGACGCGTTCTTTGCGACCTCTATTATGGTCTGAGATACCTCGGTCGTGGCGGTCGCGGACTGCTCTATCTGGAGTATCTGCTGATTTATGCCGGCTGTGATCTGTGCGGTCGTTGCAGAGGTCTCCTCGGAGTTGCTCGCAATGGTGTTTGCGGCCCCCTTTATCTGCCAGGCGATTCGTTTCAGATTCTCCACCATGTTCATCATCGCCGCGAACAGCCCGGTGGCCTCTCTGCCGCTGTTGTTAAGGGCTACGGTCAGGTCTCCGCTCGATATCCTCTTTGCCGCCTCAACCACGACCTCGGGCTCGCCGCCCAACTGTCTGAGCATTCCCAGCACGATGTATAAGGCGAAGAGGACGGATAAGGTGATCATGATGATGGTCAGGGATATCGTTATGAACAGAGACAACTGGGCCCTGCCCTTGAGTGCCGAGGTCTTTGCGATCAGGTCTTCGGACAGCTTGTCCGCCACGTCTTTCAGTGCGTTTATCTTCTCTGTCATCGTCTTGAACCAGTATGTTGCATCCACCCCGAAATCGCCCCTCGACGCCCTGTCGATGGCTATCTTTCTCATCCTCTCGACTTCGTCTACTGCGCGTCCGGAAACCTTTTTCCTGTAGAACTCCTGTTGTTCCTTCGTGGCGAAGGATAGAAACACCTTGGTGTATACGTCCTGCTCCGTGATCAGGCGGTTGAACTTCATGAACATTCCGGGTGCGAACCTTCCGGCGGCGAACGTGTTGCTTCCGACGGCCCTTTCGATCCCGGCCCGTTCCTTGGCCATCAGGAAGTTGACATAGGCCGACGACATGTTTGATATCTCTGCATTGGTGCTCAGTTTCGAGACATCGGATATGATGTGCAGGAACTTGGCATTCATGTCCGTATAGTACCCGATCGCCTGTTGTACCGATATGCTGAGTGCATCGACGGTACTCCTGGTGCCGGAAATGTAGTCGAGGTCTTTCAGGGCGCTTTCGAGGCCGTCCCTGAAGTCCGCTCCGAAACCATCGATGTCGAATCCCTTAAGGAACTCCCTCAGTTCGGTTATCCTACCGTCGGTCAGGTTCCTCTGCTCTCTCAGCCTTTCGCGGAACTTGGTTCCCTTGCTGCCGAGAAAACCCGCCGTCATCCCGCGCTCTTTCTGTGTCTCGTGGACCAGTGCGTTTATATTCACGGCGAGCGCCGACAGGGTTTGCAGGGTTTTCATCTCGGAAGCGAGCCTCGACTTGTCCACGACCTCGTTCAGCGAGAAGAAGAGCAGCCCGAGAATCGGGAAAGTGAGCAAGAGGATGAATTTATTTCTCAGCTTGAGCCCTTTGATCATGACTTGACCTCCTGATTTTCGGGGGAATGACAGCACCGCCCGTTTGCGGCGACTGTATCGTGGACAGTCCGCGTTACTTGAATATATCGTCCGGTTTCCTGAAAACTTTAACCTGTTACGGCTTTCGCTCGGTGTGAACGAACCTGGAACATGCCCGCCGCTGTCGTATCTCCGGCAGTCTCAAAACCCGAAGTCCTTCAGCAGGGAGTCGACGTCTTCCTGGTTCGATACGGTCTCTTCCGTCCCTGAGTCGGAAGTCTGCGGTCCGCTCAACCATTCCTCTTTCTTCTTCGGTTCGACCTTCACTCCGAAGACCTTCACAAGCTGCACCAGCTGTGATTCGAGCTCTGCCACGAGTGATATGACCTTCTTGATGATCTGGCCCGTGAGGTCCTGGAACTCCTGGGCGAGGAGGACCTCCATGAAGTCAGCGTTCATCTCCTCGACGGCGTTTCTCAGGAACCGCACCGCTTCCTTCTCTGCCTGCGCGGCTCCGTCGAGTTCTTTCAGTTTTTCGTCTATGATGTCGAGCCGCTTTATGATGTCGCTCTGCAGGATGAGGTTCTTCTCGATCAGGCCTATGGTCTTTCCAGCCGCCTCCTCCGTCTTTGTTATGACCCAGTGGAGCTTGTCGGCGGCGTTCGGCATCTCCTCGAGTGCTATGTTCTTGAGCCTCGGGTCGATCATCGTCTTGAATTCGCCGAGTGCGTTGTGGAGGTTCCTTGTTATCTTGCCGATCTCGGTGAAGAGTTCCTTCTCTCCCATGGCTGATATCTCGACGAGGATGGTCTCGGCCCCTTCGAGGTCGCCGTTGGACAGGGAGTCGAGGAACTGCTGCACCTTGGTCATAATCTGCTGGACCATGTTCCTTTCGAGGCCTTTCGACTCCGCACGGCTAATTATCTCGTCCCTCACCTCCTTTACCAGGAAGTCGCCGCTGGGCTTGCAGGTGTTTTCCGTGACGGCCGCCGATCCATCAGCGCTCGATTTTCCACTCAGGCCCTGTCCTTCAATGAACATCATGTCGTCGAGAGTGAGGAGCTTCGAGAAGTCGAGGAGCTGGAGCAGCTTGTCCTCACCCATCGTTACGATGCCCTGTATGTACTCTCCTGATGTTCCGGAGAGTGCACCTATGTTCCTTTCAACGTCTTCGTCACGAACGTTTACCACCCCTGTGATGCCGTCCACGAGACCACCCACCGTAAGGCTTCCCACGTTGACCAGGACGATCTTCTGGTCTTGATCGGCTCCGGAGTCCGAAGAGAAGTACATCTTCTTCTTCAGGTCTATAACCGGGATGACACGGTTTCTCATGTTTATCACACCGAGTATGTATTCGGGCGCTTCGGGTATCTTCGTCGCCTGCACGGGCTTTATTATCTCCTGGACGCTCAGTATGGGGATGGCGAACTCTTCGTTGCCGATCTTGAAGCCGATGTGCTGTCCTGACAACATCACACCTCCTGTTCCTTTAGGTTTGATGACCGAAAGACGAACGATCCGCCGATTTCGTCATTCATCGATGTGAGGTCTCGAAGGCGTCTTTCATGCCCTGTATCCATGGATTGATCTACACCCCTTGTGCGGTGTATTCCCCGGGCTCATACACAATCTTCGACGGTTTTGCATCGATGTCTTCGACCCTTTTCATCTCGACCGCGGCCGAGTCCATCCTGAACCACGATACGAGGCTGACGAGGTCGCTTGATATGCGGGAGAGGTCGATGGCGGACTGGTTTATCTGTGACACCGCCTCCCTCGAAGTCCCGAACGAGTTTGCGATGTTTTCGACGTTCGACGAGACCTGCTCGACTGCTGCTGACTGTTCTTCGGTTGCCGCTGCGATGGAACTGACCTGATCGAGACAGAGCGTGGAGACGTTCACGATCTTCTCGAGGGATTCCTTCGCCTTTTCAGCCAGTTTCACGCCGTTTCCCGATTCGGCCTTGTTCTCCTCCATGCTCCTTACCGACTCCTCGGTGTTGGTCTGTATCTCCTTGATCATCTCCGTTATCTCTTCAGTGGAGTCAGAGGTCTTCTCGGCGAGCTTCCTGACCTCGTCCGCAACCACTGCGAAGCCCCTCCCGTGCTCTCCCGCGCGCGCGGCCTCGATCGCCGCGTTCAGTGCAAGGAGGTTGGTCTGGCTTGCGATGTCGTTGATCACGTCGATGATATCGCCTATCTTCTTGCTGCTCTCTCCGAGTTTCGCCACGGTCTGTGAGGACCTCTCGACGGTCTCGGCTATCTTCATTATGCTGGTCACCGTCTGTTCGACCACCGCCTTTCCTTCCCGCGCGGTCTCAACGGACTCCTTTGCGGAAGACGATGCATCCGATGCGTTCTTGGCGACATCCATGATCGTCTGTGACACCTCTGTGGTCGCCGTGGCAGACTGCTCGAGCTGGTTGCTCTGGTCGTTCATGATCGACGTGAGCTGCTCGGTCGTCGCGGAGAGCTCTTCCGAGCTGCTGGCCACCGTGGTCACGACACCGTTTATCCGTCCGACTATCTCCCTGAACTTATCCTGCATCTCCTTGACGGCGGCCTGGAGCCGTCCGGTCTCGTCACCGCCCTCTGCACGGATTGCGACGGTAAGGTCGCCGTCCGCCATCCTGTTGGCCACTGTCACGGTCTCACTCAGAGGACGCGTAATGCCGCGGGTGATCACGGCGGAGACGGATATCCCCAGTATGAGGATCACGCCGATGATCAGGAGGACCGACCTGAGCGCGTTTCTATAGTTAATGACGGAGTGGTCGTAAAGTCCCTTTGTCTGTTCGACGCCGCTGTCCATCAGGTTGTTTACGGCTTCTCTGGCCCTGCGGAACTCCTCAACCGCTTCTTTGCGCGCCAGGGCCTCAGCCCTGTTCTTCCGTCCGGCAAGGCTCAAGGGCAGTATCTCGTTCTCCACCCGCTCGATATACCTCTGGAAAGAAGACTCGAAAATGCTCAAGAGCCGTTCCTCGTCCTCGGTCAAACCGGTCTTCCTGTACTCGCCGATCCGTTCCCTGATGCGGGCCTTCTGTTCACTTATCTCGGCTGCGAGGCGTTTCATGGTTTCGCTCCTGTCAGACAGGACGTGCTCGAGCGTGTCGCCCCGGATGCGGTATGCCGCGGACTTGATGTCATCGAGTGTCTCGAGTGTCACGGCTCCCTCGACATACATCTTCTCTGCATCCCTGCTGACCGACTTGATGTAGTAGATACCGACACCTCCCAGCACCACCGTAAGCACTATGAGCGTGCCGAAGCCGATTGCCAGCCTCATCCCGATCTTCATTCTCTTGAGCATTGTCTCCTCTCCTTATCCCACAGACGCTGTTGCGGGAGGCCGTTCAGGCGAAACACCGCCGGTCTGTGTATGTTGAGATTGTCCCTTGTTTTACTTCTTGTTTTACTTGAAGAGTCTCTCAAGGTCAAGCAGAATGACGAGCCTGCCGTTGACCTTTCCGACCCCCCTTATGTACTTCGAGTTCACCCCTGCAGACATCTCAGGAGCTGGTTCGATGGTCTCGGGCGATATCCTCAGGACTTCGGATACCGCGTCTACAATGAGTCCGACCATTGTCCCTTCTACGTCGACGACCATTATCCTCGTATGCCGGTCGTATTCCCTCTCTGGAAGCCCGAACTTCTTTCTGAGGTTCACCGCGGGGATTATCCGTCCCCTCAGGTTCAGGACACCCTCGATGTACGGCGGGGAGTTCGGGACCTTCGTGATCTCGGTCATGCGGTTGATCTCCTGGACGGCCGATATGTCGATGGCGTATTCTTCCTCGCCCAGGCGGAACGAAGCGAGCTGCAGCACCTCGCCTTTCGTTTCCCTCGTCTCTTCCTGCAGTGTACTCATTGTCTTGCCTCCGTGATTTCTCGAACACTTTACTCGTTCTTCAAGGTTCGAAAGTGATACTCTTATCGGCCGCATCCATGGAAGACTTTAGGGGAGGGGGCCGGCTCATCGGGAGGTATGAGCCGGCCGTTGGAGGATTGGAGGAGGAGAAATGGGAGCTATACGGAGTTTATGATCTCACCTGCTATCTCTTCCAAGGGTACGACCTTGTCTGCGATTCCTGCATCGACCACCGCCTTCGGCATGCCGTATACCACGCATGTCTCCTCACTCTGTGCGATCGTCTTTCCGTTGTCTCTCTTTATCATCTCCATGCCCCTGAGGCCGTCGTTTCCCATGCCCGTGAGTATCACCCCCAGGGTTCTGCCCGGGAAAGCCTTTGTTGCCGATAGCATCAGCAGGTCGACGGAGGGCCTGTATATATAGGCCCCTTCTTCTCCGTCCACTATCTCAGCGGTCACCTCGAGGGTCCTTCTCCTGACGATCTTCATGTGCTTTCCACCGGGCGCGATCATGACGGTCCCCGGCCTGACAGGCTCACCATGCTCCGCCTCTTTCACATGCACCTTGCACATCGAATCGAGACGTTCGGCAAACGGGCCTGTGAAACTCGGCGGCATGTGCTGGGCTATCACGATGCCCACGGGAAGGTCTTCCGGCATGTGAGGCAGGACCTCCTGCAGGGCCTTCGGACCGCCGGTGGAACTGCCGATGGCCACGAGCGATATCCTCCTCTGGCCTTCGAAGGTCTTCCTGTGAGGCAGCGGTGTCCGCCTCACCGCTTTTCTCCTTACTATGCCCCTCCTGCCTATTGCCTTCAGCTTTTCAAGAAGCAGTTCCCGTATCTTCAGGATGTTCACCGAGAGATCGGCGAGGTTCTTGGGGATGAAGTCGACGGCCCCGGCATCGAGGGCCTCGAGCGTGACCTCAGCACCCTCTGAAGTAAGAGAACTCACCATCAGGACCGGGACGGGGTTGGTCTCCATGATGACCTTGAGTGCCTCGAGACCGTTCATCCTCGGCATCTCTACGTCGAGTGTGACGATGTCCGGCCTGAGACTGCTCACTTTGTCTACGGTCTCGATTCCGTCTCTCGCCGTGCCGATGACTTGGAGTTCGGGGTCAGAGGATATCATCCTCGAGAGCGCGTTGCGCATGAAGGCCGAGTCGTCGGCAATCAGGACCTTGATTCTCTCGTCAGGCATATACGAGCGCTCCGGTTGCAATCGACTCCATTACGGTGGCTACGTCGACTATCAGCACCACACGGCCGTCTCCGGTTATGGTGGCGCCGGCAAATATATTCGTGTCGTTGAGATTCACGAGGTTTCCTTCGACCGCCTTTATGACCGCCTCTTCCTGGCCCTTGAGCCTGTCGACGGCGATGCCGAACTTCTTGTTCTCGGCCGTGACCACAACCACGTAGAATGTTCCTGCGGTCTCGGAAGAGAATGACCCGAAGAGTCTCGACAGCCTGACCACGGGGAGGACGTCACCCCTGAGCTGTATGACTTCCTGTGAGTTGACGGTCTCGACGTCTTCTTCCGTCACCCTCACGGTCTCCAGGATCGCCCCTATGGGTATGGCATAGACGTCTCCGGCCGTCTCGACCATCAGGGTCTGTACTATGGCCAGAGTGAGAGGAAAGCGGATTGTGAACCTCGATCCCTTTCCCTTCTCGGTCTGAATGTCGATGGTGCCGTTCAGCTTGCTGATGTTCGTTTTGACCACATCCATGCCGACGCCTCTGCCGGATATGTCGGTTATCTCTTTTGCGGTGGAGAACCCGGGGGTGAAGAGGAGGTCGAGGGCCTCCCTGTCCGAAAGCGACGCCGCTTCGGTCTCCGTGATGAGGCCCTTCTCGGCGGCCTTGCGCCGTATCAGTTCCGAATCGATCCCCCGGCCGTCGTCTTCGATCTCTATCACGATGTTGTTGCCCTCCTGGGCGGCTGAAAGCCTCAAGGTGCCCTGTGCCGGCTTGCCGGCGCTCTCGCGCTCCTCGGGGCTCTCTATGCCGTGGTCGAGGGCGTTTCTCACGAGGTGTACGAGCGGGTCGGCGATGTTCTCGATAACCGACTTGTCCACCTCGGTCTCTTCGCCGTTTATGACGAGTTCCACCTTCTTCCCCCTTGAGCGTGCGAGGTCGCGGACCATCCTCGGGAACTTGTTGAAGACCTTCCGGACCGGTTGCATCCTCGTCTTCATGACCGCCAGCTGGAGGTCTGTGGTTATGAGACTGAGGAATGCGGTGGTCTCGGTCAACTTTGAGGTCTCGGGTGCATCGGGATGCTTTGATTCGATGTTCGAGGTTATCTTCATGAGCCTGTTCCTGGCGAGGACGAGCTCTCCGACGAGGTTGAGCACGTTGTCGAGGCGTTCGATGTCCACCCTCAGTGTCTGCTCGACGTGTATCTTCTCTCTATCCGCCGGGTGTGCGTACGCATCTTGCTCGGCGCCTTTCGCCGCCTGTGCCGGGCTTTCCCGTTCTTCGTCGCGGTCACGGCCTGCAGGCTCATTATCCGTGTCGTGTGTCCGGGTGTCTTCCGGTGTTGCGTCTTCAGGCTCAGCCTCGGATGCGGCTGAGGCATCATCCTTCCCTGCGGCTGCTTCTCCACTCTCTATGGCCTGGAGCTTCGATACAATACCGCTCAGGTCCTCTTCCACGCCGTCCTTCTCCTTGATGTGCACAAGGAGCAGCTTCATCAGGTCGACCGCTTCGAGTATCACGTCCATGATGTAAGGGGTGACCTCGATCAAGCCGTCTTTCAGTTTCTTGAGGACATTCTCGGTCGTATGGGTGAGTTCGACCATCTGGTTGAAGCCGAGGAACCCGGAAGCGCCCTTCAGGGTGTGAATGCTCCGGAATATATCGTTGAGGAGGTCCTGGTTCGAACGGTCCTTCTCCAGGTCCACGAATTTCTCGTCGAGCCCGTCCAGTATCTCCTGGGTCTCGATTATGAAGTCCTGTATGATCTCTTCCATCTCGTCAGGCATGACCTTTTCCTCCCTCTGTTTCGTTCCTGCGAGCCGCAGGACAACGCTCCTTGATCGCGTCTGCCGTCTATCCGCTGTTCAGGCGCTCGTAGATCTGCTCCATCTTCTGTTTCAAGGTCTCGGCGGTAAAGGGCTTGACTATGTAGTTGTTCACGCCCGCCTTGATCGCTGCGATGACCTTGTCCTTCTCGGCCTCGGCCGTGACCATCAGTACGGGCAGGTCCTTCAGGTCGGGGTCGGACCGTATCTTCTTCAGCATCTCGAGCCCGTCGAGGTTTGGCATGTTCCAGTCCGACACCACGAACTGGAATGAGCCTTCCTTGAGCTTGGAGTATGCCTGTGCCCCGTCTTCCGCTTCCTCGATGTTGCTGTAACCGAGTTGTTTCAGGACGTTCCTGACGATCTTCCTCATGGTGGAGAAATCGTCCACGACGAGTATCTTCATGTTAGTGTCGAACATCTATGTTTCCACCTCCTTTGAAAATTCTTCTCAGCAGCTCATGCACCTTCGCGTTAACCGCCTCTGCAGTCACCGGCTTGACGAGGTAACCGTCGGCTCCGGCATCGAAGGCCCGTTTCTTCTCCTCTTCGTCGGCCTCGGTCGAGACCATCAATACAGGTATGTGGCTGTACAGGGGTTCGGACTTCATGTGCTTTATGAACTCCGTGCCGTCCATGTACGGCATGTTCAGGTCGGTGAGAACGATGTTTATGTTCTCGGTGCCGAGCTTTTCGAGCGCGTCGAGCCCGTTCTCGGCGAATGAGACGTCGTATCCCTTGGACTTCAGATAGAGCCCCAGGATTTTCCTCGTTACGCTGTCATCGTCGACGATCAGTATCTTCATGTCTAAACCTTCTGATACACCACTGTTTTGTTGATGCTTATGGGCCTGAAGGCCCTCGTCACCGTGTGCAGGCTCTCCGACATCCCGATGAAGAGATAGCCCTTGGGCTTGAGAGAGTCGTATATCAGCGAGACCGCCTTTCTCTTGTTCTTGTCGTCGAAGTATATCAGCACGTTTCTGCAGAAGACGACATCGAGATTCCTCAGCGTCCTGACCTGTTTCTCGTCGACGAGGTTGATGTTCAGGAATTTAACCATCGTCTTTATCTTCGGATCGAGCGAGTAAACGTTTCCCGAGTTCCGAAAGTATTTTTTCAGGTATTCTTCAGGCACGTTCCTGACGGCATAGGAGCTGTAGACGGACCTCTTTGCCGCCTCGAGCACGCCTTTGCTGATATCCGATCCTATTATCTCCTTCCTGAGCAATCTCGTCTCCCGGTGTTCGTTGAAGAGTATGGCGATGGTATACGGTTCCTCCCCTGTCGAACAGGCCGCGGACCAGACGCGTATGCCTCTTGCCCCGGCGGAGACGATTGACGGCACGACGTGACCGATGAAGACGTCGAACTGCCGTGGTTCTCTGAAAAAGTACGTCTCGTTCGTTGTGACCACGTCGAAGAGCCCGGCGATCTCGTCACCGTTTCCCGAGTACTTGATGAGGTAGAGGTAGTCTTCATAACTCTTCAGTTTCTTTTCTTCGAGTCTCCTGAGAAGGCGGTTCTCGAGCAGGTACTTCTTGGTATCCGGGATGTATATACCGCTTTTTTCATGGATGAAGTCCCTCAGGTGCCTGAAGGTATCGTCCTTGAGCACTGGAGCTACCATGCGGAATCGAGCGCCTCCGCTATCTTTTCTCTTATGTCCGGGTTCTCGTGCTCTCTCAAGGCATCGAGCGCCTTCAGGGCTTCCGGGTCGTCGATGCCTGAGAGTACCTCTATGGCCTCAAGTACCACCGGGACCGCCGGGTCATGGAGCATGGATATTATGGTCGCAACGGACTCGGCGCCGTTTGACGATGCAAGTGCCCTCAATGCATAGAGCCTCACCCACATGTCGCCGTCCTTGAGCAGGTCGGCCAGTGCGTCCCTGCAGCATCCCATCTCCTCGATGCACTGGGCTGCGGCCTTTCTCACGTCTGCATCCGGGTCCCGTGTGGCATCCCTGATCGTCCTGACGGTCCTTTCGTCTGCGGGGACCCTGGCGAGACTCAAGACTGCCGAGACCCTGACCGAGGGCGATGCATCCTTGGAGAGGGTGATGATCACATCCCTGTCCTCCGAGAACCGCGCGATCATCTCCTTCGTGTATTCGTCGTGGTCTTCTATCCTCGATACAAACCGCTTCTCGTCGATCCTCATCAGGGCCCTGACGATCTCCTCTTTCACGTCCCTGTACGGTTCCGCCATGTAGAGTTCATATAGCGCATCGTATGCCGACGGGTCTCTTAGTCTTCCGAGGGCAACGACGGCCGCCTTCCTGACATGTCCGTCCGAGTCCTCGGTGGCCGACAGGAGTGCATCGAACATCTCTGCCTCGTCATGCAGGTCTCCGAGTGCGGCCGCCCCGGCCCTGCGGACATCCCTCGCCGGGGATCTGATCACCTCGATGAGGTTTGGGACCGCCTTTCTGCACCTCATCTTGCCGAGCGCTTCTATGGCGAGGACCTTCCCCCTGTACTTCGTCTCCGGCGACACGATCACGTCTATCAGCCTTTCAGAGCAACCGAACCTCAGGAGCGACTCCTTGAAGACGGTCAGCATCTCGAGTTCGTCGGGGTGGGACGGATCGAGCGAGCCACCCTTGTCCACTATGGCCGGGATCGCGTCGTAGCAACCGATCGAGACGAGGCCCTTGAGGGCCGTCAGCGTCTCCTCGCCGTCGTCACTCTTCAGCATCTCCATGAGTGTCTCCGAGAGGTCCTTCATGTCGGGGGTGAGGCCTATTTCGGTCAGGCTCTTGATAATGGCCTTTTTTTCGAGTTCTGATGCGTCCTTGATGAATTCCTTGAGTACGGCGGCGGCTTCGTGCGTGCCGATCTTGCCGAGGGCCTCGATGACGGAGTACCTTATGGCCTCCGAGGAGCCGTAGAGGAGTTCGGTGAGCGGGTCCACGGCAGCCGGGTCCTTGACCTCGGCCAAGGCCTCGAGCGCGGCGAAGCAGACCCACTCCTCGTCCTTCAGCGCGTTTATCAGCACCTTGAGTGAGTCCGGACATCCGAGCCTGCCGACCGCCTTCACCGCAGCGGCCCTAACGTTGGGGTTCGGGTCCTTCAGCATGGGGCCGAGGTGTCTGCATGCGCCGGGATCGCCTATCTCGGTCATGAGGTCTATGGCGAACTTCCTGATATCGTCGTCCTTGTCCTTCAGGAGTCCGGCCAGCAGGCTGAGCTCGCCTATTTCCCGCAATATGACATACGCCGTGTTCCTTATGAGGGCGTCTTCCCTGAGCAGGGGGATCACCATGTAGGCCGTGACCTCTCCCCCGATGTTTATGAGGGATCGCATGGCTGCATCCTGCACGCCGGGGTTTTCATCCCTCAGTGCCTGTATCAGGGGATATATCGCCCTCTCGTCGCCATCCGACAGCGCCTCTGCAGCCGCCCTCCTGACCGACGGATCTTCGGCCTTGAGGTCGGCCCTCAACTTCTGGAGTCGTTTGAAGTTCATAGGGTTTTATATCGGACCGTGACGCCGTTAACTTTAACGGAAAGTTCACGGCCCGGTTTTTTCGCACATGCAACGTTTTTCAGATGTTTCCTTCGACATACGCCCTCATCCTGATGATCGCCTGGCTGTGGAGCTGCGACACCCTCGACTCCGAGATACCGAGGACCCTGCCGATCTCCTTGAACGTGATCTCGTCCCAGTAGTAGAGAGAGAGTATCAGCTTCTCCCTCTCGGGAAGCCTCTCCATCGCCTTCTCGAGCTGATCCTTGACGTCCGCCTTCTCGATCAGGCGGAGCGGGTCTTCAGCGTTACGGTCCTGCAAGTGTTCGTATATGTTGTAGTCACCGTCGCCGTTCTGTCCCACCTTGTGTTCAATGTCTTCGAGGCTCACGGTCACCGCGCCGTTTGCATCGTGGAGCAGCTTGAAGAGCTCGTCGGAGTTTATACCGAGCTCCTCGGCCACCTCGCTCTCCGATGGCGGGCGGTTGAGCCTCTGTTCGAGCCGCCGGTACGCGGACTTGAGGTCGTTTATCTTCTTCTGGAGCTGCTTCGGCGCCCACTCCGCCGAGCGCAGCTCGTCGAGCATCGCGCCCTTTATCCTGTATTCGGCATAGGTCTTTATGTTTGCATGCCTCGCGGGGTCGTACCGCTCGATCGCATCGAGCAGTCCTATGACGCCCACGCTTATCAGGTCGTCGATCGTCAGCTGGGGCGGAAGCCTCCAGGCAAGCCTGTAGGCCGTGTACTTTATGTACGGAAGCATCTCCTTAAGTACCGCCTCCTTCTCTTCCTCTGTCGTTATGGTCCTATAGCCCTGGATCATTTCTGACTCCGAACAGGTTGCCGAAGAAGAACTGTATGCTCCCCTTGAGCCTCGCCGTGCTGCTGCCGCCGAGTTTGAGCGCGAGGTCGTTGAAGCACCGTGCCGACCGGCTTTCGGGCTCGAACGTGACGACCGTCTGCTGTGACCTGACCGCCCTCTGGATGGCGCTGTCGAGCGGAATGAAGCCGAGGTAGTCGAGGGCGATGTTGAGAAACTTGTCCGTCACCACATGGAGCCTCTTGAAGACCTCCAATGCCTCCGAAGAGCTGCCGGCACAGTTGACGAGTATCTTGAACTCCCGCTCCTGGTACCTCGTGTAGAGGAGCTTTATCAGGGCGTATGCATCGGTGAGCGAGGTCGGCTCGGGTGTTATGACCACAACGATTTCCTGCGCTGCCATGCAGAAGAAGGTCACGTTGGAGGATATCCCTCCGCTGGTGTCTATCAGCAGGACGTCCACGTCCTCGTCGAACGACTCGAACTCATCGAGCAGCCTCAGCCTCTCGAACTCGTTTATGCTCGTCAGTTCCTCGATTCCCGAACTCGCAGGCAGTATCATGACGCCCTCCGGTCCCTTTACGACGACCTCCCTGAGCGACCTCTCGCCTTTCAGCAGGTGCTGTATGTTGTACTTGGGAGCCATTCCGAAGAGGATGTCTATGTTGCTCAGGCCGAGATCGGCGTCGAATATCAGGACCTTCTTTCCCTGTCTCTGGAGTGCGATGGCGAGGTTCGCGACTATGTTGGTCTTGCCTACCCCCCCCTTGCCGCTCGTTACGGCTATGGTGCTTATCTGTTTGGGCTGATTCTTGAGTTGTCTCATTCTTCCACTCCTTTTCTAAGGATGAGCCTTGCGAGTGCACTGTTGTCGGGAAACTCGATGTCCGTGGGTATGCGCTGGCCGGTGGTTATGTAGGCTACCGGCTTCTGATAGAGTACGGACAGGTTGTATATGGAGCCGGCATTGACCGCCTCGTCGACCTTTGTGAACCCGAGGCAGTCTATATCGAGCTTCCCGTAATATCTGTATGCATCGGTCATGAAGACGTCGTCGCTGTTGACGCTCATTATGAGGTGTGTCTCGATCGGGAGCCCGAGGGAGTGGATCGCGCGTATCTCGCCGATGTATTTTTCGTCACGGGGGTTCCTTCCGGTCGTGTCTATGAATATCATGTCGCGGCCTGAGTGCTTCGCCACCTTCTCCTTCAGGTCCGATATCTCGGAGACGACCTCAAGGGGAACACCGAGCACCCGCGAGAAGAACCTGAGCTGTTCCACTGCACCGATACGGTATGTGTCGAGCGTCATCACCGCTATCTTCCTGCCCGAGCGTATCGCCTGGGAGGCGAGCTTGGCCAGGGTCGTGGTCTTCCCCACGCCGGTTGGCCCTATGAGCATCACGGCCTTCCGGGACGACATGGCGTCCATGGTCTTCAGCTCGTCCGTCAGTACACTCAGCAGGGACTCGGCATCCTGAGCCTTTTCGCAGAGCCTCATGGCGAACTCCTCCTTGATCGACCTCTTGAGGAGCAGCCTCAGCACCCGGAGCTTCTTCTCCGGAAGCTTCATCTCGTACCCGCTCTTCTTCATCTGGAGGAGCGCCTCCTTGAGCCTGGCGACCTCGCTCTTGAGCTCGGAGAGGTCCGTCGTGCCTTCAACGGTGGACGGCTGCTCAATGGGATCCAGTCCCTCGTAGTCCACTGCAGCGACGACCTCGACCATGCTCTCATCGAGCTGCTCCGATGAGAGGATCACGGCGTCCGGACCCAGTTCCCTCTTTACGGCCTTCAGCACCTCGGAGAAAGTCCTTGCCTGGAATTTCTTAATCTTCATAACTCACCATCCCCAGTGAATAGAGTTTTATGTTCGACGATATCTCGTTGCTCGACAGGACGACGAGCGATGGCATTACCCTGTCAGCGATGTCTCTCAGGTGCCTCCGTATCTGGGGTGAACATACGAGCACCGGTTGGATGTTCTTGAGCTTGTCGTCCTTGAGCGTCGTTTCAAGTCCCCTGAGGAGCCGCTGCATGAGCTGCGGTGACAGTCCTGTGCCCTCTTCCACGGACTGGAGTATGTCCCGCTCGTATCTCGGGTCGAGAGTGAAGACGGGCAGGGTGCCGTCGGGAAGCATGTACTGCCTGCTGATGACCCTCGAGAGAGCCTGCCTTACGAGCTCGGTCAACATGTCCGGGTCCTTCACCCTCTGGCCGTGGTCGAGGAGGGTCTCGAGTATGGTTATCATGTCCTTTATGGGTATTCGTTCCTTGAGGAGGTTCTGGAGCACCCTCTGGACCGTGCCGAGCGGCAGTACGTTCGGCACGAGCTCTTCCACTATCCGCGGGTAGTTCCTTGAGACGTTGTCGAGGATCTCCTGAGTCTCCGTCCGGGTCAGCACCTCCCAGCCGTGCTTCCTCAGAAGTTCTGTCAGGTGCGTGACGATGACCGTCGATGGATCGACGACCGTGTGCCCCTTGGCCTGAGCGGCCTCCACCGCGCTTTCGTCTATCCATACGGCGGGCAGGCCGAAGGCGGGCTCTTTTGTCGGGATTCCCTCGATCCTCTCATGCTCCTCCTCGCCGGCCACCGCAAGCCATTTGCCGAGAAGCACCTCTCCTCTTGCGATCTCGACACCCTTTATCTGGAAGCTGTACTCGTGGGGCCTGAGCTGCAGATTGTCCTTGATGTGGACGGGAGGGACTATGAATCCGAGTTCCTGAGCGATCTGCCTGCGCATCGCCTTGATCTTGCCGAGCAGCTGGCCGCCCGGCTCCTCGACAAGCGGAATCAGGCCGTAGCCGATCTCGAGGCTCAGGGGATCGAGCTCGAGATACGACTCGATGGAGGGCTCGGCAGGGGCCTCGGTCTCCGTGACCTCTTCCTTCTCCTCAGGCGGCTTCCTCGAGACCATGTAGGCGA
Organism: Nitrospirota bacterium; assembly: GCA_011051565.1. Classification (GTDB taxonomy): domain Bacteria; phylum Nitrospirota; class Thermodesulfovibrionia; order Thermodesulfovibrionales; family JdFR-85; genus BMS3Bbin07. Next base: position 7,735 of record DRKX01000137.1, on the reverse strand, counting down.
TCGCTCCAGAGGTAACGGATATTATCAGGAACGGTATGTGGGGCAGTCCCGGGACGAGGGCGAGTATGAGGAGGACTCCTGAGGCCGTGGAGAGGGCCTTCGGGTTGATGAACATCTGCCTCTTCACCTCTTCGCCGAGGTCCGTGTCGCTGCCGGCGCGGCTCACCACAATGCCCGCCGCCGTGGAGACGAGCAGTGCCGGTATCTGCGACACGAGCCCGTCGCCTATCGTGAGCAGCGTATACGTTCTTGCCGCGTCGGCGATCGGCATCCCCTTCTGCAGGACCCCTATCAGGAGACCGCCAACGATGTTGATGCCGGTTATCACGAGCCCGGCGATGGCGTCGCCCCTGACGAACTTGCTCGCACCGTCCATCGCTCCGTAGAAGTCGGCTTCATGCGATATGCTCTCTCGCCTCTTCCGGGCGGTCTCTTCGTCTATCAGGCCCGCGTTCAGATCGGCGTCTATAGCCATCTGTTTGCCGGGCATTGCGTCGAGAGTGAACCTCGCCGCCACCTCTGCGATCCTTCCGGCACCCTTTGTGATCACTATGAAGTTTATTATCACGAGGATCAGGAATACGATGAGGCCCACCGCATAGTTGCCGCCGACGACGAAATCGCCGAACGACTTTATCACGCGTCCTGCGGCCTCGGGGCCTTCGTTGCCCTTCAGCAGTATTATCCTCGTTGTCGCGATGTTGAGAGAGAGCCTGTAGAGGGTGACCATCAGCAGCAGTGAGGGAAAGACCGAGAAGTCGAGGGGTTTCTTGATATATACGGACGTGAGGAGAACGACTATCGCTATGGACACGGATGTGGAGAGGAACACGTCGAGGGCGAAGGCCGGTACGGGCAGGAGCATGATCGCCAGCACGATCACAAGACTCAACGCCAGTGCAACGTCACTGCGGTTTCTCAAGAAGCTCAAACTCTCCATCAGTCCACCTCCTGCGGATCGACCGCCTGTATTTCCCGGTTCCTCTTCTGCGACACCTTACGCCACCTCACCCCTGAGCTTGTAGATATACGATAGTATCCTCGCAACAGCCCTGTAGAGCTCCTCCGGTATCTCCATATCGAGATCCAGCTTGAAGAGGGCCTGGGCAACCGGCTTGTCCTCGACTACGGGCACGCCGGCCTTTGCGGCGATCTCCCTGATCCTGGCGGCCATGTGTCCGGCTCCTTTTGCAACGACCTTCGGGGCTCCCATGGAGCCCCTTTCATATTTCAGCGCAACGGCCAGATGTGTAGGGTTCGTTATGACCACGGTCGCCTTCGGCACTTCCTGCATCATCCTCTTGCGCGCCATCTCTTTCTGTATGGAGCGGATGCGTGCCTTTATATGGGGGTCTCCCTCCGTAGACTTGTACTCCTCCTTGACCTCTTGCTTGCTCATCCTGAGCGAGCGCTCGTGCTTCCACCGCTCGTTTATGTAGTCTATGATGGAGATGACGAAGAAGCAGAAGAAACCGACCTTTAATGCATGGAACAGCATGCCGGACATCGACACAGAGAGGGCCCGTACGTCCATGCTCATCAGGTCCAGGACGAGCGGCATGCTCTTCTTCACGATGAAATACAGCAGCAATGCACCGGCTGTGAACTTTAAGAGTCCCTTCAGGAACTCGAGGGCTGCGTGCCTTGAGAACATCCTCTTCAGCCCCTCCACGGGGTTCACCTTGTCGACCTCCGCCTTGAAGGGCTTTATCACGAATCCCCCTTGTATGACGTTGCCCGCTATCGCCAGGATGACGGCCGCCGCCATGAACGGCAGCAGTATGAGCAGCCCCTTGGCGGAGAGGTCCTTCATTACGTCCAGAGGGGCATACGAGAGCGGCAGGCTGAGCCCTTCCCTGGTGAGGGCCATGATGTTCTGCATGGTGTAGCTGCCTGCGAAGAGCATGACGATGACGACGCCTCCCGCCGATAGCATCGAACTCAGCTCCCTGCTTCGTGCAACACGGCCCTCTTCCCTGGCCTTCTGCCTCCTTTGAGGTGTCGCTTGTTGGGTCTTTTCCTGGTCTTCGGCCATCTACCTCGTCCCTCCCGACAGGATCAGCCCGGTGAGATCCCCCTTCATGTCTGTGAAGTAGCCGGTGAGCAGATAGAGCATGAGGGGAAGCCCGAGAAGCATGACCACGTATCCCATGGTGATATACACTGGGTAGCCGACAAAGAATATGTTGAACTGCGGAATGAGCTTCGAGAGCAATCCGAGCATTATGTTTATGATCATGACCACGGTTACGACCGGTGCCGAGAGCTTCACGGCGAGTATGAATACCCTGCCGCTTAGCGCTATCCCCGCGCTCACCATGCTCTTTATGTCGGCTCCGCCCACGGCTACGTGCTCGAAACTCTTAACGAATGCGTATATGAAGTAGTGGTGGGCGTCTATGCTCAGAAACAGGAGGAACGCCAGGATTCCGTAGAGCCTTGCGATCTCCGTCGACTGGCCGATCTCCGGGTTGAATACCGTGGCCATGGAGAGCCCCATTGTAGTGGCTATCATCTGCCCGGCCGTATCCACGGCATAGAAGATGAACCTCACTGTCAGGGCGAGGACGAAGGAGAATATGGTCTCCTTGATCACCATGACCGGGATGTCCGACTCAGCCCAGAGGGGACTTCCGGCAGCTTCGGCTGCCGCGGCATGTGAGTTTTCCGGAGGCTGTACAACGGCATGCACCGCCGGTGTCATCACTATGGATAATGCAAGGATGAGGCCGACCCTGAATTGGGGCGGCAGGCTCCTGCTGCCGAAAAACGGCAGGAAGGTCATGAGTATCCCGAGCCTCAGGAAGACGAGGATGAAGGTCACTATGTATCCGGCCGGTATGTCTGTACCTTTCATGAAAACTCCTTCACTTGATGTAGAGAGGTATGTTGAGTATCAACGCACGCGTGAAATCCACCATAACCTGTGCCGTCCACGGGAGGAGGACGAAGAGGCAGAGAAAGACCGCCAGTATCTTCGGGACGAACGTGAGGGTGAACTCCTGTATCTGGGTGATCGCCTGAAAGAAACTTATCAGGAGTCCCACGAGGAGGCTCACAAGGAGCGCAGGCCCTGAAACGGTGATGACCGTCTTGAAGACCTCGCCCGCTATGTCCCGTACCAGATCTATGTTCACTGGAAACTCCTCACGAGAGAACCTATCATCAGGTTCCAGCCGTCGACGAGCACGAAGAGCAGGAGCTTGAAGGGCAGTGATATGATCACGGGCGGCAGCATCATCATTCCAAGTGAGAGCAGTACACTCGCGACCACCATGTCTATCACCAGAAACGGCAGGTAGATGAGAAACCCTATCTCGAAGGCCGTCCTGAGCTCGCTGATGGCAAAGGCCGGGATGACGATCCTCAGGGACAGGTCTTCAGGACGTTCCACCTTCTTCATACCGGCTATCTCCATGAAGAGTCCGAGGTCCTTCTCGCGGGTCTGTTTCAGCATGAACCCCTTGATGGAGGGCTCCGCCCGCTTCAGTGCATCACCGAAGGTTATCTCCTCCTGCATGTACGGGGTGACGGCATCCGCCTGTATCTGCTTGACGACCGGCGACATGACAAAGAGGGTCAGGAAGAGGGAGAGTCCGATGATGACGGGGTTCGGCGGTATCTGCTGTCCTCCGATAGCATGCCTGAGGAAGGAGAGTACGACCACGATCCTCGTGAAGGACGTGAACATCACCAGTATGGCGGGTATGAACGAGAGCAGGCTCAGTATGATGAAGAGGTTCATCATCGGGCTGTCTATCTGCCCGAGATCGAATGCGTGCGCTGTGGCCGGAAACCCCGCCGGCAGGATGACCGCAATAACGAGTCCCCACTTGACGATCCTGTGCCGCAAGAACCTTCCGTTCTTGCCCTCCGAATGCCCTGTTGCCCGCTCCGGTATCATGTCTCTCCTGTATCCGTTCATTTCCTTGAGAGCATCTCCTTGAAGCTCTTTATCTGCCGGATGTTGTCCTTGAGCGTGTTCAGTTCGCTCTCGAGTGCGCTCTCCGGCAGGGTCTTCAGGAGCTTCAGGTCATTGGCCGTGATTCCCACGAGGAGTATCTCCTCTCCGGCCTTTATGATCGCTATGCCCTTTCTCGGGCCGAGGTTGAGGTATCCGAGCGTCTTGAGTATCTCCGTCCTTGCAGCGTTCCTGTTCTTCATGACGCCCGCGACAACGAGTATCAGGCCCACGACGAAGATGAGTGCAACGACTATCTTCAGGTATTCCTCCATCATTTCAGCTGCCTTATCCTTTCGACCGGACTTATGGTGTCTGTAAGCCTTACGCCGAACTTTTCGTTGACCACGACGACCTCGCCCTTTGCGATCAGCTTGTTGTTGACGAGTATCTCCATGGGTTCGCCCGCGAGTTTGTCGAGTTCGATCACCGAGCCCTGAGCGAGCTGGATCAGTTCCTGGATCAGCATCTTCGTCCTTCCGAGCTCCACGGTCACCTCGAGCGGCACATCGAGCAGAAAGTTGATGTCCCGTGCGGTCTGTTCACCGGCGCCCTCGGTGTTCAGTTCGTCGAACTTCGCCTCTTCGGGCTCCTTGGTTGCTTGCTGCTGCGGATCGTTCGTCTTTTCATTCATCTTCATCGCTCCTTGTTAAGTTCTTTTCGATGGCCCGCGTAATCTTGACCGCCTGGCTTCCCCGGCGGTATCCGGGCGTACAATAGAACTTCGGCACACCCTCGACCTTGACGACCAGCTCGTCGGCCACTGACTTGCCGAGGGTTATGATGTCGCCCGCCTGCAGGTTCAGGACTTCCTCGAGCGTCAACTCCACGGTGTCTATATCCACGGATATGTTCACCCGGGACTCGCCGAGCAGCTCGACCAACCTCCTGACCCACCCCCTGTCCACGTCTATGCTGCTGCTGACCGCGCCCGAGTAGAGCTTCTCCTTGATCGGCTCGACCAGGGAGTACGGGATGCCGAGGTATATCTTTCCTGTCAGGTTTTCCATCTCCACATGGAACTCCACGTTGATCAGCGATTCGGTCGGAGGTATTATGGTCACGAACTGAGGATTCGTTTCAGAACCGACGAACTCCGTCTTCGCCTCTATCAGTTCCTCCATGGCGTTCTGGAGCTCTTCGAGAGCCAATGTCAACACCTTGTTTATGAGTCTCTGTTCGACAGCGGTGAAGCTCCGTCCTTCGGCCTTTACATGGCTCGCCTTGTCGGCGCCGAAGAAGTACTCGACGATGCCGAATATCAGCGGGGCCTCAAGGACCATCAGTGCGTATCCCTTGAGCGGGTGAATCTTGAAAGTGTTTATGCTCGACGGCAGCGGGATCGTCTTCATGAAGTCATCGAACCGTATATGCGTTGTGCCCTTGACCGTGACGTCTATGAACCTGCCGAGGAAGTTCGAGAGTGAAATCCTGAAGAGTCGCGAAAACTTCTCGTTGATCATCTCTAACCCGGGCATCCTGCCCCGGATGATCATCTTCTGTTGGGTCAGGTCGTAAGGGCGCACCCCCTCGGGAGGCTCCTGAGGCGTCGTCTCGACCTCGCCCTCCTTCACCCCCTTCAGCAGGGCATCGACTTCATCCTGTGAGAGTATGTCGCTCATTGCATCACGAAGTCCGTAAAGTAGACGTTCTTGAATACGTCCGTGCCCACCGCGGCGTTCGCCCTCATGAGGAGTTCGTCCTTCAGCTGGAACTTGCCCTCGGGTGTTGCGATGGAATCAGCGGTCTTGCTGCTTATGAGGGTTATGACCGCGTCCCGGATGTGAGGTGTCTTTTCCTTGACCAATTCCTCGTACTTGATGTCGGTCATCTCGAAGTTCATGGTGACCTTGAGAAACCTCCCCCTGTCGGCGAGGTTGACGACAAAGGGCGCGAGTGAGAAGAGCGCGGGCTGTTCAGTGTTCGGATCGCTCTCTTCGATGGAGACCACCTTCGTCTCTTCCTTCCCGCCGGTTCCGCCGAGAAACTTCGTATAGGCGAAGAATCCGCCTCCGCCGATGAGGGCGAGGGCTGCAACCGCTATGATGATCAACTTCAGCCTCCCCTTCTTCTCGGGGGGCTTTTCAGCGGCCTCCTCTTCAACACTCTCGTCTCTCTCTTCTTCTGCCATCCTGTCCTCCTTTTCCGTCCGGACACTGACGTCCGGCGCCGTGAGGGTGATCATTCAGGATTAGTGTATTCAAAGAACGTGCCTGATTGAATTCCGCTTATAAATCAAGGGATAAGACGTGGCTTGTCAAGAAAATGACTTGGATGGCCAGAGTGCAGGTTGACGGAAATTTGACGGCTGTGGAGGGGCTTGGGTGAGGGAAATCCGTGTGTATGTTGCATCAGGCCCGCACCATACAGTGCAGGGCCTCTTCCGACGGAATCAAGAACAGGGTTTGCCGAGTCTTTTTCTCAGTACCCGGAATGCCGCCAGCGAGGGTTCCGCCCGCTGCCTTCGCCAGGTGGCGGGATGGAATCGACCTCGCTGTCTGCGGGCTTTTGAAGTGACTCCTCAACGTCTTGACCTTTTTCCCCTTTCTTTTGATCTATCTTCTCTTTCGGAGCGGGGTGACGTCCGACCGGACGAGGGTCAATAGTTGGCTCTGGTGTCCTTTTCCAGAGTCAGGGAAGGCCGGGATTCCTTGGCTCTGCTGCTGGTGTTGTTCATCTTGATGCCGAGTCTCTTGCGGAACTCGCCGTAGTTGATCGGCCGTTCACGAGGTGTGAAGTAGTTCTTTGGAAACCATATGAGCCTGAGCCGTACGGTCCTTGTGACGGCGTCCATGTCGTCGAGGACCACGGCGAAGCGGTTTCCGTCTGCAAGCAGGGTGTTGTCCGTAAGCGGGAAGTCGAACTGGGTGAGCGTGAAGTCCATGGGTATGTCATCGTAGCCTACCCGGCCGGCGGAGAAGTTGCTCTTGAGGTTTATGTGCACCCTCACCCTCGATTCCTCCATGTCGGGGTCTGTGGCTGTGAGGTCGAGCGTCCAGTTGCCGTCTGGGGAGTTCCTGCTGAAGAACTCACCGAAGTACTTCCCCCTGCTGTTCGGCGGGAGGCTTTCCAGGTAGTTCTTCTCTTCTTCGGTGCGTGGGGGATCGGTAAAGAGCAGCCGGTATACCTTCGTGCGGTCGTGCTCCGAGCCCTCCTTCAGGAGCGAGGCGATCTGGCGGTCTATAACGCGCCGGGCGATCGATCTGAGGGACCTGCGCTCCTCTTCGGCCCCTTCAGCGGCGAGCCTCTTGTCTACGAACTCGAGCAGGGGCTTGAACTCGAAGTGCTCGTTGAAGTTGAGAGCGAGCAGTTCGACGAGGAGTTTTTCACGTACTGCGGGTATCTCGGAGCCGTCGCTCCTCGGGCCTGCGATCGGGCTGATGAGGTTGCTGAACATGGTGGCTCGGAGTTCGCTTTCAGCCTGTTCTCGCTGGCTCAGTATGGTGACCGCGGTCATCTTCGACTGGTACGTGTTGGCGATCAGCGCGGCTCCCACGACCGCCGCCGCAGCCGCCACCTTGGCGGCGGTGTCCACTATCTTCAGGAAGATGTGCGAGTCTCCCTCTCTCTTTTTTGAATCCGTGGTCTTGTCGGCTGGCACCTCCAACCTCCTCACTTTCTCTTAAGGTGTATGTCCTGACGCAGGGGGCCCGAAGAGCTCTGAATCCAGGCCTCCCAGAGCGTCCCGTCCCGCTTGAACCTGACCCTGTATATACCGGGCTCCAGGATGATGCTGTAGCCGCGTGACTCGTCCGTTTTCACCTCGATCGTCTT
>DRKX01000136.1 GCA_011051565.1 Nitrospirota bacterium | reverse complement strand
TTGAGAGGAGCCCTTCGAGCTCTTCTGGCGTCGCAGCCTCTTCTCTTCCTGCTTCTTCTGCCGCATCAGCTCTTTTTTCCGCTTGTTCTGTTTGTACATGGGGGAACGCATCGCCATAGTTTCCTCACCTGATTGGTTGATTTCTTGAAATGCGGAGTCTCTATTTGCGGGCAGGCCCCGCTCTGCAGCAGGGCCTGCTCACCGTGTTTCTACAGCTTTTCGATGTTCGTCGCCTTGGGGCCCTTGTCGCCTTCAACGACGTCGAAGCTCACTGCATCGCCTTCGGCGAGGCTCTTGAATCCGTCGCCCTGAATCTCGGAATAGTGCGCAAAGACATCGGCTCCGTCATCCTGGGTTATGAAGCCGAACCCCTTGGACTCGTTGAACCACTTTACAGTTCCGTTCGCCATGCTGAGTTACCTCCTTGCTTGATGGACCGGACGCCCGTGGGGCCGGTCCTTAATAAAAAGGGCCACAAAGCAAAAAGTCTTTGTGGCCCGTCTTGTGACAAAAACTTCTGAAACTTTCCGTGTTGATCGCCTGTTTTTTTTGTTCCTGTAACTAAGGATGGCATCTTCCGTATCCGAAAGTCAAGTCTTTTTTTTCAAGACGGTCAAAACAGGCTCGGATGCGTTATAATGTCATCCGGAGACGGGTTGGAGCGTGACGGACGGGATCATGAAGAGGATCGCGATCACCATGGGTGATGCCGGGGGCGTAGGGCCCGAGGTGGCGGTGAAGGCCGCCCTGTCCGAGGACGTGCGGAGGGTCTGCCGGCCCTGTCTGATCGGCGACAGGGAGGTCCTCGGTGAGGCCGCCCGAGTTTCCGGCTTCTGCCTCGACCCCGAGGAGACGGAGGTCATTCAGCCGCAGCCGGTCGGCGACGTACCCAAGGGGAGGCCGTCGCCCCGGAGCGGCGAGGCGTCCTATGCGTACGTAAAGTATGCCGTGGACGGCTGTCTCAGGGGGGATTTTCACGCTATGGTGACGGCCCCGATCTCAAAGGAGGCCCTGAGGATGGCCGGGCTCCCATGGCCCGGCCATACGGAGATGCTCGCAGAGCTCACATCAGCGCAGAGATACGCGATGATGCTCGTGGGCGGCCCCCTTCGCGTAGTGCTCGTAACGATACACGTCCCTTTGAGGGAGGTCCCGGACATGCTCTCCAAGGAGGCCATAGCCGGGAAGATAGAACTCGCTGACGAGGCCTGCAGGATGCTTGGGCTCCAATCCCATTCGATTGCGGTATCGGGCCTCAATCCACATGGAGGTGAAGGCGGGCTCTTCGGCCGGGAGGAGATCGAGGTGATCAGGCCTGCGGTTGAGGCGGCCCGGCAGAAGGGGGTCAACGCGAGTGGCCCCTTTCCGCCTGACGTAGTCTTCAGGCTCGCCTACACGGGAGAAGTCGACATGGTGGTCGCCATGTATCACGACCAGGGCCTGATACCGCTCAAGATGATCGCCTTCGACGAGGGTGTCAATGTGACACTCGGCCTTCCCCTGATAAGGACGTCACCGGACCACGGCACCGCCTATGACATAGCATGGAAGGGGGCGGCAAGGCCTGAGAGCATGAAGGAGGCGGTCAGGCTCGCGGCGTCCCTGACGCCTCGGCGGCGGGACACGTAAGCCCCTGCCGTGACCTTTTTAAGGCCGTACACGTGCCTGTCGTCCCTTATCCGGCCACGATCTTCACTGCGACCCTCCTGTGCCTCGGCCCGTCGAATTCACAGAAGAAGATGGACTGCCAGGTGCCGAGCTGCAGCCTGCCCTGCTCGATCATGACGAGTGCCGATGCGCCCAGAAGGCTCGACTTGATGTGGGCGTCGGAGTTGCCCTCAAGGTGGGTGTAGCCCGCATCCCTCGGAACGAGACCCTGCAGGGAGTGTATGATGTCCCGCCTTACCGAGGGGTCGGCACCCTCGTTTATCGTGATCCCCGCCGTGGTGTGGGGGACGTACAGGTGGCATACACCCTCCTGTACCCCCGACTCCTTGACGAGGCCTTCAACCTCTGGAGTAATGTCGATGAGATCTACCCTTGCGCCGCTCTTCACGTTTATGTGTTTGATCACAGCATGCCTCCCATGTGTTACTCACTCGGCCCTCCCGGGGCTCTCGTTCGTTCTTCCCGACCCGCGCCCTCGAATATGATATCATAAAACTCCGCGCTCTTCACCTGCAGGGATATCTTCAGGGCGAAGATGTCCCTGAACTCTCCGGCCGTCTTCAGCTCCCTCAGCTTGACCATGTCCTTCTCCGTGGTCACGATCATCTCGGCACGGCCGTCGAGGGCCTTTCTCGTAATCCTCTGCAGGTCCTTGTCCCTGTAGCAGTGGTGGTCCCTGAAGGCCTTGTGGCCCGTGACCGAGGCGCCGAGCCCGCTGAGGCCTGCGATGAACTCCCCGGGGTTCCCGATGCCGGAGAAGGCGAAGACCCTCCTGTCTCTGAGCGTGTCGGCGGAGAGGGTCTTCCCGTCGATCGACGTAAGGCCGTCCACCCGGTAGTCTGCATAGAACAGCGGGGCCCTCGTGTTGTGCCTGCGTATCGTCCTCTCCAGGTCCGGTTCTTCTCCGCGTGCCTTGTTGATTATTATGACGTCGGCCCGTCGCATCTCCGAGACCGGTTCCCTCAGCCTCCCCATGGGGATCATCCTTCCGTTTCCGAACGGGTCTGTTGCATCCACGATCAGGATGTCGACGTCTCGGTGAAGCCTCCAGTGCTGAAAACCGTCATCGAGAATGAAGACGTCCCTGCTGCTCGCGATGAGTCCCCCCCTGTAGCGGTTCGGGTCCTTTATCACCCATACGTCCTTGAGGCGCTCGGCCATCAGGACCGCCTCGTCCCCCGCCTCGTCCCACGAGGCAAGGGGCCCGCCGCCCTTGCTGACAATGACCGCACCACTTCCATGCCCCTTGTATCCCCTCGTCAGGATGCAGGGACGCAGGTTCCTCTTCACGGCCTCCCTCGCAACGGCTATCGCCGCAGGGGTCTTGCCGGTCCCGCCGAGCGTGAGATTGCCGATGCTCAACACCCAGCCGTCAAGCCTCTTCCGCGCGGAGAGACGGTACTTCTTGTGCAGGGTGTAGCCGATGTAGTAGAGGTATTCAAGGGGCGTCATCTGCATATGATACAATATTCACCCCCTCGCAGGCCTCCCGTGGGGTTGGATCGACAGGGACGGCAAAGTGTCCGCTGAAGATCATCTGATAATTGCACCTTGACTTATTAGCCCGCTTAATGTTATTAATTATACGTTTTTTAACCACAACGGTTAAACAGGAGGATCAATGGCACTTCCAACTTTCAAGGGTGGAGTTCATCCCCCTGACCACAAGGAACTCTCCGCAGGAGCACCCGTAAAAGAGGCGCCTTCCCCTTCACAGGTCCTCATCCCATTGAGCCAGCATATAGGTGCACCGTGCAAGTGTACCGTGAAGATCGGACAGGAGGTCAAGAAGGGAGACCTTATCGGGGAACCCACGGGCTTCGTATCTGCTCCGGTCCACTCCTCGGTGTCCGGCAAGGTGGTGGCCTTGATGGACGTACCGAACGCCATGGGCAGGATGGTGCCCGCGGTCGTGATAGAGAACAACGGCAAGGAGGAGTGGGCGCAGCTGAAGGACAACCCCGACTATATGAGGCTTGCACCCGAGGAACTGAGGGAGAAGGTGAAGGATGCGGGTATCGTGGGGATGGGCGGCGCCACGTTTCCGACACACGTGAAACTCTCGCCTCCAAAGGAGAAGCCCGTCGACGTAGTCATCATCAACGGCGCCGAGTGCGAGCCCTACCTGACGGCTGACCACAGGCTGATGGTCGAGTCCCCGGCCGAGGTCCTGGAGGGCCTGAAGGTCATAATGAGGATACTCGGTGTAGAGAAGGGATATGTGGGGATCGAGAGCAACAAGCCCGATGCCGTAGAGAAGATGAAGGAGGCGGCCTCGGGCGAGGCCGGCATAGAGGTCGTCGAACTCGAGGTCAAGTACCCGCAGGGTGCCGAGAAGATGCTGATAAAGGCCATCACCGACAGGGAGGTGCCTGCGGGCGGACTGCCCATGGACGTCGGCGTGGTGGTGCAGAACGTCGGCACGGCCCTCGCGATATTCGAGGCATGCCGTTACGGCAAGCCGCTGATCGAGCGGGTGGTCACGGTCACGGGGCGCGGGGTGAAGAATCCCGGCAACCTCATGGCGAAGATCGGCACCCCTGTGAGGGAGCTGATCGAGGCTTGCGGCGGCCTCAACGACAACCCCGTGAAGGTCGTACTCGGGGGCCCCATGATGGGCTTCGCCCAGTACACGCTCGACGTGCCCGTTGCCAAGGGGACATCGGGTGTACTCGTCATGTCCGAAGAAGAGCACAGTGCGTCGGGAAAGTTCGGCCACTGTATAAGGTGCGGCAACTGCATAGACGCCTGCCCCATGGGACTGATGCCGTCGCTGCTCAGCATATTCTCCGAAAAGGGCTTTTATGAGGAGACGAAGGACTACAACATACTCGACTGCTTCGAGTGCGGCACGTGCACCTATGTCTGTCCGGCCAAGAGGCCTATAGTCCAGTTTATCCGCCTCGCGAAGTCCTTGATCAAGAGATGACGGAGTCTCAGGCCGGTCTGCTTGAGCAGAGCATGACCCGGCGGCCGGGAAGTGCTGCTCTCCGTCGGGTGACGGACGGGATCGGCTAACGACCAAACACTTGTAAAGGAGCTGATAGCATGGCAGTGGCAAAGAAAGAACAGGAATTGTTGGTAACCGTCAGCCCGCACATCAGGAGCGACGAGACGGTCGGCAGGATCATGTGGACTGTGAGCCTCAGCCTGCTGCCTGCCTTTGTATTTGGAGTCTATTACTTCGGCCCTAAGGCGGTCTACGTGACGGCGCTCTGCATAGTAGGGTCGCTGTTCAGTGAGTGGCTGGTGCAGAAGATGACCGGCAGGGAGGTGACCCTCGGGGACGGAAGCGCCTTTCTGACAGGCCTCCTCCTCGGCATGAACATGCCGGCGAGTGCTCCGTTCTACATTCCGCTCGTGAGCTCATTCGTCGCCGTGGCCATAACCAAGCAGCTCTTCGGCGGGATCGGTTACAACATATTCAATCCCGCGCTCATTGGCCGAGCCTTTGCACTCATAACCTGGCCGAGGGCGATGACCTCGTGGACCGAGCCGACGGCCGCATTCGTCGGTCTCGATGCAAAGACGACGGCCACACCGCTCGGACTCCTCAAGGAGGGAGGAATGCAGAAGCTCGTCGAGGTCTTCGGCGACAAGGCGAGCCTTTACACGGACCTGCTGCTCGGGCACAGGGCAGGCTCCCTCGGCGAGACCTCGGTGATCGCGCTCCTCGTTGGAGGCGCGTTCCTCCTCTACAAGAGATACATAACCTGGCATATCCCGGTCTCCTTCCTTGGAACCGTGGCCGTGCTGGCCTGGGCCTTCGGGGGCAAGGGAGGGCTATTCACAGGGGATCCGCTGCTTCATCTGTTGAGCGGAGGCTTGATGCTCGGAGCCATATTCATGGCCACCGACTACGTGACCTGTCCATCCACGAGGCTGGGACAGGTCGTCTTCGGCATAGGCTGTGGAGTGCTCACGATCCTGATAAGGCTGAAGGCCGGATATCCTGAAGGGGTGATGTTTGCCATACTGTTGATGAACTGCTTTGCACCGATGATCGACAGGAATCTGAAGTCCAAGGTGTTCGGACTGAAAAAGGAGGCCCGGAAATGACCTTTAAGGATATCCTGAAGATAACCGCTAACCTCGTGGTCCTGTATCTGGCCGGCGGTCTCCTGCTGGCTGCGGTATACGCAAAGACCTCCCCCATCATCTTCAAGAAGAACGAAGAGGAGAAGAAGGAAGCCCTCCAGAGGATGATGCCCGAGGCCGACGTCATAGAGAAGCTCGGCGATTGGTATCCACACGAGAAGCATGCCGAGTACTTCGTGGCGAAGAAGTGCGGTGAGGTGAAGATCGACAAGGTTAAGGACGAAGAGGCCGGCATAGTGAGGGAGAAGAAGGAGTGCATCGATCCGAAGGTGATCGGATACATAGTCCAGACGTTCGGAAAGGGCTACTCGAGCTACATAAACATACTCTTCTCGGTCGACGACAAGTTCACTGTACAGAAGATAGACATCCTCCACCACGCCGAGACTCCCGGGCTCGGGGACGAGATAGAGCTCGATTACTTCAAGAACCGTTTCAAGGGCAAGGACATCGAGCACCTGAAGGTCGTGAAGACCGAGACCACCGAATACATACAGGCCATCACTGGGGCGACCATTTCAACGAGGGCCGTGGCTGAAGACGGCGTCAGGAACGGTCTCGAGTTCTTGCAGCAAGCCCTGAAAGGAGAGGTGAAAGATGAGTCATCAGCATCAAGAGAAGGTTAGCTACTGGGCTTTACTCAAAAACGGCGTTATCAAGGAGAATACGATCTTCAGGCTGGTCATCAGCCTCTGCCCGGCGATAGCGGTCACCAACAGCGTGCGTAACGGTTTCCTGCTCGGCTCTGCAGTGCTCTTCGTGCAGGCGATGGTCAACTCGACGGTGGCCCTCCTGAGGAACTTCATCCATCCGAGGATCAGGATCCCCATATTCATGCTCATCATCTCGGGCTGGGTGACGGTCGTCGACATGCTCATGGCTGCATACGCGCGTGCCGCTTACAAGGAGATAGGCCTGTACATTCAGATAATAGTCGCGTTCGCCTCGATCCTCGCCCGTGCAGAGGTCTTTGCGAGCAAGAACAAGGTGGGGGCGTCGTTCTTCGACGGACTCGGATCAGGCCTCGGGTTCCTCCTGGCCCTCGTCATAATCAGCTTCTTCAGGGAGCTCCTCGGAAAGGGCACCCTTGTGGGCCTCACCATAGTGCCGGTGAAGCCGATGCTCATCATGATCCTGCCTGCCGGAGGTTTTCTCGTCACGGGCCTGCTGATGGGCTTCTTCAACTGGATAGACATGAGATTCTACGGCGGAAAGGGTGCGGGAGGCGCCGGAGGACACTGATCTCCGGAGACGACTTCAACACAGCGGAGGATAGGATATTATGGAAAAGGAATTCTTGAAGCTTTTTGAACTCTTCATTGCGGCATCGGTCATAAACAACTTCGTCTTCACGAGGTTTCTCGGCCTCTGTATATTCTTCGGTGTCTCCAAGAAGATGGAGACCGCCATCGGTATGACCATCACGTTTACGGCGGTCATGGTCGTCTCCGCCGCACTGAGCTGGCTTGTCTTCTTCTACATCATGATCCCGCTCGAGATCACGTTCCTGAAGATAGTCATATTCATCGGGATCGTCGCCGCATTTGTCCAGGCGTCGGATACAATAATCAGGAAGGTAAGCCCGGGGCTCTACTACAAGCTCGGTGTCTATCTCGCGCTCATCGCCACCAACTGCATCATCATTGCGGTTCCACTGATAAACGCCGGAGAGAAGCGGACATTCATAGAGAGCCTCGTATTCGGTCTCGGCTCCGGGCTCGGCTTCGGCCTTGCACTGACGATCATGGCGAGCATCCGTGAAAAGCTCGAACTTGCCGATGTTCCGCGGCCCTTCAGGGGCATGCCGATCGCCTGGGTCACCACGGCGCTGATCGCACTGGCGTTTACGGGGTTCTCGGGACTGATCACCCTGTGACCACAACGGTGATGACTGTTTTAGGGAGTACCTGAACGATTCGCGGATTGCCGCTCCCTGCCTCACAAAGAGGGGCGGGCCGATCCCGGATGACCAACGATAAATCCGGAGGTATCAGAGGATGATGGATTTACAGGCCGTTTCAGAGGTTGTGAACGTAATAAGAGGTCTCGACCTTGCAAATATAATCAACCTGATCCCGCTGCCCCATGCCGGAGTCGGCGGCGGCATCGAGGCGAAGGAGAGCGTGGACTTCGTATCGACACTCGAGTTCACGTTCATCTTCGTCCTGGGAGTCGGGGCCACCTTCGGACTGGGCCTCGCCTTTGCAGCAAAGAGATTCGCTGTCAAGAAGGACCCGAGGGTGGAGCAGGTGCGCGAGGTCCTTGCCAGTGCCCACTGCGGTGCCTGCGGTTATGCGGGCTGTGAACAGTATGCAGAGGCGGTCGTCGCGAACCCGGATGTCTCGCCGAACCTCTGCACGCCGGGAGGCGCGAAGACCGCCGAACTGGTCGCCATGATCACCGGTAAGAAGGTGGAGGCCACCGAGCCCATATTCTCGAGGATCATGTGCCAGGGAGACTGGCGGAAATCGGTGAAGAGGTTCAAGTACGAGGGCGTCGAGGACTGCCGGGCGGTTGTCCTAGCAGGCGGCGGCGACAAGTCCTGTGTCTACGGATGCCTCGGTTACGGCACCTGTGAGAGGGTCTGTCCGTTCGACGCCATCCACATGAACGAGGACCATCTCCCGGTTGTGGATATAACAAAGTGCACGGGGTGCCGCAAGTGCGAGGCCGCCTGCCCCAAGAAGGTCATCGAGATACTGCCTGCCGGCAAGCCGGTTCTCGTTGCGTGCCACTCGAGGGACAAGGGGGCCGAGACGAGGAAGCACTGCCAGGTGGGCTGCATCGCCTGCGGCGTCTGCGTGAAGGTCTGTCCGTTCGACGCCGCAGTACTCGAGGACGGCCTGTCGAGGATCATACTCGAGAAGTGCCGCGTCTGCGGGCTCTGTGTCAGGAAGTGTCCGACCAAGGCCATCGTGGATCACATACCCGAGAGGTCGAAGGCATATGTCATAAAGGCCAAGTGCATTGGCTGCAATATGTGCATGAAGGTGTGCCCCGTGGACGCCGCCGAGGGTGAGCTGAAGAAGGTGCATACGATCGACCAGGGCAAGTGCATCGGCTGCGGCATCTGTACGGCGCGCTGTCCCAAGCAGGCCATCGACGGGACCTTCAACGCACGCGAGGTCTTTGCAATGGCGGAAGAGAAGAAAAAGAAGAAGGCCGCTGCCTGAGCAGCGTCTCTCCTTTAAAGCCTCACAATATGCACTGAGCAGGATATGCAGGGGTCGTAGGCACGTACGAGTGTCTCGAGCGCGGGCCTGATGTCGGAGCGCTCCTTGATGAGTGCTTCGGCCATGCTCCTGAGCGTGCGCTCCATGTCCGCGAGGTTCATGGCCGTCGGCGTGGTTATGTCTCCGTCCATGACGTATCCCTTTTCATCGAACGTGTAGGTATGAACGAGCAGGCCCCTCGGGGCCTCGATCGCAGCCGTGCCCCTGCCTGCAACCGGCCTGACCCTCGCCGCAATGGCGCCGTCCTGGCCCTCCGGGAGCCCGAGTTCGATCAGCCGGCCGGTGATCTCCGCCACCCTGTCGAGGGAGAAGACTATCTCTACACCCTGTGCCATGTTGTTCATAAAGGTGCTGCGGTCCTCTCTCAGCCCGAGCCTCTTCACGAGCGCTCCTGCCCTGCCCCTCAGCTTGCCGCCCGAGTTGAGCACCCTCGGCAGGGCCCCAACCATGAAGGGCTCTCCGTCGCAGAGGGTGTGTTTCGTGTACGACGGCGGCAGGGCCGACTCGTGGAACCTCCTGTAAAAATCCCCTGTCTTCACCTTCTCCTTGCCGTCTATCACGATGTGCGATCCTATGTATCCGTACCCCCTGGCCGAGAGCGAGACGCTCTTGTTCACCTCGACGAGGCGGGCGTACTCGATCTCTGGTATATCGCTCGACAGGAACCGCGCGACCTCAGCCGACAGCGCCTCGGCCTCGTGCCGGATGCGTTTGAGGCCTTCACGTGAGGGCCCTGCACTCATGCCCCCTACGACGGGTGTTATCTGGTGTATCGCGCGGCCGCCGACACACTCCTGGAGCCTGTTGCCGAGCCCCTTCACCTTGAACCCGAGCGTGGCGGCCTCAGGCCTTTCGGCTGCCATGGCCGTTAGGGATGCGTATCCGTAGTAGTCGGGCAGGGCGAGCAGGAAGAGGTGGAGTCCGTGACTCTCGAGCGTTTCGGCATGCAGCAGGAGCTCCCTGAGGAGCACGGCCTCCTGGGGCACCTTGACGCCGAAGGCGTCCTCGATCGCCATGACCGAGACGACCCTGTGTGAGGCCGAGCATATTGAGCATATACGCGAGACAACGGTGGGCACGTCGCTGAAGTGCCTGCCCACTATCAGTTTTTCAAACAGTCTCGGCGGAGTGAGTATGTCGAGCTCGACCGACTCCACGCGCCTGCCCTTTATCCTGAGGCCTATGCTTCCATGGCCCTCTACACGGCTTATGAGCGTCTTCTTCATCGTCACCTTTCCCAGAAGAGGTCGAACCTCATCCTGATCTCGTCCTCACCGAGTCCCATCCGCCTGAATATCTCGACGAGGGCCTCCTTGTTCGCGTCTTCGTAGGGCCCGAAACAGCCGTCACACGGCCTGCCGACCGACGGCTGCCTTGCGCCGCAGCCCGCCCTTGTCACAGGACCCAGGCACGGGAGGCCCCTGTACCTGAGCAGGCACTCGTTGCCCTTCATCTTGCACTCCATGCAGAGCGGGTAGTTGGGCACCTCGGGCGTAACACCCTTGAGCAGGTAGCCGAGGCAGTGCATGAGATAGCCGCGCTCTATGGGGCAGCCCGGGACCGAGAAGTCCACGGGCACGACGTCGCCGACCGGACGCGGAAACGTGGAGGTGAAGCCCTCACCGGTCTCGGGATAGACCTCCCGAAGCCACTCCTTCCTCTTCTTGGTCCCCCTTGCCACGACACCCCCGGTGCATGCACAGGTGCCGATGGAGACGATGTACTTCGCCTTCTTTCTCAGTCTCCTGAGAAACCTCGCCTCGTCCGGTTGGGTGACCGCCCCCTCCACGAGTGCGATGTCCGGGCTCTTGCCCGTAGAGGGCATGGCTACGTTGAGGTCAACGACCTCGACGACGTCGAGCAGCCTGAGGAGGTCCTCCTCGAGGTTCGTTATCTCGAGAATGTCTCCCGAGCACGAGGTCAGCGAGTAGAGACCGAGCTTCGGCCTGTCATTGGACGTGTTCATCTCAGAATATCTCCGGCAGATTTATTGCATCCCAGTACGTGAATATCGGCCCCTCGATGCACGTGTACTTGTGTCCCACCACGCAGTGACCGCACTTTCCGAGGCCGCACTCCATCCGGCGTTCGAGCGACATGTATATGCTTCCCTTTGAGTAGCCGAGGCTGAGCAACTTCTCGAGGACGAACTTGTAGAACACTGGAGGCCCGCAGACGGCCACCGAGGTGCCCTCGATCGGCATGTTTATCCTGTCGATGATCTCGGTGACGCGGCCGACATGCCCGTCCCACCTGCAGGCCTCGGGCACGCTGTCTACGGAGAGGATGCACTTGATGTCGGTCCTTGCGACCAGGTTCTGCATCTCCCCGCTGAACAGGACGCTCTCGGGATTCCTTGCGCCGTAACCGATGCCGACCTCCCTGAAGCGGTCCCTCCTGTAGAGCACATAACGTATGAGCGACCTCAGCGGGGCGATCCCGAGCCCCCCGGCCACAATGAGCAGGTTTCCGCCCTCCATGACGTCGACCGGGTAACCGTTGCCGTAAGGGCCGCGGAGGCCGACCGTTGCATTCTCCTCGAGCGCGTGAAGCGCACCGGTCACCCTGCCTGCCTGCCTGACGCAGAGCTCGACGAACCCCTTCTCGTCCGGTCCCGACGTGATGGATATCGGGGCCTCTCCCACCCCGAAGATGCTCAGCATGACGAACTGCCCCGGACTGAACGAGAACGACTCCCTCACGCCTTCGTCATCGAAGACGAACCTGAAGAGGCTGTGCTGAGGGTCGAGATACCTCTTTTCAACGAGCGTGGCCGTTTGCGGAACGAGGCTCATTCCCTTATGCTCCTTACCACCTCTACCATGTCTATGCCTGCCGGGCAGGTCTCACTGCAGCGGCCGCAGCCGGTACACGTGGGTTTGCCGTGCATCTCGGCAAAGCCTATCTCCTTGTGAAGGTACCGGAACCTGAAGCGCTCGGGCCTTGCACCGCGGAAGTTGTGCCCGCCCGTGACGAGAGCGTAGTCCTTGCGCATGCAGGCATCCCACCTGCGCCACCTCACCGTGGTGTTGGTCAGCGGGTCTGTCGAGTCGAAGACGTCGAAGCACTGGCACGTAGGGCAGACCATTACGCAACTGCCGCAGAAGAGGCAGCGCTGACTGAACCGCTCCCAGACATCGCTCTTGTACTCGAGCGTCAGGAGGTCTGCGAGGTTCGTGATGTCCATTATGCGCGTGAACTTAGCCTCCCGCTCCTCGATCCGGTCCTTGTACTCCGCGATCTCCCCGGCGGTGGGCTCCCTGAAGAGGTCCGGCCTGAGCCTCACCAGGTCGTCACCGAGCGCGGTCCGCACGCTCACCATGTATACATCGTCGAGGGTGTAGAGGAAGAGGTCGTAGATGTCCACTATGAAGTCCGTGTGCATGGACTTGCAGAGGCAGTACTTGTCCGGCAGGCAGCTCAGGCCGATAAACCCGGTCTTCTCGCGCCGCCTCCAGTAGAAGGTGTCCCTCTCCCCGTACGAGAAGACCCTGTCCAGTATGTCTATGCCGTGAAGGTCGCAGGGGTGTAGGCCGAAGATGATGCTGGAAGGGGGCTCATCCGTGGCGGTCTCGATCCCGGCTCCGGTCGTGAACTGAAAGAGGCCCTCCCTTGGCGGAAAGAAGAACTGCTTCGGCGGGATGACGGTGCGGAGAAACCCCATGGCAACCTTGTGGAAGCCGCTGTAGGGCCTGAAAGCGTATGTATCTCGGCCCTTCTGCTCTGGAACCACCAGCCTGTAGCTCCCGCTTACGGTGTCCAAGAAGCCCGGCAGACTCTCTTTTGTCAGGGTCCTGAAGATCATGTCTTAACCAAGATGGTAGCAGAAATTCCGGGCACTGTCAACAGGTATTTTTTTGGTGGGGGCGGAGGGGATGAATCGAGGTCTATATCTCGATCTCTCGCGGGGCCATGTGCCTGATTATCTTTCCCTTGACCATGTATACGACCATCTCGGCAATGTTGGTGGCGTGGTCGGCGATGCGCTCGAGGTATTTCGATACGTAACTGATCTTCATAGCCCTGTACACGGTCGAGGGGTCCTGCGTCATTATGAACATAAGTTCCTTTAGCACGATGTCGTTGAGGTCGTCCACCTCGTCGTCGCGCATGATGACGTCCATGGCGAGCCTCTTGTCCTCGTTCACGAATGCGTCTATGGCGTCCCTGACCATACCCTGTGCGATCTCCCTCATGCGCGGAATGTCGATGTAGGGCTTTAGGAGGGGCTCCTTGTTAAGCTCGAGCGCCCTCTCGGATATGTTCACGGCATTGTCGGCGATGCGCTCGAGATCTGTGGTTATCTTCATGGCCGTTGTTATGAACCTCAGGTCCTTTCCCATCGGCTGCTTGAGTGCAAGGAGCCTTATGCACTCCTCGTCTATCCTCACGTCGTAGGTGTTTATCTTGTGGTCTTCCTCGATGACCTTGCGTGCCAGCTCGGAGTTCCTCTCGGTGAGCGACTTTATGGATTCCCTGATGGACGTCTCTACGAGGCCGGCCATCTGGAGGAGCATGCCGTTGAGGTGCTTCAACTCGTCTTCACGTACGGGCATTTATCCGAACCTCCCTGTTATGTAGTCTTCGGTCAGCTTCTGTGAGGGGCTTGTAAAGATTTTATCAGTTCTGTCGAATTCTATCAACTCGCCGAGCATGAGAAACCCGGTCCAGTCCGATATCCTCGCCGCCTGCTGCATGTTGTGCGTGACGATGATGATCGTTATCTCCTGCTTCAGTTTTATGGCGAGTTCCTCGATCTTAGCCGTCGAGATGGGATCGAGCGCGGAGGTGGGTTCATCGAACAGGAGAACTTCGGGCTCCACAGCGAGGGCCCTCGCTATGACGAGCCTCTGCTGCTGACCGCCGGACAGGGCGTATGCGCTCGAATGGAGCTTGTCCTTGACCTCGTCCCAGAGGGCCGCGTGCCTGAGCGCCTGTTCAACGCGTTCTGATAGCTCCGTCCTGGCCCGAATCCCCTTGAGCTTGAGGCCGTAGGCTATGTTGTCGAATATGCTCATGGGAAACGGCGTGGGTTTCTGGAAGACCATGCCGATGCGGCTCCTGAGGTCGATCAGGTCGATCTCCCTCGAGAGGATGTTGTTGCCCTTGAACCTGATCTCTCCTTCATACCGGTTGCCGGGATAGAGGTCGTGCATCCTGTTGAAGCACCTCAGGAGGGTCGTCTTTCCGCAGCCGGAGGGCCCGATGAGGGCGATTACGTTGTTCTTGTATGCCGGAAGAGAGATGTCCTTCAGGGCGTGTACGCCGCCGGAGTAGTAGAAGTTGAGCCTGTTGACTTCGAGTTCCACGGTGCTGCTCATCTTTTCCCGTACCTCCATCTGATTATCACCCTGCCCAGTATCGTCAGCATCAGGATGAAGAGCGTTATCATGAGCGAAGCGGCCCAGGCCTGTGCGTGCCAGGTGTCGTAGGGGCCCATGGCGTACTGGAAGATGCTCACGGTGAGCGATGCTATCGGTTCGTTCATGTTCATCGAGAAGTAGGAGTTGTTGAACGACGTGAAGAG
>DRKX01000135.1 GCA_011051565.1 Nitrospirota bacterium | reverse complement strand
GCCCAGAGGTCGGCTGCCTCTTCCTGTCTCTGCGAGAACTTCATCTCGACATCCATCAGGGAAGTGTAGATGAACCTGCTTACCGAACTGTCCCGGCCGAATACCGGGGTCACCATGGCGAGCATGACCAGCCTGCGCCCGAGTCCCCTGAGGTGGTCCCTGTGCGCGAAGTGGCCCAGTTCATGGGCGAGAACGAAGGCGAGCTCGTTCTCAGAGCCGACCACGTCGAGGAGCCCCGAGAAGAGGACGATCCGCCCGCCCGGCAGTGCAAGGGCGTTTATCCTTGCATCCCGCACGACGTGGACCCTGTACCCCGTCCCCCCGCCTCGGGGCTGGACGGCGACGAGGCCGTCGAGTATCTGCTGTATCCCCTCCCCGGTCCTTGCGTCCTCCGTGCCTGCGTACATGCTGCCGTACATGGCGCCGAGGCGCTGTTCGATCCCTGCTGGAAGCCGCTGCACCACGTGATCGACTGCAAGGCCGAGTGCGGCATAGACGAGCAGGGTCACGGCGAGGAGTCCTCCCGAGAGCACGAAGAACTCTCTCAAGGGCGACCTTCGCGGCGCGTTGACGCCCTCCGCCGGCACCTTTGGCGTATACTTCATCCCCTTTTCAACGTAACGGCCGTGCCGTAAGCCATGACCTCTATGCTGCCGACGGTCTTGCGCCTGTCCGCGTTCCGGCCGATGACGGACGTCTCGATCCTGAGGTTCAGGATGACGTCGGCACCCCCGGCCTCTTCCTTCATCCTGAGCACGGCCTCCCTGCGCGCCCTGTCTATGAGCGTCAGGTAGGAGTTCACCTCTCCGCCGAAGAGGTTTCGCAGCCCGGCCAGGATACGCTTGAAGTAGTCTATGGAGATCACCACGCTGCCGTGGACGAGCCTTGCATCCACGACCTCCGCACCTTCGTCCAGGAAGTCGGCCGCCGTCACAGCCGGGAGATTCAGCAGTTCGCGTTCCCTCCTCTTGATGGAGCGGTAATGCCTCGACTCCGCCACGCTGCCGGCGAAGTATCCGAGCGAGAGCAGCACTACGAATACGATCAGGTCCTGCATGCCTCCACCTCCCTCACACGACACGCACGGCCGTGCCGTATACAAAGAGTTCCGACGCCCCCTGGGTCACCGAGGACGTGGCGAACCGTATGTTGATGACCGCGTTGGCGCCGAACTCCTCGGCCTGCTTGATCATCCGTTCCATGGCCTGCCTGCGGGAGTCCTGAAGCAGTTCGGTGTATCCCTTCAACTCACCGCCTACTATGTTCTTCAGTCCCGCCATGATGTCACGGCCGATGTGCTTGGCCCTGACCGTGCTCCCTGAAACTATGCCGAAGTGTTCGACGATCTCCTTTCCGGGGATCGTCTCGATGTTCGTCAGTATCATCGAGCCTCCTTTCTTTATTTTTGTGGTGTGCCCCGCCCATCAATTAAGAGTTTAACAGGATTTCGTGCCGATTTCTACAGGCCGGCTCCGCCGCGCCGTCCGTGACCCGGCTGAGGGATTGTTGTATAATAGATTCGGCGGCTGCTGCGGCTGCCGGGGACGACACCGATCATGAGCATACTCGAGGCGATCGTAGAAAAGAAGAAGGAGCGGCTTTCTGCCTGCAGGTCGGAAAGGCCGCTTGCCGAGATGAGGGCGCGTGCCCATGACGCCCCTGAACCGCTCGACTTCTCCGCTGCCGTCAAGAGGCCGGAGGGCGGGAGGCTGCGGCTCATCGCCGAGATAAAGAAGGCGTCACCCTCGAGAGGCCTGATACGGGAGGACTTCGACCCTGCCGGGATCGCCGGCATATACAGGGAGTGCGGGGCATCCGCCGTATCGGTGCTCACCGAGGAGGACTTCTTCCAGGGCGGCATCGACTACATTCCGATCGTGAAAGAGGCCGCCGGGCTGCCCGTGCTCAGGAAGGACTTCATCTTCGACGAGTACCAGGTATACGAGGCGAGGGCCTATGGAGCGGACGCGATCCTCCTAATCGCCGCTATGCTGAGCAGGCAGCAGGCCGGAGAACTCTTTCACCTTGCCGGTGAGCTCTCCCTGCCGGTCCTGTTCGAGGTCCATCACTGGAGGGAACTCGACACAGCCCTCCTCATCGACGTCCCCATTATAGGCATAAACAACCGCGACCTCCGCTCCCTCAAGATCGACCTGAATACGACCCTGGAGCTCGTCAAGGATATCCCTGCCGGAAAGACCGTGGTGAGCGAGAGCGGCATCGGCAGCCGCAGGGATGTGGGCCTGCTCGCCGCCACCCGTGTGGACGCGGTGCTGGTGGGTACGGCGTTCATGGAGGCCGAAGACATCAGGGGAAAGATCAAGGAGCTTTTCGGGTGATCCCCCGGCACGGCGCGGTATGGTCCAGGCGCCGTCTGCGGTCCATGGGCGTCTCAGTCGTCTTTGCCGGCTGAGTCGGCACCGCCCCCGGACGGGGTCTCCTGCTCGGCATTCCCGCCGGCGCCTTGAGAGGAGCCCTTCGAGCTCTTCTGGCGTCGCAGCCTCTTCTCTTCCTGCTTCTTCTGCCGCATCAGCTCTTTTTTCCGCTTGTTCTGTTTGTACATGGGGGAACGCATCGCCATAGTTTCCTCACCTGATTGGTTGATTTCT
>DRKX01000134.1 GCA_011051565.1 Nitrospirota bacterium | reverse complement strand
TCGATGTTCCTCTTCAAAGGCGTATACCACTGGTGCGTCGACAACGGCATACGCCACCTCTACGCAGTCACCGAGGAGAAGGTCTACCGGCTGTTCTGTGCCAAGGGGTTTCCATACAGGTTGATAGGCGAGCCCACCAGGATGGCCGACGGAGTCACTGCAATGGCGGTGATAATGGACTGGAGGGAGTTCGAGACGCTGAATGCGTCAAGGCGTCCGCGGATGCTCCGGTGGTTCACTCAACGTCGATCAAGCCCTGCTCGATCGCAATGGCAACGGCATGAGTCCTCGTCACGGCATCGAGTTTTTGCATGATGTTGCAGACGTGAAACTTGACCGTCCGTTCACTCACACCGAGGATTACGGATATCTCCCACGTGTTCTTTCCCTCCTTTATCCACTTCAGAACCTCCTTCTCCCTCGTTGAGAGGGAAGCCCTGCTCTTTCTGTTGTCCTGATCCACGATCCGAACGAGTGCCTGATGGAGGTGCGGAACAACGAGCCCCAGGATAACCTCGGTCCTTTTGTCGTGCTGCATCGAAGCGCCCGAGAACGAGAAGAGGCTTCCCTCTGCGGCCCTGGGGTTCCTTGCACCGTGTGTATATCCGTCACGCAGCCCGAAGTCCTCGGCAAGGGAGACGAACTCGGGAGGAGGAAGATGCGCCTTGTACGTGTCCGACCATCTCTGGAGCCTGAAACGGGAGAAGTTCTCCTTGGCGACGGGGTCCACATCCTGGTATCTCCTGTCGATATAGATATCGACCCACTCGGCCGGGTAATTCACGTTAACAGGGTTGTAGAACTTCACCGAACCGTCCGCCTCCCTCTTGCCCAGCAGGCAGATTGCGAAGTCGTAGGGGATCAGGCGACTCAGAATGCCCATCAGGCCCGTCAGCTCCTCTTTGGTCATGCAGGAGAGGCTCCTGTGAATGAGGTCCAGGAGAATGTAGACATCCTCCTTGGACAGCCAGCGTGTAAGCCCTGAAGTCATGCCGTCCTCACCGATCAAGACTTACCGTTTTGAAACTTCATCGTTCCATGTATTATAGTCCCGGTCGACGCGAAAATAAAACTCCGGGCCCGGGTATGCACATGGACGCATGGCCGGTTTGTCACGTCCTGTGTTATAATAACGCCGCCAATGCACGACACCGGTCCCATAGGTCTCGACACCCCGCCGCGCTTCCGAGGACACCTGCGTCGCAAGCGGATTTCACTGTTGCTCGTTATCATCACGTTGCTCCTGGCGTCATGTTCTGAGAAGTCAGGCACGCCTACTCCGACATCCACCGAATGGACCGGCCATACCTCCTCCGGCGCAGCCGGCGACATAGAGCGGCTGATGCAGGCCGTGAGAGAAGACCCCGAGGACATCAACACCCGGATCCTGCTCGGGAACCTCCTGATGGATGCTGGAAGGTTCAAGGAGGCGATAGGAGTCTATGAAAAGGTGCTCGAGTCGACCCCGGAGAACGCCGACGTGC
Source organism: Nitrospirota bacterium (assembly GCA_011051565.1). Taxonomy (GTDB): domain Bacteria; phylum Nitrospirota; class Thermodesulfovibrionia; order Thermodesulfovibrionales; family JdFR-85; genus BMS3Bbin07. Next base: position 13,404 of record DRKX01000134.1, on the reverse strand, counting down.
GAGTGGACCTCGGAACATGCTACAGGAATTCGGGGGATCCTGAAAGGGCTGTCGCTGAATACAGGACGGCATTGCGTTATGACCCCGGAAATCCTTACGCTCACAGAAACCTCGGTATCGTGCTCGCCTATGACCTCGGCAGGATTCAAGAGGCGGTCGCTGAGTTCGAGTCGTATCTGAAGGCCTCTCCCGATGTGCCTGACGCCGAAGAAGTGAGAAGAGCCATAAGGGAGTTGAAGGAGAGGTCCTGAGAGACCTCCTGAACTACCCGCCTTTTTCCTCCCTGTCCTTCCTGATGCCCTTCATGAGCAGGTTGTACTTCTCCTCACCCACGCACTCCTTTGCCGCAGGACACCACTCGAGACACGTCGGCTTCATCTCCCTCGTTACCACCTTCCCGCAGCCGCCGCAGACTGCCTCGGTTTCGTCCGACCATATCTCGACCTTGCCGCCGCAGAAGACACATACGATCTCCTCGGGAAACGGGCTCTTGATCTCTTTACTGCCCGGACATCCTTCCTTCAAGCTGCTCATACTTCATATTATAACATGACCGGGCAAATGGCCATGATCTATGTCATGTATGTCATTGCCTCAGCACCGGGCCTCCGTGATTCCCCCGCCCGCAACACGGCTCTCAGCCCTCGGTCCTCGGGCCTCCGTAATCCCTGTGCGCTTCGTATATCTCCCTGAACATCGCGGCAGACTCCCTGAATGCATCGAGGACGTGGGGATCGAAGTGTTCCGGTCTCGTCCTCGCATCACCGGTGGTCAGGATGTCCACAACGCTCTCATGGTCGAGCAGGGGCTTGTAAGGCCGCCTGCTCCGCAGCGCATCGTACTGGTCGACCAGGTTCATTATCCTTCCGGAGACGGGAATGTCCTCACCCGTCAGGCCGCTGGGATATCCGCTGCCGTTCCACCTCTCGTGGTGTGTAAGCGCTATCTCCTCGGCCATCCTCAGATAAGGCGACTTCGAATCCCTCAGTATCTTTGCTCCGATGACGGGGTGTGTCTTGACCACCTCCCACTCCTCGGGGGTGAGGCCGTCACGCTTGAGAAGGACACTGTCGGGAATACCCACCTTGCCGATGTCGTGCATCGGCGAGGCGTAGTAGATGGTCTCTATGTACTCCTTGCTCATGCCGAGAGCGGAAGCGAGTTCCTTTGCGTAGAGGCTGATCCGCTTTATATGGGCTCCGCTGTCTTCGTCCTTGTACTCGGAGGCGAACGTGAGACGGTAAACGGTCTCGACGTATCCTGTCCTTATCCTCCTGTAGACCTTCTCGAGCCTCTCGAAGGCCCACTCGAGGGCCTTTATCCTCGTCGCCACCTGCTCTTCTATCACCTGCTTGTGGTCTCTCAGGAAGTCACGGCACTCCTTGAGTCTCAGGAGGTTCTTCACTCTCAAGGTGAACTCGACGGAATCGAAAGGCTTCACGAGGAAGTCGTCGACGCCCTTGGAGATGCCAGTGCGGCGATCCAGTGGAGAATCGCAGGCGGAAAGGACAACGACCGGGATGTGACCGACCAGTTCACTGGACTTGAGCCTCTCGACGGTCTCAAAGCCGTCCATACCCCGCATGGTAACGTTCATGAGGATAAGGTCGGGCAGGTACTGAATGGTCTGTTCGAACGTCTCATAGGCGTCCCTCGCCACTATCGTCTCGCATCCGAGGTCTTCACAGAACGCCTTAAGCAGCTTCACGTCTCTTTCGTCTTCATCAACAATGAGGACCTTGAACACCTTATGATTCAGTCCGCTTTTCACTTCTACCCCCCCTCAGGATATTTTTAGATTGGTTCACACGCCCTCCTGACATGCCGGCCTTACCCCGACCTCCCTCCAGGTCCGGAAAGGCTTTACAAGAGACGCAATCCGGCCGCGTGCGCCTCGGTCTCCGCCTGAACACCGCGGTATTTCAGACTTTCAGGGCACAACGGTTCGTCGCCCTAAAAAAATTCTATCACAAAAAAAGAAAAAAAACGAGAAAAAAATGGTGCCATGCTATAAAATAGAAGGACCGGCGGGTGTTTTCCGTTTGAGGCATACTTACATGGTGCCGATTCATCAAAAAGCAAGGAGGTCGCAATGTCTGAAAAGGGGATTTCCGTCTTACTTGAGGAGCAGAGGAGTTTTCCCCCCTCGGAGGAATTCTCTCGCAGGGCCCACATCAAGAGCATGGCCGAGTACGAGGAGCTCTACCGCCGTTCAGTGGAAGACCCCGAAGGCTTCTGGGCGGAGATGGCGGAGAAGAGCATCTCCTGGTTCAGGAAGTGGGACAAGGTGCTCGAGTACGACTTTGAGAAGCCTCATGTCAGATGGTTCTCGGGCGGAAGGCTGAATGCGTCGTACAACTGTCTGGACAGACACGTCAAGACCCCCCTGAGGAACAAGGCCGCAATCGTGTGGGAGTCTGACGATGGCCGTTACAGGACCTACACGTACCAGCAGCTCCATCACGAAGTCAACAGGTTCGCCAATGTCCTGAAGAAGCACGGCGTGGGCAGGGGCGACAGGGTCACCATATACCTCTCCATGATCCCCGAGCTCGCGATTGCCATGCTCGCCTGTGCGCGGATCGGGGCCATTCACAGCATAGTGTTCGGAGGTTTCTCGTCGAAGTCCCTGAGGGACAGGATAAACGACTGCAAGGCGAAACTCGTCATCACCGCTGACGAAGGCATAAGGGGCGGCAGGAAGGTCCCGCTCAAGGCGAATGCCGATGAGGCCCTCCTCGAGTGTCCGACCGTGGAGAAGACGATCGTCGTCAGGAGGTCGTCCGGCGATGTCGGGATGAAGCCCGGCAGGGACTTCTGGTGGCATGAAGAGATGACCGCCGGAGACATCGCCAACTACTGCGAGCCCGAAGAGATGGACGCCGAGGACCCACTCTTCATACTCTACACCTCCGGATCCACCGGGAAACCGAAGGGTGTCCTCCATACGACCGGCGGCTACCTCCTCTATACAAACCTCACATTCAAGTGGATATTCGACTATCACGACGAAGACATCCATTTCTGCACGGCCGACATAGGATGGATAACCGGCCACAGCTACATCGTCTACGGTCCCCTCTCGGCAGGAGCCACATCGTTGATGTTCGAGGGCGTCCCGAACTATCCCGACCCAGGCAGGTTCTGGGACATCGTGGACAAGCACCAGGTGAACATACTCTACACCGCCCCAACGGTCATAAGGGCGCTCATGAGGGAGGGCGAAGAGTGGGTCTACAAGTACGACCTATCGAGCCTCCGACTCCTCGGCACCGTCGGCGAGCCGATAAACCCCGAGGCTTGGATGTGGTACTACACCCATGTCGGAAAGAAGAGGCTCCCGATCGTTGACACCTGGTGGCAGACGGAGACCGGCGGCATACTGATCACCCCGTTGCCCGGCGCCATGACCCTGAAGCCTGGCTCTGCGAACAGGCCGTTCCCCGGGGTGGTGCCGAAAATACTCAAGGAGGACGGCACCCCTGCAGAGGTGAACGAGGGTGGATACCTCGTCATCGAGAAACCCTGGCCAGGCATGCTCAGGGGCATGTTCGGCGACGTCGACGGGAAGAGATTCAAGGAGGTCTACTTCAGCAGGTTCCCGGGCAGATATTTCACGGGCGACGGCGCAAGGGTGGACGAGGACGGCGACTTCTGGCTCATGGGAAGGATAGACGATGTCCTGAACGTCTCGGGCCACAGGATCGGAACCGCAGAGGTGGAGTCGGCACTTGTAAGCCACGAGAAGGTGGCGGAGGCTGCAGTGGTCGGCTACCCCCACGAGATAAAGGGCGAGGGGATATACGCCTACGTCGTGCTACAGGAGGGCGTCGAGCCAGGCGGATCTCTCGAGGAGGAACTGAAGAACCACGTGAGAAAACTGATCGGCCCGATAGCAAAGCCGGACAAGATGCAGTTCGCCCCGGGACTGCCCAAGACCCGAAGCGGCAAGATAATGCGGAGGATACTCAGGAAAATCGCCGGCGGTGAGACCGAAGACCTCGGCGACATATCGACTCTTGCCGATCCCTCGGTCGTAGATGAGCTCGTAAAGAACAGGGTGCCGGACCCCCAGGCCGGATAGGGTTGCACGCGGGAAAAAAAGAGCGTTACGGCTCTCTTGCGCCTCCTTTACATCTCGACGACCGCTATGGTATCCTTTATGGTGTACTGCTTCAGGGCAGTGAATCTGAACTGAAACCTTCAGACCATAGTGATAAAGAGGCCGTGCGAAACCCCTTGCCGTCACACCGTTGAGAGCAGAGCCGGCGTGGCGCGGTTTCGTGCGGCCCGTACAACTCAAAGAAAGGGGTGATACAGTGCCTCTCACGAAAGAGAGAAAGAACGGCATCATCGAGGCATTCAAGGTACATGCGAAAGACACGGGCTCACCCGAGGTACAGGTGGCCCTGTTGACGGAACGGATAACCTATCTCACGGAACACTTCAAGGTCCACAAAAAAGACCATCACTCGAGGAGGGGGTTGCTGAAACTGGTCTCCCAGAGGAGGAAACTCCTTGATTACCTGAAGGCCCGGGACAGACAGCGGTACGAGAAGCTCATTGAGCGCTTAGGATTAAGAAAGTAGAGGTGACAACTTACATGTCAGAAATCGATGCTCCACAGTATTGTGCAGAGACCGCTCCATACAGGGAAAAACACGAGATCAGGGAACACCAGCTGGTAATAGAGACGGGGGAGCTTGCAAAACAGTCAGACGGCTCGGCGCTGATAAGCTACGGCGACACCGTGGTGCTCGCCACGGCAGTGGCTGCAAAGAGGGAGAGAAAGGACATAGACTTCTTTCCCTTGACCATAGACTACCAGGAGAAGGCCTATGCTGCAGGCAAGATTCCGGGGGGCTTCTTCAAGAGGGAAGGCAAGCCGTCAGAGAAGGAAGTTCTTGCATCCCGCCTGATAGACAGGCCGATCAGGCCGCTCTTCCCCGATGGATTCCGCTCTGAGACCCAGGGCATAGCCTCGGTCATCTCGTTCGGGGACGAAAACGTATCGGACATCCTCGGTATAATCGGTGTATCCACAGCGCTGATGATATCGGACATACCATTCAACGGACCGGTGTCGGCCGTGCGCATCGGCCGGATAGACGGAGAGTTCGTACTCTGTCCCTCGCTCGAAGAGACCGAGAAGATGGAGCTCAACTTCGTCGTCGCCGGAACGGACGAGGCGGTCATGATGGTTGAAGGCAGCGCCACCGAGGTGTCCGAGGATGTCGTGCTCGAGGCGATAGGCGCAGCTCACGACGAGATAAAGAAGATAAACGCCATGCAGAGAAGGCTTGCAGAGGCATGCGGCAAGCCCAAGAGGCCGATCAGCCCGACCGAGATCGACGAAAAGCTCAAGGAAGACGTGAAGGCACTCGTGCTCGACAGGATGAAGGAGGCCGTCAGGATACCATCGAAGATGAAGAGACAGGAAGCGCTCGACCTCCTGCTCGAAGAGGCCATCGAGAGGTTCGCCTCTGAAGAAGAGGAGCGGGCCAAGGAGATATCCGGGATATTCCACGACATCGAAAAGGACCTCGTCAGGAGGATGATCATAGACGAAGGCATCAGGGCCGACGGAAGGAGGCCCGAGGACATAAGGCACATATACAGCAAGGTCGGGTTCCTGCCCAAGGTGCACGGTTCCGCCCTCTTCGTGAGGGGAGAGACCCAGGCCCTCGTGGCGGTAACCCTCGGAACGGCTGCGGATGAGCAGAGGATAGACGCCCTCGAGGGAGAAACGTTCAAGTCATTCATGCTGCACTACAACTTTCCTCCCTTCAGTGTCGGCGAGGTCAGGAGGCTCGGCTTCACAGGCAGGCGCGAGATAGGCCACGGCGCTCTTGCGGAGAAGGCACTGAAGCCGGTGATCCCGTCGAAGGAGAAGTTCCCGTACACAATACGCGTGGTTTCCGACATCCTCGAATCGAACGGCTCCTCCTCGATGGCGACCGTCTGCGGTGCCACGCTGGCCCTGATGGATGCCGGAGTGCCGATAGAGACCCCTGTCGCAGGAATTGCTATGGGCCTGATACACGAGAACGACAAGACCGTCATACTCTCCGACATTCTCGGGCTCGAGGATCACCTTGGAGACATGGACTTCAAGGTCACCGGCACGAGGAAGGGTGTGACCGCATTCCAGATGGACGTGAAGATAAGCGGGATAACGAGGCAGATAATGGAGGCCGCCCTCGACCAGGCGAAAAGGGGACGGTTCCACATACTGGACAAGATGAGAGAGACCCTGCCAGCACCGCGGAAGAACCTCGCCCCGAACGCACCGAGGATATACACCATCCAGATCAAGCCGGAGAAGATCAGGGACGTCATCGGTGTAGGCGGAAAGGTGATCAGGGGCATAACCGAACAGACAGGCGTCAAGATCGACATAAACGACAACGGCATCGTCAATATCGCCTCCGCTGACGAGGCTTCCGCCATGAAGGCGAAAGAGATCATCGAGGGGATAGTCCAGGAGGTGGAGGTCGGCAAGATATATCGGGGGAAGGTCAAGAAGATCGTTGACTTCGGTGCATTCATAGAAGTACTGCCCGGCGTGGAAGGGCTGCTGCACATCTCCCAGATTGCCGAGGAGCGGGTCGGAAAGGTTACGGACGTGATCAATTACGGTGATGAAGTGCCCGTCAAGGTCGTCGAGATCGACGAAATGGGAAGGCTCAAACTGAGCAGGAAAGAGGCGCTCCGGGAAGAGGCGAGGAGAAAGGCGAAGAGATGACACGGCACCTCATGCGGGCTCGCTCGAAGCACGGCCCTGCAGGCTTATAAAGCGCCTCCCTCTATACATCATGTCTTGGGAATCAGCCCCCTACCCCACCCCTGTCTGCATGTGCCCCGGACAGGTGACGGAACCGGATATTCAGGAGTCTGAAAGATGTTCAGAAGGGATTACCTCGACAACGGAATACCGGTGCTCATGGAGCGCATACGGGGCGTGCGTTCGGTGTGCCTCGGCATCTGGGTGAAGGTGGGATCGAGATACGAGACCCGTCAGACCAACGGGATATCCCACTTCCTCGAACACATGTTCTTCAAAGGCACCTCGCGCCGTTCACAGAAGGAGATAGCTGTCGAGATAGATTCCCTCGGCGGCGACCTGAACGCCTACACGTCCAAGGAGACGACGACATTCTACATAAAACTGCTCGACGACTATATCGACAAGGGGATCGAGCTGCTCATGGACGTCTTTCTCAACCCGAGGATTCCGGAGGAGGAGATCGAGAAGGAGAAGGGCATCGTGATCGAAGAGATAAAGATGGTCGAGGACACCCCGGACGACTACATACACGACCTCTTCAGCGAGTACGCCTGGAACAGGACGGGACTCGGACTCGGTATCCTCGGCACCCGGAAGACCGTAAGGTCGTTCACCAGGAAATCGCTGCTCGAACACATAAGAAGGTACTACACCGTGGACAACATCGTCATCTCATCAGCCGGCAACATCGAGCATGAAGAGGTCCTCGGCACGCTCAACAGCCACATCGGCTCTGTAACCCGCTCCTCAGACACCCCCGCACTCACGAGGCCGACGTTTCATCACGGCACAAAGGTGGTACAGAAAGACTGCGCCGAGGTGCATCTCTGCATCGGCACGGAGGGCATAGCCCAGGGAAGCCCCGAGCGCTATGCCATGCTCCTGATGAACACGGTCGTGGGAGCCGGCGTAAGCTCGAGGCTGTTCCAGCAGATCAGGGAAGAGCGCGGACTCGCCTACTCGGTCTACTCCTACATATCGGCCTACCACGACTCCGGGCTCTTCAGCGTGTACGCCGGGACGGGCAGGAAGAAATACCGCCAGGTTATCGATCTGGTGAGGGACGAACTCGTCAACCTGAAGGACACCCTCACCGAGGACGAGCTGACAAGGGCTAAGAAACAGCTCAAGGGAAACATGGTCCTCGCGCTCGAGTCCACATCCGGGAGGATGAACAACCTCGCCCGCCAGGAGATATATTACGGGAAGTACATCTCTCCATCCGACATCATAAGGGCGATCGACCGGGTCCGGCTCTCAGAGGTGAGAGGCCTCGCCGACAGGCTCTTCTCGGACGGAAAGTTCGCCCTTGCGGTCCTCGGCCCCGTAAAGAGTGCATCGATCTAACCCTTTATTATCCCCACGGTGTCGCCGATCCTGATACCGAAGCTCTCCGCAGCGCTCCCCCTGCAGATGAAGAACTCGAGCAGGCCGAAGCTGTTGATGAGGCAGTACAGACCCTTGTCGTCCACGTCAGCATAGCAGCTCCTGAGCGGAACCATCCTGCCCTTCAACACCACCTTCATCCTGCCGCCGTTGACGGCATCGTTGAGGAGGTCTGATGATACGTTGGTTATGGCGTTTCCGAAACGGTCGATGTATATGACCTCGCCCTCTATGGTGTTCCTTGACGGTGCCGTCGGCTCGGGCAGGTGAATGTTCATGAAGTCCTCTATCAATGTGCCGAAGTGATCAACTGGGATACCCTTTGCAAGCCACGCAGCCACAGGGGCGAAGATGTCCCTGCCGTGAAAGGTCGTCGAGTCCTTGTTCAGGAAGTAGTGGTCGGAGGTTATGTGGATAACGCGGAAGGAGTCCCTCTCCTTCATGTATATCATCGAGAAGAGACCGTTGTCGGGACCGACGAAGTAGTGGTTCTGCGTGGCCACTATTATGGGTCTTCTGCCTGAGCCGACACCAGGGTCAACGACCGCGAGGTGGATCGTTCTTGGAGGGAAGTATTCGTAGCTCATGCCCGTGAGGACGGCGCCTTCCCTGATGTTGTGTGGAGAGATGTCATGCGTTATATCCACGAGCTCAACGTCCGGATTTGTGTTGAGGATCACGCCCTTCATCTGTCCGACGAAGGGGTCCCTTGTGCCGAAATCCGTTGTCAAGGTGATCACAGGTCTTCTCGTTGCCATAACAAGCCTCCTTTAATGCTCGAAATATCCCTGATCCCGTTGGCGGTCATATAATCCCTTATACCGGCTATTATGTCGGTCGTTGCGGTCGGAGTCACGAAGTTCGCAGTACCGACAGCCACTGCTGAGGCGCCGGCGAGCATATACTCGATTGCGTCCTCTCCGTTCATGATTCCACCTGAACCAATGACGGGAACTCCGACCGCCCTGAAGACCTCCCAGACCATCCTCACGCCGATCGGCCTGATGGCGGGACCCGACAGTCCTCCCGTGATGTTTGCAAGCTTGGGCCTGCGCGTCTTAATGTCGATCGCCATCCCCGTGACGGTGTTTATCAGTGAGACGGCGTCGGCACCTGCGTCCTCTGCAGCCCTTGCCATGAGTGCAATGTCCGTGACATTGGGCGAGAGTTTGACTATGAGGGGAAGGTCCGTCACCTTCCTGACGGCGCTCACGACCTCGAAGGTCACCCGAGGGTCGGTGCCGAAGACGAGCCAGCCTGCCTGCTTGTTGGGGCAGGATATGTTCATCTCTAATCCTGCTATGCCGGCTGCACGGCTGAGCCTCTCGGCTGCGCCAACGAACTCGTCGACCGAGTCACCGAAGAAGTTGGCTATCACCGGCACGTCGAACTGCTTCAGGAACGGCAGTTTCTCCTCTATGAATCTCTCGACGCCTATGTTCTGAAGACCTATGGCATTGAGCATTCCTGCCGGGGTTTCGACGATGCGGGGGGGCGGGTTTCCCTTCCTCGGCGTCAGTGACAGCCCCTTCGTCACTATCGCACCGAGGGCCGAAAGGTCGACGAACTCGGCATACTCCTCTCCGTATCCGAACGTTCCCGACGCCGTCAGGACCGGGTTCTTCAGCCTGAGCCCGCCTATCTCGACCGAGAGGTTCAAAAGCCCAACTCCCTTGCTTTGAAGACCGGCCCCTCCTTGCACACCCTCCTGTACCCGCCCGATGTCTCCACGACACACCCGAGACAGGCCCCGACACCGCATGCCATCCTCTCCTCGAGAGATACATATCCGGGTATACCACGCTCTCTCAGCATCCTGAGGAGGGCCGAGGTCATCCCCTCGGGACCGCAGGCATACACGACCGGCTTCGGCACGGACGTCTCGTCAAGGAACGCCGCCAAGCGCTCGACCGTGTTGCCCCTCGAGCCCATGCTGCCGTCGTCCGTGCTCAGGTAGAGGTTCGAGGTAACAGCCCTTATGTCGTCGAGGAGACAGAGGTCTCCGGAACTGGCTGCGCCGTAGAAGAGGATGGGGTCGGTGCCGAGACGCCCTATGAGCGGATATACGGACGCAATCCCGACACCGCCGGCGACGAGGATCGGGGTCTCGCCATCCCCGGCAGAAGGATAGCCGTTTCCGAGGGGACCAAGGAGGTCTATGCAGCCGCCCGGCGGCATGTTCCTCAGAAGCAGGGTCCCGCGGCCTTTCAGCCTTATGAGGAACTCGAGGCTGCTTTCGTCCCATCTCAGTATGCTCAAGGGCCTCCTCAGGAGCGGGTCCATCGCTTCAGAGACCCTCAAGAGATAGAACTGGCCTGGAGACGGCGACGGGTGGGGTTTGAGCGGGGTGATCCTGAGGATGTTGTGGGTCTGTGACAGGAGTATGTTCCCAGTAACCTCTGCCTGGAAGAATCTACTCAAAACTGATCTCTATGATCTCATACTCTATGGTTTTCGCCGGTGCATTAACAACGACCGTATCGCCGACCTCCTTGCTCATCAGTGCCCTGCCCACAGGCGAGGTGATCGATATCCTGCCGTTGTTGACATCGGCCTCGTCCGGACCGACGAGGCGGAACTCCTTCTCTTCGTCAGTCGCAAGGTCGTATACCTTCACCTTCGCGCCGAAGGCGACCTTGTTGCCCTTGATCTTCGAGGTGTCGATGACCTGGGCCATAGCGGTCTTTGCCTGCAGCTCCCTGATGCGGCCCTCAATGAAGGACTGCCTCTCCTTGGCGGCGTGATACTCGGCGTTCTCGCTCAGGTCGCCGTGAGCCCTCGCCTCTTCGATATCCCTTATGTTCTTCGGCCTCTCGACCCTTAGAAGGTGGTCGAGCTCTTCCTTCAGCTTCCTGTAACCTTCCGCCGTCATGGGAACCCGGTTCATGCTGACCTCCGTGAATCCTGCCGAGGTTGTAACATAGTATGCACGAATGATATAATGTCGGTAATACAGTAATAATTTAACCATTATTCCGCTTGCTTAGTCAACACTTGCCGGGAGGAACCCGTTCGAGTCCGCGGCAAGAAACAGAGGATCGCACCGGCCTGGAAAGTACGGCAGAGGCCGCCGTATGGCACGATGCAGGTGCTGGAGGATCTGCAATGCTTGCACATACGCCTTACTCATGAAGCCGCACCCTGACCCGTATCGCAGATATGCCTGAAAACACGATCGCCCTGAGAAAAGAAGTACAGGAGAAGATCCGTGAACTCGGAGATGCAGACATAGTCGTCGGCATCCCGAGCTACAACAACGCCAGGACCATAGGACACGTTGTGAGGGCAGTGCAGGCCGGCTTGTCAAAATACTTTCCGGACTCGAAGTCCGTACTCGTCAACTCCGACGGGGGATCGACCGATGGGACAATGGACGTAGTGAGGGAGACCACCGTCGATTTCGACTCCATACTGCTCCATCACAGGGTGGGAAACCTCCACAAGATCATTACACCCTACCACGGTATCCCGGGCAAGGGGAGCGCGTTCAGGACCATCTTCGAGATCGCAAAGAGCCTGAACGTGAAGGCATGCGCGGTCGTTGACTCGGACCTCAGGAGCATAACCCCCGAGTGGATAGAACTCCTCGTAAGCCCCGTCCTCAACGCGGGCTATGACTACGTCGCGCCGTACTACCACAGGCACAAGTACGACGGCACCATAACCAACACAATAGTCTACCCGATGACGAGGGCGCTGTACGGACACAGGATACGTCAGCCCATAGGAGGCGACTTCGGCCTCTCGGGCAGGCTTGCATCCTTCTATCTCTCGAAGAACGTCTGGGAGACCGACGTCGCCCGCTTCGGCATCGACATATGGATGACCACCACCGCCGTAGCAAACGCATTCAAGGTCTGCCAGGCCTTCCTCGGCGCCAAGATTCACGACCCGAAGGAACCGGGCTCAGACCTCAGCGCGATGCTCCATCAGGTGGTCTCGTCTGTCTTCAATCTCATGGAAGAGTATGCCGACGTCTGGAGGGAGATAGAAGGGTCCAAGGCCGTACCCACCTTCGGTTTCGTCTATTCGGTCGGGCTCGAACCCATCAACGTCAACCTCGACGGCATGATAGAGAAGTTCAGGCTGGGCGTCAAGGAACTATCCGTAATGTACGAATCGTTTCTGCCCGGCGAGCTGATGTGGTTTCTTGCTACCGTTGGGGAAAAGCCGAAGGATAAGTTCTCCATTCCCGACAACGTATGGGTGGAGATAGTCTACAACTTCGCAGTGGCGTGTCACAGGAAGCTGATGAGCCGAGAGCACATAATAAAGTCCCTGACCCCCCTGTATCTCGGCAAGGTGGCATCCTTTGTGATAGAGACGTGGGAGAGCACGGCTTCAGAGGTGGAGCAGAGGCTCGAAGAGCTCTGTCTCGCCTTTGAAAAGGAGAAACCCTACCTGATCGGGAAATGGTTTGAAGAGGAGGAAGAGGAGGAGAGATAAAGAGAGGGGCGAAAGCATAAAAAGCACCGACTAATTCAAGGAGGGTCTTTTATGGAGAATTTATTCGATAAAATCGTGACCTCGCCGATGAAGGACTGTTTCCAGAAGCTCATAGAGTTCCTGCCTAACCTTCTGAGCTCCATGGTCATATTCGTGCTCGGTTTCCTCTCGGGCTGGGTCATCAAGAGCGTGATACAGAAGTTGCTCGAGGTATTCAACACGGACCGTTTCTGCCAGCGGATGGGCATAACCCCGGTACTCGAGAAAGGCGGCATAAGAACGACGCCTACAAGACTCTTGAGCCAGATATCCTACTGGTTCGTCGTGATCGTCTTCTTCATAATGGCCCTATACACGCTGAAGATTCCCGCGATAGAGGACCTCCTCGAGAAATTCTTCCTCTACCTTCCCAACGTCTTCGTCTCGGTGCTGCTGATCGTGGTCGGTTACATCCTCAGCAACTTCGCCGGGAGGGCGACGCTGATAGCCGCCGTGAACTCCGGGATGAAGTTTTCGGGACTGCTGAGCAAGACGGTCAAGACCATCGTCTTCCTGCTGTCGTTCACGATGGCACTCGAACAGCTCGGCATAGGACGCGACACGGTGATCGCGGCGTTCACGATAGTCTTTGGTGGAATCGTGCTCGCCCTCTCGATAGCCTTCGGCCTCGGCGGCAAGGACGTTGCGAAGGAATACCTTGAGAAGAAGTTCCGCGGCGAGATCGAGAAGGAAGACGACTTGAAGCACTTGTGAAGCCCCGGCCCCTCCCCCTCTCTCTTTCGGGA
>DRKX01000133.1 GCA_011051565.1 Nitrospirota bacterium | reverse complement strand
GTCTTATTATATGCATAAGACCGCGGCATTTGCAAACACCCGCACAGCCCCGGCGCACGCTCCACACGGGCGCTTCCGGATGCCAGCGAATTTGCAGAAACAATGAGAAACGCGGGAATAAAGACCTGAAAAACCGATATCCCGGTTCTTTTCAGGCAGTTTTGTCCTTATCTTTTCTTGACAACGAAAACCCCCTTTGTTGAAAATACGCGTACGTGCCTTGCACCCTTTGCGTACAAGGCTCCCCGTTACGAGAGACTGCAGCCAGGCCTGTTCCAATGATCTCGGTAAGCTCGTTGAACAAGGACTACGGTGGTATCAGGGCCGTATCGGACCTGTCCTTCGAGGTGAGCAAGGGAGAGGTCGTGGGTTTCCTGGGCCCCAACGGCGCGGGCAAGACCACGACCATGCAGGTCCTCACCGGTTACATCGATCCAACGAGCGGCCGCGTGCTCGTCGACGGCCTCGACGTGACCGAGCACCCGATCGAGGTCAAGAAGAGGATGGGCTACCTTCCCGAGAACACTCCGCTGTACGAAGACCTCTCTGTCTACGACTTCCTCGAGTTCGCCGCTTCAGTGCGCGGGCTGAACCAGGGGAAGAGGGCTGCAATCAGGGAGGCATCCGAGAGGTGCGGCATCGGGGACGTCCTGCACAGGACGATCGGTACGCTCTCGAAGGGGTACAGGCAGCGTGTCGGGCTTGCACAGGCGATCCTGCACGACCCCGACATCCTGATACTCGACGAGCCGACCTCTGGCCTGGACCCCCTCCAGGTGGGAGAGATACGAAGCCTGATCAGGGAACTCGGCCGCGAGAAGACGATTCTGCTCTCCACCCATATACTTTCAGAGGTGGAGCCGACGTGCAGCCGGGTGATCGTTATACACCAGGGCTCGATCGTCGCCGACAGCCCGGTAGGAGAGCTCAGCGGCAGGTTGCGCGGCGGCGTGAGGATCGAGTACAGGGGCTCGGTTAAGCCCGCGGCGTTCGAGCGCTTCGGCAGGGTGGAGGACGTGACCTCGGACGGCGGTGTCTTTGCCTTCAGGCTCATCCCCTCCGGCGAGGAGGACGTGAGGGAGGCGGTCTTCCGTTTCTGCAAGGAGGAGGACGTGGTCCTCCTCGAGCTTCACGCTGAGAAGAAGAGCCTCGAAGAGGTGTTCAGGGAGTTGACCGGGAGATGACGACGGTTTCACTCATCAGGAAGGAACTCAAACACTACTTCTATTCACCGATGGCCTATGTGGTGATCTGCATGTTCCTCGTCATAACGGGATGGTTCTTTGCGAACTCGCTCTTCCTGAGGAGGGAGGCCGAGCTGAGGGGGATGCTCGACGTGATGCCCCTGCTGCTCATGTTCTTCATGCCGGCCGTCACCATGCGTTCCATTGCAGAGGAGAGGAAGGTGGACACGATCCAGCTCGTCCTCACCATGCCGGTCAGGGAGTGGCAGGTGACGCTCAGCAAGTATGCGGCATCACTCATCCTTTATGCGGTGACGCTCGCCTTCTCCCTCTTCTACCCGATGCTGCTTTACCTGCTGGGAAGTCCTGACACCGGCATGATAGCGGCGTCCTACCTCGCGCTCCTTCTGATCGGTGCTTCGTACATATCGATAGGCATATTCGCATCCACACTGACCGTCAACCAGGTGGTGGCCTTCATAACGGCGTTCGGCATCATATTCGTTCTCTTCGTCCTGAGCAGGCTCGAGATGCTGTTTCCGCTCTGGATGCAGGCATGGATCGAGAGGGTCGCAGTGGTGCCCCACTTCGACAACATGCTGAGGGGCGTCATCCGCTCGTCCGACGTGGTATACTTCGTCACCCTCAACCTCCTCTTTCTGTTTCTTGCAACATACATGCTCTACAGGAGAAGGGGATGAGAGGCGTATACGGACTGATAAACCTCATATCCGTGATCGTCATCGTGATCTTCGGGAACCTCCTCGCTCAGAGGTATGTCTTCACGGCCGACCTCACGGAGGACGGCATATACTCCCTGAGTCCCGCCACGGAGAAGCTCGTCAGGGAACTCGACGATACGGTCACGGTCAAGGTCGTCTTCTCCAAGGAGATACCGTACCCCTACAGCACGAGGACGCGCTATGCCCTCGACATGCTGAACGACTACAGGGCGCTCTCGCGGGGAAAGATACGGCTCGACGTGGTGAGCGCAGAAGACGCCCCGGAGCTCGAGAGGGCCGCGCGCCTCTACGGCATACCTCCCGTGCGCGTGAACGTGATGGAGGACGACCGGATACAGATAAAGAGGGTCTACATGGGGATAGCCTTTGTCCACGGCGACAGGATCGAGAACATCCCCGTCGTCTCCGACGTCTCTCAGCTCGAGTACCGGATATCGTCCATACTGAAGGGGCTCCAGAGCGACAAGAAGACGCTCGCTTTCTGGAAGGGCGGGGATAAGAGGTCGTACGATAGGCTCAAGGAGCTCCTGAAAGAGGGCTACGAGGTGAAGAGTGTCGGGCTCGACGAGGAGGGACTGAGCGGTGCCGATCTCCTTGTGGTTGCAGGGCCCGAGAAGAAGCTCAGCGATGACGAAGTCTTCGCCGTCGAGCAGTTCATACTCAAGGGCGGAAAGGCGCTCTTCCTCCTCGACAGGGTCGATGCGGACCTCCAGTACGGGTTCGGCCGCACTGTCGAGACCGGTCTTGAAGGTATGCTCGCAGGCTACGGTATAGACCTGAGGCCCGCGCTTGTGTACGACCTGTCGTCCGGCATGGTGAACGTGAGTGAGAGGCGCGGCGGTTTCGTCTTCAGGACCGTGACGCCGTATCCGTTCTTTCCGAGGATAACCGGTTTCAGCAAGGAGAGCGTCATCACCAGGAACATCGAGGCCGTCACGCTCGGGTTCGCCTCGCCGCTCGGGATCGAGAAGAAGGATGGCATTGAGGCTGCCGTGCTTGCGAGGACATCCGAGCGCTCGGGCGTGCTGAACGCGCCGTTCTACGTGGCCGTGGACAGGAGGTTCAAGGAGAAGGACTTCAGCGGCCCGCCCCAGCCTGTGGCGGCGGTGGTCTCCGGAAGGTTCAAGAGCATCTTCAGTGACAAGAAGAAGGAGGGAGAGGCGCTGAAGGAGGGGGAGAGCCGTATAATCGTCATAGCGGACAGTGACTTCGCCTCTGACGACTTCATAGGCATGAGCGAGAATGCGCAGTTCGTCCTGAACGCGGTGGACTGGCTGGCTGAGGACGACACGCTGATATCGATCAGAGCGAAGAGGATAGAGAGCAGGCCGGTGAGGGAGCTCTCCCCGGCGCTCCAGAGGGCGGTTAGGTATTCGTCCGTCGTCCTTCCCCCCCTGCTCGCCGTCTTCACCGGCCTCGGTGTATGGTTCTACAGGAAGAGAAGGAGGGTGATCCTGTGAGGAGATTCATACTCCCTTTGGCCGCGCTCACCCTGGTGGTTCTCTACTTCGCCTCCATTCTGACCGAGGAGGGGCCCGTCAGGAAGACCTTTCTTGAACCGGATGCTTCGGTGGTCGAGCTCGAGGTGAGGAGCGGGGGCGAGGTCTTCGGTTTCAAAAAGGAGGGCGGAGTATGGAAGATGGACCGCCCGGTCCGGTGGAAGGCCGACGGAGGGTTGATAGAGCAGCTCATCGGCAGGCTCAAGGAGACCGTGCTCGAAAACCCCATAACCGACAAGGAAGACCGGTACAAGGACTACGGTGTGGACGGCGGAGGCGACTACGTGAAGGTGGTCTCTGCCGGCGGCAGGGAGTACACCCTTTACAAGGGGAGGCGCGGCCCGAAGTTTTCGCTCGTCTATGTGAGGAGTAAGGACGACCCGTTCGTCTACCTCGTGAAATCTAGCTTTGCCGACTCCCTGCCGACAAAGAGGGACGATTTCAGGGACAAGACGATCCTGTCGATCCCCGAGGACGAGATCAGGGAGATCAGGTGGGAGGCTGGAGGGAATTCCTTTGCAGTCACCAGGAGGGACGACGGCTGGTATGCCGGGGAGCGCAAGCTCCAGGCCGAAGAGGTGAGTCCCTACGTGGCACGCGTGACGAAGATGAGCGCGATAGGCTTCCCGGATGATAACAGGCTGCCCGAGGGTGCGGAGCGTGCCGGCACTCTCTACATAGAGGCCGGAGAGGAGATCAGGCTCGACCTGTATGAAAAGGCGGGCGAGTACTTCTTCGTGAAGGACGGCATCCCCTACCGTATAGCCGTGTCTCTCAAGAACGGTGTCTTCAAGGAGATAAAAGGGGGCTGAAAATGGTATCATCTACGGGTGAAGATCGAGAGGCTGCTTCGGAAGAACATAAGGAGGCTCAAGCCCTACAGTGCAAAGGAGGTCCCGTGCAGGGTGAAGCTCGATGCAAACGAGAGCCCCTACGGTTTTCCCTCCTTTCTCGCTCCGCTCAGTGACGTACGGACCAACCAGTATCCAGACCCTGAGGCGAGGGAGCTGAGGAGGGTGGCGGCTCGCCTATGGAGGCTCAGGGCAGGGCAGATCCTTCCTGGAAACGGCTCCGACGAGCTCATATCGTATCTCATCACCACATTCGGAGGCCCGGTCCTCTTTCCGGTCCCGACGTTTTCGATGTACGGCATCATTGCACAGGCCCTCGGCGAGGACGCCGTCTCCGTACCCCTCGACAGCGCCTTCGACCTCGATGTCGATGGCATGCTCGCAGCCGTCAGGAAGCACCGCCCGAAGCTCGTCTTCCTGAGCTCTCCGAACAATCCCACGGGCAACTCTTTCTCCACAGAGCGGATAATGAGGATCGTCGATGCATCGAGGGGCATCGTCGTCATAGACGAGGCTTATCAGCCCTTCTCGGGCGGCAGGGGGATGCTGCACCTGCTCGGTGATCACGAGAACGTTACGGTGATGAGGACGCTGAGCAAGGTCGGCTTCGCCGCCCTGAGGGTCGGCATGCTCATCGGCAGGGAGGACCTGATCGAGGCGGTGAACCGCGTGAGGCTCCCCTTCAACGTGAGCGCACTCTCGCAGGCGGTGGCCGTGGAGGCACTGAAGAACTTTTCAGAGGTGAAGAAGGCCCTGAAGATGATACGTAAAGAGAGGGAGAGGCTTTACAGCGGACTGAAGAGGACGGACGGCGTGACCCCCTATCCTTCAAAGGCGAACTTCATACTCTTCAGGGTCGGAGACGCCGAGGCAGTCTACAGGGGGCTCCTCACCAGGGGGGTCCTCGTCAGGTACTTGGGGCCTGCCCTCAGGGACTGTCTCAGGGTCACGGTCGGGACCCCGGAGGAAAACGGGATATTCCTTGCCGCCCTGAGGGAGGCTCTACGCAGGGGGCGTCAGTAGAGCCCGAGGGCCTCTTTCACCATGCCCATCGTTTCGGCCGCAGCCCGACCCGCCTTCTGCACTCCTGAGGCGACGACCTCGTCCAGCAGGCCTGGCCTTGCGGAAATCTCCCGCCTCTTTGTCCATATGGGCTCGAGCACCTTGAAGAGATTCCTTATCAGTATCCTCTTGCAGTCTATGCACCCTATCTTCGCCTTCCTGCAGCCCTCGGCCACCTCGTCCAGCTCGTCCTTCGAGGAGAAGACCTTGTGGAGCTGGAACACGGGGGACCTCTCGGGGTCACCAGGGTCGGTCCTCCTCATCCTCTGCGTATCGGTCACCATTGTGAGTATCTTCTTCTCCACCACCTCGGGCGGGTCGTTCAGGTAGACGGCGTTGTCGTAGCTCTTCGACATCTTCCTGCCGTCCACTCCCGTGACCTTTGGAAACTCGGCGAGCAGGGGCTCAGGCTCCAACAGTGCGTCGTTCTTGTAGAGGAAGGCGAACCTCCTCGCGATCTCCCTCGTTATCTCGAGGTGCGGCACCTGGTCGATGCCGACAGGGACGTATTTCGCCCTGTACAGCAGGATGTCGGCGGACTGCAGGACCGGATAGCCGAGGAAGCCGTAGGTGCCGAGGTCCCTGTTCCGGATCTCTTCTTTCTTCTCCTTGTACGTGGGCACTCTCTCGAGCCAGCCGAGCGGGGTTATCATGCTCAGGAGGACGTGGAGTTCGGCATGCGCGGGCACCTTCGACTGGACGAATATGGTGCACTTTTCAGGGTCGAGACCGGCGGCGAGAAAATTGAGCAGCAGGTCTGCGGTGTAGTCCCGAATGACCGACGGGTTGGCGTAGTTCGTGGTCAGGGCATGCCAGTCCGCAACGAAGTAGAAGCACTCGTACTCCTCCTGCAGCCTCACCCAGTTGCGCAGCGCTCCCATAAGGTTTCCGATGTGCAGGTATCCGCTCGGCTGCATGCCGCTCAAGACCCTCTCCAATTTCATGCCTCCTTCAGGTATATATTTGGTGCAAGAGCTTTTATAATAAAATAATGGAGCGACTATATTATAAAAAAAATCCGGAAGGAATTGCTTTGCGGCCCGGGAAGCCGCAGGCAGAATGCAGCGGAAGGAGGGGTGAGAGATGTCGGAATCAAGGGCGAGTTTCCACTTCGACCTCGATCCCAGGTGGGAAGAGGCGGTCAGGAGAGGCGGCAAGACCATAGACGTGCGTGTCAACATCGCGCCGTATGCGGATGTCAAGAAGGGTGACGTGATCCGTTACGGTTCCACGGAGGTCGTGGTACGGAGTATCCGTGCCTATCCGGGCATCTCGGACCTCCTCGCGTACGAGGGCCATGAGAGGGTGGTCCCTGGAGCCGCCGACCTCAAGGAGGCGCTGAAGGTTTTGCTGGAGATATTCCACTACAAGGAGCCGCCCCACGGCGTGCTCGCCTTCGAGATAGAGCCCCTGAAGGATTAGGGTCTTCGAGGCGGTGGGGCCTGCCTGCTTGCATAGACCCTGAAGTCCAGGTCGTCGAATATCGAGTTCTTGTACTCGAGCCATTCGAGGAGGCGCGTGTCTATGCGGTCGTTCAGGAGACCGTCGAGCAGGCTGTTGAAGTTGTGTATGTGTTCCTTCGTCCTCTTTGCCGAGTACTCGGCCGCGGTCTTCGTGGTCATCAGGAAGGCCCAGTCACTGCTCTGTGCGAGCAGCAGTTCCCTGGCCAGTTGGTTCAGCAGGCGTATCCTCAGGTGGTCCGTCTCGTGGTAGTGCCTGTTTGCGAGGTCCTCCATGGTGTCGGCCATGTAGTGCAGGTGCCTGTATATCCAGTCGTTGTCGCTGTTGAGCCAGACGTCGTAGTAGCCCTCGTATCCCCATGAGGAGGGGCTCGGGGATATCACCTGGTTCTTAGGGTGGAGGCGCAGGTACTCCGTAGGGGTGACGGCCTTCAGGTCTCCTCTTTCGTGTATCTCGCGGAAGAGGTGGTAGAGGAAGTCCGGCCCCTCGAACCACCAGTGGCCGAAGAGTTCGGCGTCATAGGGCGAGACCACCACAGGGGGCCTGTCCATGAAGTTACTGAGCGCGTCCACGTGTTTCACCCTCTCGGAGTGGAAGTGGAGGGCGTGCTCGATCGCCTTCTCTCGGGCGGCCGCCGGGTCGTAGGGCTCCTTGGACTCGGTCCGGCCCGTGATCCTGTGATACTTGATCCCAGTGAACGTGCGGACCCCGTCAGGGCTGATGTACGGCCTGATGTATTCGAAGTCGAGGTCGAAGCCTGCGTCCCTGTAGAAGTCGCGGTAGCTGAAGTCGCCGGGATATCCCTCGTTCGAGTCCCAGACCTGCTTCGACGAGCGGGGATCCCTGCCGAACGCAGCCACGCCGTTGACCGTGTATACGGGGGCATAGACGGAGTAGACCGGAGCGGGGCTGCCCTCAGTGAGCCCGTGTGAATCGAGGAAGAAGAAATTCAGCCCGTGTTCCTTGAGCACCCTGTCGAGCCCCTCGGAGTAGGCGCACTCGGGCAGCCATATCCCGCGGGGCGGCTCCCCGAAGTGCTTGCAGTGGGAGTCCACGGCCACCCTGATCTGGACCTCGACGGCCTTCGGGTTGACTCCAAGCAGCGGCAGGAAGCAGTGGGTGGCCCCGCAGGTGATGAGCTCGATCTTGCCTGCCTTCTGGAAATGGCGGTAACCGTTGAGCACATTGCAGTCGAGGAACCCCTCGAAGAATGCCCTTATCTCTCTGAACCTCTCGCTGTAGAAAGTGGCCACGGGCAGGAAGTCCGCGTCACCGCTCAACCTCTCGACCTCTCGACCCGAGAGCTCGATGAGCTTGTCGAGGTGTTTGAGGTACTCCTCAGTGAGGTATCCGTCCGAGAGCATCTCGAGCAGAGGAGGGGTTATGGATATCGTCAGCCTGAAGTCGATCTCCTCATCGGCCAAGGCCTTCATCTTCATGAGCAGCGGGATGTACGACTCTGACACGGCCTCGAAGAGCCAGTGCTCCTCGAGGAAATAGTCGTACTCCGGGTGCTTGACGAAAGGGAGATGGGAGTGGAGTACGGGGAGCCAGTATCCTTTCATGGTATTCAGTGATCAGGGGCTGCGGACCGCAAACGCGGTGCTTGATGCTGGCCGGCCGCTGCTTCGGGCCGTCTCTCCGAAGATGCGCCGGAAGGCGGAAGCACTGCGCGGCGATGCGCAGGCGGGGCCGTCCCTCAGGGGTATCCACACCTCTGTGCCGGCAGCTTCCCTCCTCTCCATCCAGAGTCCCTCCGTCACCGGCCGGTGTCCGGATACGGTCTTCGTCTTCAGGAGCGCGACGAACCCGCCGTCCTTCCGGATGCCGATCTCTGCTGCGAGCGGCCTGAACGACGCCGGATACTTTATGTAGTGCTTGCCCACGGTCTCCCCGGTACTGAACGAGCAGACCTCTGATCCCCCTTCGAACACCCTGACGACGAGTTCGGCATTCGGCCCGCCGCACCTCTGCTCGATCAGCTCGTCCGTCACCTCCCAGTAGATGAAACTCGTATCAGCGTTGACGGGCATGACTACGAGCGTATCGATGTTGTAGCGCCTCGGAATCTCGCCGGAGCCGTATACAGGGGGAGGCTTCTCCCCGGCGGCGTACATGGGGCCGGACTCATCGGCCCGCCCTGTACGGGCTCTGCTTCCAGGGCTGTCTCTGAAGTATTCTTCACTGTTTTCTCTCTTTGCTGACACTCGATGCCCCCAGTTGCCGGCAGGGTGAACGGGCAAGGCACCCCGTTTCAGTGCTAAGCTAACAAAAGGTTGAGGTCCGTGTCAACCTGAATACGAAACCATGAAACCGTTTTTGCCGGTCAGCCCGGCGCCGACACGTCTCTTGTATCAGGTCATTCCTTGTGCTATACTCTCCTTAGTCTCAGTCCGCTGTTGAAGGGGTTTTTTCTGGACTCGTCAGGGGCCTCTCGAGGAGTAGCCAACATGTACATAGTCATGGTAGCGACAGAGTGTGCGCCGGTGGCCAAGGTGGGCGGCCTCGCCGATGTGGTCTTCGGGCTCAGCCGGGAGCTCGAGATCAGGGGGAATTCCGTGGAGATCATACTTCCCAAGTATGACTGCATGAGGTACGACCACATCTACGCGCTACAGGAGGTCTTCCATGACCTCTATGTGCCCTTCTACGACGAGTGGGTGCACTGCACCGTATTCTTCGGGTTCGTGCACGGCAGGAAGTGCTTCTTCATCGATCCCCACTCGCACCGCAACTTCTTCAACCGCGGCATATACTACGGCCATCACGACGACGCGGAGCGGTTCGCCTTCTTCAGCAGGGCGGCCCTCGAGTTCATGCTGAAGGCGAACAAGCACCCGGACATCATCCACTGCCACGACTGGCAGACCGGCCTCGTGCCCGTGCTCCTTTTCGACATCTACAAGTACCTCGGCATGACCCATCCGCGCGTCTGCTATACGCTGCACAATCTCAAGCACCAGGGCGTGACCGGTGAGTTCATACTGCGGGCCGTCGGTCTGAACCGGCCGGACTACTACTTCAGTCCGGACCGGCTTCAGGACAACTTCAACCCCTCTGCCATCAACCTGATGAAGGGCGGGATCGTATATTCGAACTTCGTGACAACGGTGTCGCCGGGCTATGCCTGGGAGATACAGAACACGGACCTCGGGTACGGACTCAACCACACCCTCCACGTGCACGGCGGGAAGTTCGGCGGAGTTCTCAACGGTATCGACTACGATGTATGGAATCCGGAGATAGACCGCTACATACCCTACAATTACGGTATCGACAACATAGAGCTCAAGTACGGCAACAAGGAGGCCCTCCGTCACCGCCTGCTGCTCAGGCAGGATTTCAAGCCGATCGTCTCGTACATAGGACGGCTCGACCACCAGAAGGGCGTGGACCTCATAAGGCATGCGATCTTCTACTCCCTCGGCAACGGCTGTCAGTTCGTGCTGCTCGGTTCGAGCCCTGATCCCGGGATCAGCGACTCGTTCTGGCACCTGAAACACCAGCTGAACGACAACCCCGACTGCCACCTCGAGATAGGATACAACGAGGAACTCTCGCACCTGATCTACGCCGGTGCAGACATCATGGTCATTCCGAGCCTCTTCGAGCCGTGCGGACTTACCCAGATGATCGCCATGAAGTACGGCACCGTCCCTGTGGTCAGGGCGACGGGCGGGCTGAAGGATACGGTCTTTGATGCGGACTACTCGGACAGGCCCTACAGTGAACGCAACGGATACGTCTTCAACGATCCAGACTGCGAAGGTCTCGAGTCCGCCCTCCGGCGCGCCGTCGGCATGTGGTACGTCTATCCGCAGTACTTCAGGGAGCTGATGGTAAACGGCATGAGGTACGACTACTCGTGGAACCACCCCGGGGGGCATTACCTGAACATATATGAGTACATACGGGAGAAGTGACCGCCTCAGTCGTCCTCGCCCGGGTCCCTCGTGGTTATGAGCACTATGCCTTCACCGGGCTGCAGCTCGTACGAGAAGGGCTCGGGTATGTAGTCGATGCGGTGCTCAGGCGATATGTCGTTCAGCGGAGCGCCGGCCTGGACGTACTCCTGGAGGCTCTCGGCATGAAAGTGCTGCCTGTTGTGGATGTCCTTGTTCAGGATGATCAGGGCCTCCTCGTGTGTGGTCGTCGAGGCCTTCCACATCACGAGCACGTTGGGGTTGCTGCTCGGCAGTATCTCGGTCGGCGCGTCCTCCTGAAAGATCGTGTAGCGTGCCTTGATCCCGTTGACCTCTCGTATGAACGGTCTGAGGTCGATGCCGGTCTCCTCCCAGTCGTTGGGCCTCGTCTTGACCACGTGGAGCCTCCTGCAGAAGCAGAACTCGAAGCCGATGGGCATCATGACCCCTGCGGAGAAGAGTGCGGAGAAGAGATATCGCTGCTTGATGCCGTTGATATTGCCGTGAAATTCCTCGCAGAGCCTCTGCGTGTCGTGGCTCTCCGGGAAGCTTATCGATGGTGCTATGTCGCGCGTGAGGTGGTACTGCTCCATGAGCCACGGGCTGTGCAGGTCCCACCACTTCGAGCTGTTGAATATGTAGTCGAACCCGGCTGCCGCGGTCTTCCTCGTCTGGTCGGCCGGACACCCGAGTGTCTCTGCAAGGAAGAGCACGTCGGTATGGACCTCCTTGACCTCACTGATGAGCCTCCTCCAGAAACTTCCGGGCACCTGGTAGGCGGCGTCGCACCTGAAGGCCCTGAACCCGAGCTTGACGAGGAACGTCACCACCTTGAGGAAGAACCGGAACAGCCCCTCCTTGTCCGGCGTGTTGCGGTGGTCGAACTTGGCCAGGTCCTTCCAGACGACCCTCTTGCCGTTTTCGTAGCAGTAGGGGTTGGCCACCCTTTCTCCCTCCCACTGGAACCATTCGGGATGCTCCTGTATCAGGTCCGAATCCACGGCACAGTGATTGACGACCAGGTCTATCATCATCTCCATGCCGAGCCTCCGGGCGGTCTCGACCGCCTCCGCCACCTGCTGCCTCGGAGACGCCTTTGTACTGGGGTCGATCAGCAGGGGGTTGAAGCTGAAGTAGTTCTTTATCGAGTAGAGGCTCCCTGAGGCACCGGGGAGCTGTATGGGATTGACGAATACCCAGTTGAAGCCCATGTCCGAGGCCCGCTCAATGTGACCCTCCCACTCGGTGAACCGCCCTGCGAGCAGGGGGAAGAGATTGTATATGATCATCTTCTCCGGTCCCTTCACCTCTTGTCCTCTTTCGGTCTTTGGATCTCCTCGATCATCCGGCAGAGCCTCTCACGCGCCGCATTCAGCAGCGATGGGGGGGCGGGCCACTGCTCGAGTATCATGGAGCCCGAGAAACCCCGCTCCTTGATCCACTCGATGAACCTCTCGATCCCCGACGGCTCTTCGCCCGACGGTCCGGTGAAGATGGGCAGGTGGCTGTCTGAATCACCGTAGTTCTCGTGCAAGTGGACGTGTATCAGGGGCACATGGGGCTTCAGGCGCCCGATGAAGCCGAGGTAGTCGTTTCTGGTCTGCGCGCAGAGGTTTGCATGCCCGATATCGAGGCACATGCCGACGTGGG
This sequence comes from Nitrospirota bacterium, assembly GCA_011051565.1. Classification (GTDB taxonomy): domain Bacteria; phylum Nitrospirota; class Thermodesulfovibrionia; order Thermodesulfovibrionales; family JdFR-85; genus BMS3Bbin07. Next base: position 4,161 of record DRKX01000133.1, on the reverse strand, counting down.
CCACCTTTGAAGGTCCCAGCTTCTCGAGCAGGCCGAACAGGGTGTTGAAGTCCTCCGGACCCGTAAGGGGTGTGTTCTCGATGGAGAGCCTCAGGCCGATCCTTGCGGCGAGCATCACGAGGGGCGTGACAGCCCTGACGTAGGCCTCCATCCCCTCGCCGTTACCGAGGTGGATGTTGAACAGGGTTGCTCCGATCTCACGTGCAAACTCGAACTCCTCGACCAGCAGGCCGTGCGCATCCGGTATCATGGGGTCGGCCTTCAGCGATGCATGCACTGAGAGCGCCATGTCGCGGGCCTCCGCAGTCTCCCGGATGTATCTTCTCGTTTCGGCGTCTATGTCCTGCACGTCCCAACCCCTGCCGCTGTCGTCCCTGTCGGGAAACCACTCGAAGGCGTCGAACCCGCTCGAGGCTGCATACTCGAAGGGCAGCGTCGGAGGGGCGGAGAAGGCCGTCTGGTTGCCGATCCTGATCCGTTTCATAACAACCATGATAGCAGAACTCGGCAACGAGGTGAAACCTGGCCGGGCGGCGGCGGGCCGGGGACCCGTGTCCGAATTGACCGGCTGCCCGGGAATCATTTAAAATTAACGCGACTTCCGAGGGTGTTGGCCCTGTTGCGAGAGTGGCGGAACTGGCAGACGCGCTGGACTTAGGATCCAGTGGGGTTTCCCGTAGGGGTTCGACTCCCCTCTCTCGCACCACGCGCCGTGCAGACCGTCCTCTCCGTTTAATGTTATAATCAATGAAATGAAAGGAAGCGCATCCGTGGCAGGAGGAGTCGACGATAGGAAATAGAGCGGCGAGGGTTTCCAGGGGCTCGGCGGCCGCCCTCCTGGCCGAGGGGCGCACGGCCGTGTTCGGCGGCACCTTCAACCCGATACACTTCGGTCACTTGAGGGCTGCCGAGGAGGTAAGGGAGGCCCTCGGTCTCGAGAGGATCATTTTCATGCCCTCGTGTGTCCCGCCGCTCAAGTCCGGAGACCTTGCCGAAGGCGGCTGCAGGCTCGAGATGGTGAGGCTCGCCGTGAGGGACAACCCCTACTTCGAGGTCTCGGACATGGAATGCCGCAGGGGCGAGAAGTCCTACACGGTCACGACCATCGAGGAGCTTAAGGAGCAGCACCCGCCGCTGGAGCCCCTCTTCATCCTCGGTGTCGACGCGTTCCTCGACATCCCGAACTGGTACAGGCCTGAAAGGCTCATACAGCTCTGTGACTTCATCGTCGTCAGCAGGCCGCCTTACGGTGTAGAGGAGATACTGAAATCCCCGTTCATCGAGGACGAGGGGACGGGCCGCGGCGGTGAGACCCCTGCGGTGCTCACACTCAAGAGCGGCCGACGCGTGATATCCATGAACTGCACGCCCATCGGGATATCCGCCTCCGAGATCAGGGAGCGGCTGAGGGCTGGAAGGAGCATAAAATACCTGTTGCCTGAAACCGTGGAATCCTATATAATTTCAAATAAGGTTTACAATGACTTGCGGTGATCCATAGTCCGGAAGAAGGGTGGTGATTCCTTTAGAGAGTATCGAAAAGGCGAGGTCGGCGGTCAGGGCGGCCCTGGACAAGAAGGCGAAGGATGTGCTCGTCCTCGAGCTGAAGGACCTGTCCATCATGGCCGACTACTTCGTGATCTGCTCTGGTGAGAGCACCACCCACGTGAGGTCCATAGTCGACAACATCGAGGAGAAGCTCAGGCAGGAGAGCATAAGACCGGCCGGCGTGGAGGGATACAATCTCAGCCGCTGGGTGCTGATGGACTACAGCGACGTGATAGTCCACGTGTTCGAAGAGGAGACGAGGGCCTTCTACGAGCTCGAGAAGCTCTGGCTCGATGCCCCTGTTATCGAGATGGAGGAGGAAGACCTGCAGGGCCACGGCAACTAATTAAGGAAGAGAGGTACTGACACTGATGGGAAAACTTATCACGTTTATATTCATCCTGTTTCTTGGGCTGATGGCATACTTTGCGGTCCTGAACCGCGAGTCCGTGACCGTCATGGTCACGAACGACCTCGTATACGAGATACCGAAGATGGCCCTCGTGCTCATATCCGCCACGGCAGGTGCACTCCTCATGCTCGTCGTCTACACCATACGGGATACCCGCAGGCTGATAGACAACATACAGGCGCAGAAGCGGCAGAAGAAACAGGAGAGGATACAGACACTCTACTCGAGGGCACTCGGGGCCGTCTATGCCGGGAAGACCGAGGTCGCCGGAGACGCCCTCAAGGAGATACTCAAGGAAGACCCGATGAACGTGCAGGCCCTCCTGAGACTGGGAGAACTCGCCGTCGAGAAGGGCGACCTCAAGGAGGCGCTCGACTACTTCAAGAGGGCGCTCTCTTCTGATCCGGAGAACGCAGAGACCCTCCTGAGCCTCGTCAAGGTCAAGGAGATGATGGGCGAGCACGAGGAGGCGCTCCACTTCATAGACGAGATACTCGAGAACGACCCGCAGAACATGACCGCCCTATTCAGGAAGCGGGAGATACTCGAGCGCCTCGCGAGGTGGGACGACCTGATATACCTACAGAAGGAGATCGTCAAGCAGTCCAACGACGACAGCGAGCAGCAGATGCTCGTGGGCTACAAGTATGAATACGGCCGCGAGAGCCTCGAGGCCGGGGAGCTCGAGAAGGCGAAGAAGGCATTCAGGAACGTGCTGAAGATAGACAAGGACTTCATCCCCGCGCACCTCGGCCTCGCTGAGGTGATGGTCCAGGAGGAGAACACGGAGGAGGCCATAAACTACCTCGAGAAGACCTACCAGCAGCACAAGTCCATGATAGTGCTTGCAAGGCTCGAGGACCTGCTCCTCAACATAGGGGAGCCCTCGCGCCTGATAAGGCTCTACAAGAACAGCCTTGCAGAGAACCCGTCCGACAATGTCCTCAAGTTCTTCCTCGCCAAGCTCTACTACAGGCTCGAGATGCTCGACGACGCCCTGGAGACCATACAGGGGATGGAGAACCCGTCTGCCTTTCCAGAGATAGCGAGGATTAAGGGCGGCATATACCTCAAGCGGGGCCAGGCAGACAAGGCTGCCGAGGAGTTCGGGACGGCCCTGGAGATGAAGATGACGCTCAGGCTTCCCTACTGCTGCCTCAACTGCGGCCACACATCCGAGCAGTGGGCCGGCAGGTGTTCGTCCTGCGGCCGCTGGAACACCTATTACTTCAACATCCATGACACCTGCAGGGTTATCACGGATGCAGAGCAGGGATAGGGGGTCGGGCCGGCACCGTCCAGTGGGTGAGCCGCGCTTCAGACCCGGCAGGGTGGTCCTCGATACGAGCCTCTTCGTCAACCCTGATGCGCGGAAGTACTTCGGCGACACGCCGACTGAGGCACTCGAGGGCTTTCTGTTCCTCGCGGCACAGGTCCCCATACTCGAGTTCTACATGCCTCCCTCCATATTCAAGGAACTGCTCAACTTCGTCCAGAGGGACAAGCTCTCCGGCGACCTGCTCGTGGTCCTGCATCAGAAGCCGCCGAGCAAGTACGAGCTGACGTGTCCGGCCTTCCTGCTGTACGAGCTGATCGAGGACATCAGGGAGCGGATCAACAAGGGCCTGCGGGTTGCGGAGTCTGCGGTCAGGGGTGTCGTCAGCAGGGGGGAGAAGGCGATCATACAGGAACTGCGAAGGAAGTACAGGGAGGCGCTCAGGGAGGGGATCATAGACTCGAAGGAGGACGTGGACCTCATCCTCCTTGCAAGAGAACTGGATGCCCTGCTCGTCACCGCGGACCAGGGCGTTATCAAGTGGGCCGAGAAGCTCGGTATAAAGTGGCTCTTTCCCGAAAAGTTCCGCGACTACCTCCTCAGCTCCATTAAGAAGGCGAAGCTCCTCGATCTCAAGGTCTGAGTGCCCCCCGGGGTCTGTGACCCCATGACCCTGAAAGAGGGGGTCTATGACCCTGTGACCTTGAAATAGAGGGGTTTGTGACCCCCATGACCCTGAAAGAGATGGGGTCTATGACCCCTGAGACCCTGAAAGAGATGGGGGCTGTGACCCCTGAGACCCTGAAAGAGATGGGGTCCGTGACCCCCCCTGTTAGTCGTAGAAGCCGTGCCCTTTGATTTTCCGTCTCAGTTCTCTTGTACCTTTGAGGAACGTCCTGTAGAAGGCGCCCTTGAACATCTTTCC
>DRKX01000132.1 GCA_011051565.1 Nitrospirota bacterium | reverse complement strand
TCCCGATGCTGGCAGGCGCCCGCGGCGCCCCGCTGCGCGACATAGAGGAACTCGAGAAGTGTCTCATGCGGCTCTCGGCCCTCGCCACGGAGAACCCGGAGATAGCCGAGCTCGACATCAACCCCCTGATCGTCCACGAAGAGGGCTCGGGCTGCTCGATTGCCGACTGCCGCATCCTCCTCGATCCAGGCCGCGCCTGCGCCTGAACAGAAGGCCTCCTCTGACGGCAGGGTGACCGGCCGGGAAGTGGCTGCTCACCTGCTGCGCGTGACCCCCCGCCTGTCACAGAACTCCCGTATGTCGCAGGCACTGCAGAGCGGGGATATGGGCCTGCAGACGCCCTGGCCGAAGGCGACGAGGAGGCCGTTGAGCTCCTTCCAGTACCGCCTGGGGAGTTTTTCCCTGAGGGCGAACTCGGTCTCCTCCGGGGTCTTTGTCCGCACATAGCCCCACCGGTTGGTGATCCTGTGCACGTGGGTGTCGACGCATATGCCCGGCCTGTCGAAGCCGAGCGTGACCACGAGGTTGGCGGTCTTCCTGCCCACGCCTTTCAGCTTGAGCAGCTCGTCGATACTGCCGGGCACCTTGCCGCCGAATGTGCGGACTATGGTCTCGCTCAGTGCCTTTATCCGTTCGGCCTTCACCCTGTAGAAGCCGACCGGATAGATCGCCTTCCTTATCTCGTCTTCACTCAGCGAGGCCATCTCTTCGGGCGAGGAGGCCATGGCGAATAGCCTCCTCGACGCCTCGCCCGTGGTCCTGTCCTGGGTCCTCAGGCTGAGAATGCAGGAGACGAGTACCCTGAAGGGATCCCTGTCGACGGACGCCATCTCGTCGAGCCAGGGTACGTCGAGCCCCTTCACCTGTCTCCTGAGCAGGCGGATGACCTTATGTATGTCTGCGTCCTTGATACCCGGGGTCCCCGAATCAGCTGTCACCGTATGGTCAGGCCGAGCAGGTCCATGCATGCCTCCGTCCCTAAAACCCGGAATCTCCCTCCACGGTTATGGCCTCGACAGGACAGTTCTCCTCTGCAGCCTCGCAGCAGCCCGCATACTCGCACGCATCGGGGTCGATGACCCTCGACTTTCCGGTCTCCTCGTCGATGTGGAAGACGGCGGGGCATATCTCGGCACAGGCCCCGCAGCCGATGCACGTATCCTCGTCGACAGTCACGTTCATGCGGAATTATAACATTTTCAGCCGCTATCCGCCACGGAGCGCCACCGCCAGAATGAGGAAGAAGACCTCGTTCAGCTCGCACACGGCCCCGAGATTGTCTCCGGTGATGCCGTTGAAACGGCTGCTGAAGAACCTCACGAGGATGAGGGTGAAGAGGTATATCCCTGCAACGAGCAGGGCCGAGGCGGTCAGGGAGGGAGGGGGGGACAGGTACCCAGAGGAGACGAAGACAGCGGTTGCGAGGAAGGCGGAGGCTGCAAACTCGGCCGCACCGCTCTCCTTGATGAGTAGGTGGCCGAGCCCGTCACTCCTTGCGCTCCTGCCGTGAAACACGCCGATCACCGTGGACCAGGCTCCGGCAGTCGGGAAGAGCACGAGATACGCCGTGGCGCCTGCAGAGAGGGTTTCGAGGATGAGGACGTACTTCAGCAGCAGCACGAGCACTATGGCGGTGATACCGGCCGGCCCTGCAGTGCCGTCCTTCATGATATCGAGCCTCTCCTTCAGGGGCTTTCCTGAGGCGAGGGCGTCGAACGTATCGGCAAGGCCGTCGAGATGAAAGCCGCCGTTTACCAGTACCGAGACCGCGAGCAGTATGGCCGAGACGACCTCGATCGGCATGACAGGCCCGAGCGCAGCATAGGCGAGCAGGAGCAGTCCTCCCTTGAGGAGCCCGGCAAGGGGGAAGAAGGCCGTGCTCCTGCCCACGTCCCGGCTGGAAACCCTGCCCGGGACCCTGACGGGCAGTATGGTAAGAAACTGTAATGCAAGCAGAAGCCCTTTCAACGTATGAGTACCATTAGAAGAGACCCCTCACCCGGCCGGGTCCGCAATCCCCTTTCAAACATCCCTTCAGTCCGTCTTCTCCCCCGTGACGCCTGCCTCCTGGAACGTCGCCATCTCCCTGTATATCTTGAGCCCGGCGTCGAGCAGGGTCATTGCGAGCGCTGCTCCCGTGCCCTCGCCGAGGCGCAGGTCGAGGTCGAGGATGGGCCTGAGCCCCATGTGCTCGAGCATGACCCTGTGTCCCTTCTCCTGCGAGTTGTGGGCAGCGAAGAGGTAGTCCGAGACGACCGGGTTGAGGGCCCACGCTATGAGGGCCCCTGCCGTGGATATGAAGCCGTCCACCACGACCGGAATTCCCATCTCGGCGGCCCCGATGCAGAGTCCTGCTATGCCGCCTATCTCGGCGCCGCCGAGCTTCGAGAGCAGATCGACCGGGTCATTCGGGTCCGGCCGGTTGAGCCTCACGGCCTTCTCTATGACCTCGACCTTTCTCTTGAGCGCCTCGTCGCCTATACCCGTTCCCCTGCCCGTCACGTCCGCAACCGGCCTCCCGGTAAGGACGGCGGCTATTGCCGAGGAGGGCGTCGTGTTGGCTATCCCCATCTCTCCGGTGGCGAAGGCCCTGAAGCCGCGGCCTGCATACTCACGGGCGAGTTCCGCGCCGGTCTCGATGCATCTGATCGCCTCCTCCCTCGTCATTGCAGGCCCCTTCGCCATGTTCTTGGTCCCGT
>DRKX01000131.1 GCA_011051565.1 Nitrospirota bacterium | reverse complement strand
TACTCACCCGTCCGCCACTGGGTACACGGCGCTTCGGACCGAAATCCTCCGCCCCGTGCACCCCGTCCGACTTGCATGTGTTAGGCACGCCGCCAGCGTTCGCTCTGAGCCAGGATCAAACTCTCATCTCTTTCCACTTTCGCTCTTCTCTAGGCTTGTTGGGTGTGCTACGCACTTTTCAGTAGCTTGTCAAAGAACAATTGCAGTTTCAAAGAATAACTCTTTTGAGAGGTCTTTGTCAACCCCCGGTTGCGGGGCCGAGACGTCAACTGTCTCATCGAGAATCCATTGTTATTATGCCATACAACTTGAAATAATGCAAGTATTAAATTTAAACTTAAAATGCATGAGATACGGTGAACGAGAGATCGAGGAGGCAAGGCTCGAGGCCTGGGACAACCCCTCTCCAGAGAGGGACTACGAGGTCTCCATCACATTCGCCGAATTCACCTGCCTCTGCCCGCGCTCGGGCTATCCTGACTTCGCCACCATAAGGATCACCTACATCCCGGACCGCAGGATCGTGGAGCTGAAGTCCCTCAAGCTCTACCTGAACTCTTTCCGGAACCTGCACATCTCCCACGAAGAGGCCACAAACCGCATCTACAAAGAACTCGAGGACCTGCTCAGCCCCCGCCGTCTCGAGGTCGTGGGGGACTTCAACCCGAGGGGGAACGTAAAGACCGTCATACGGATAACCGGGGGCAGCGAGAGCGGGGGCTAAGGGAAGACAGCCTTCGCCCTCTCGATGAAGAGCCTCACCTTCTCCTCGTCCTTCACTCCCTTTTCCCGCTCCACGCCAGAACTGACGTCCACCCCGTAGGGACGAACCCACCTGACGGCCCTGTCTACATTTTCAGGCGTGAGCCCGCCGGCGAGCACGACCGGGCCGAAGCGCTTGGCCTCGAGCGCTATGTCCCAGTTGAAGACCTGCCCCGTGCCCCCGGGCATATCCGGCGAATACGTATCGAGGAGGTATGCCGAGACCCTGTATCTCGCAACGGCATCGAGGTCCGTGAGCTCTCTCACCCTGAATGCCTTTATCACCCGCGGCCACAACCGGCACACCTCCTCCGGCTCGCCGCCGTGCAGCTGCACGACATCTATGCCAGCGGCTTCCACGATCTCGCTTATCGTCGAGGGGACCTCGTCCACAAAGACGCCGACCGTGGTGACAAACGGGGGTAGCTCCCTGATTATGTCCCTCGCCGCCTCCAAGCGGATGTGCCTGGGGCTTCCGCTGTAGAAGACGAAACCGAGTGCATCGGCTCCGGACTCGACCGCAGCCAGGGCGTCCTCGCCCCTTGTGATTCCGCATATCTTCACCCTGACAGGAGGTCTCATGATATGAGATCGGTATTTACCCTGACGCGGATGGTCTTCTTCAGTGTCTCGACATAGGAGTCTATGAGTTTCTGCTGCTTGTCCTTGAGGATGGCGGCCTTGATGCCCTCGAAGAACGACTCGTCACCCTTCAGGCCCATCAGGTCTTGATCCGTCAAGACGACCGACTCTCCGATGAGTGCACGGATCTTGGCGGTCAGGAGTTCCTGCCTCATCATCGCTTCATAGTATCCGGGGGTCAGCCTGTTCATCCTGAGTGTCTGGAGGTAGACATCACGGTTGAAGACGCCGTCCCTCTTGAAGGCCGGCTCGTTCATTATCGCCTCCTGGAGTTCCCTGTCAGAGACCCTCAGCCCGAGTTCTTCGGCCTTCATACGGAGGACCCTGTCGGCAACGAGCGTGTCGAGCACCCTCTGCTTGAGGTTGAGCTGCTCCTCCATCTTTCTGTCGAACTTATCCTTGTACATATCCTCATAGTACTTCTTGAACCTGTCGTAGAGCCTCCAGTACTCGTCGAGCGCGATCTTCTCACCACCGACCTCAGCCACCACCGGGCTCTGGTTGTTGTCGATGGGCCCGACGTAGAAGAAAATGAACGAGATGATCACGAGAAAAAAGAATATGTAGAAAAACTTCGCATGCTTATGCATGAACTGTAACATTCTTCACTCCTCCCGTATTCAGAGTCTCGCAAGAGGGCATTCCCTAAGCGCGCCGCCCCCCCTGCGTCAGTATCTCTTCTCGAAATAGTCCCTCAGTATGTCTCTGTGATCGAAGGCGATGTCCTCGGGCAGGGAGTCCCTCGTGAAGACCCCCACGCCGGCGGCGTCATCACCCGCCCTCGGGGTGCCCACCGCCCTCGCGACGTAGACGACGGTGATCGTATGGAACCTCGAATCCCTTCGCGGGTCGGAGTACGCATGAAACTGCCGCACGAGTTCCACGTCGAGTCCCGTCTCCTCCTTCGCCTCCCTGACGGCGGCAGCCTCGAGGCTCTCGCCGTAGTCCACGAACCCGCCGGGCAGGGCCCAGCCGTGTGGGGGGTTCTTCCTCTTTATCAGGACGATCCCGCCATCGCCGTGCTCTATGATGAGGTCAACCGTTGGCAGGGGGTTTTTGTGTTCTCGCATAGTGTATCAAGCCGGGCTCCGGTCTCCTGAGACGCGGGTGAAAGGCCGGCTTCACCGGTCGCCCATCCTCTCTCCTACTCCTCGGCCCTCGGCATCTGGTAGTTGAAGACGCCTTCGGGCACGACCGTGGAAATGGCATGCTTGTATATCATCTGTATGTTCGCCTCTTTCAGGAGGACCACGAAACTGTCGAAGCCCTTGATCACCCCCCTCAACCTCACTCCGTTGGTGAGGTAGACAACCACGTGGATCTTTTCCTTCCTGAGCTGATTGAGAAAGCTGTCCTGAAGGTTCTGGTTCTTTGTCGTCATGCCTAACTCCTTGTATTTTATTCACCATCGAAGCAGATGGTCTATTTTAGCATAAAGAAGTCCGGCATTTATCGGGCCGTCTTCCGGCCGGCAGCCGCCCTCATGCCGTCGATGAACCGGGAGGCGTCCTCGTGCTTCGTCTTGAGCACACTCCTGTTGAAGATCAACCGTGCGGTCGACTCTGCGATGGTCTCAACCTCCACGAGCCTGTTCGCCCTCAGCGTGCTTCCGGTCGATACGAGATCGACGATACCGTCGGCCATGCCCACTATCGGGGCAAGCTCTATCGAGCCGTAGAGCTTGATTATCTCGACCTCGATCCCCATGGACGAAAAATACCTCTCCGTGACATTGGGATACTTGGTCGCTATCCTGATGAATCCCCTCTGCATCAACTCCCCCCTTGAATCCTCCGGCTCGGCAACGACCAGCCTGCAGTGACCGAAACGGAGGTCGAGCGGCTCGTAGACAGAGGGGGAGTCCTCCATCAGGAGGTCCTTGCCGACCACACCGGCATCGGCACCCCCGTACTCGACAAAGGTGGCCACGTCCCTCGCCCTGAGCAGGAGTATCCTGAGGGAACCGTCCACTGACTCGTGAACCAGGGACCTCGATGTCTCCAGGTCTGTGCCGAACCCGATCCCCATGGGGCCGAGGATTCCCACCGTCTCCCGGAGGAGCCTGCCCTTGGGCAGCGCAAGTGTAATCATCGCCTGCTCACCCCTTAAGCCTCTCGATCCTGGCTCCGAGAGAGCGGAGCTTGCTCTCGATCGCCTCGTATCCCCTGTCGAGATGATATATCCTGTCGATGACGGTCTCACCCCTCGCCGCGAGCGCCGCCACGACCAGCGATGCACTTGCGCGCAGGTCCGTCGCCATGACAGGAGCCCCCTTCAGTGACTTGACACCCTTCACAGTAGCTATCGAGCCCTCGATGCCGACATCAGCCCCCATCCTCCTCAGTTCGGCGACATGCATGAACCTGTTCTCGAAGATCGTCTCGCTGATGATGCTCGTCCCCTCGGCCACACTCATCAGGGCCATGAACTGAGCCTGCATGTCCGTGGGGAATCCCGGGTAAGGCATCGTCTTCACGTCACTCGCCCGGAGGCGCTGAGGCCCCCTGACCGTAAGGCCTGCTCCAGTCTCCCGGAAGCTGATGCCCGTCTCCTGGAGTTTTGCAACGACTGCGGCGAGGTGCTCGGCATTGGCACCCTCTATGGTCACCTCACCGCCTGTGATCCCTGCAGCGGCCATGAACGTTCCGACCTCTATCCTGTCAGGTATGATATCGTAGTCGAGCGGCTCGAGTTCATCCACCCCTTCGATCTCGATTATGCTCTCGCCGGCCCCCTCTATGCGCGCACCTGCGCTGACGAGGGCATCTGCGAGGTCGACGACCTCGGGCTCTCTGGCGGCGTTCTCGAGCCTCGTCACCCCCTTTGCCAGGACAGCGGCCATCATGAGGTTCTCGGTGCCGGTGACCGTGGGAATGTCGAAGCAGATGACGGCCCCCTTCAGTCTCCGCACCTTCGCATTCACGTATCCCTTCTCGAGGGTGATGCTCGCTCCCATCTTCTGAAGCCCGAGCAGGTGCAGGTTTATGGGCCTTGCCCCTATGGCGCACCCGCCTGGAAGCGAGACCCTCGCCCGCCCGTGCCTGGCAAGCAGGGGGCCGAGCACGAGCACGGACGCCCGCATCGTCCTCACAAGCTCATACGGCGCCTCACAGCCCCTGACATCCCCTGTATCGATCAGTGCCGTCGAATCCGACAGGGAGAAACCCGCCCCGAGGTACTCGAGCAGCCTCCCCATCGTGAAGACATCCCGCAGGTTGGGCACGCGGCGCAGGCGGTGGGTACCGCTGCCGAGTATGGTCGAGGCCATTATAGGCAGGGCGGCGTTCTTCGCCCCCGAGACCCTGACGGTACCCCGGAGTCTCCTGCCGCCCGATATCAGAAGTTTTTCCATCGTCTATTCCTCAAGGTGAACGATCAACTGTTTATTCTCTCTCTCCGGACGGTCCTGGATTGTCACTGCCGATCCCGTTCGTCCATTCCCGGCAAGGGTGAAAGGTCAACCCCTCAAGCACGGCCCTGAACCGCCGGCCCCTCCAAGACCATCACACGCTCGATGCCTGCAAGGTCTTTCAAGACCCTTGCAACCCTGAGACCGCACTCCGAGGCGATCTCAGCCACGGCGCCGCACTGTCCTGCACCGAGTTCGAGGAGGAGGACGCCGTCCTCCCTGAGGTGTTGCGGTGCCTCCTCGAGTATCCTCCTGTAGAAGCCGAGGCCGTCCTCTCCACCGTCGAGCGCCTCTCGCGGCTCGTAACCGCTCACCTCCCTCTGCAGGCCCGCCAGGTCGCCGCTCTTCACATAGGGCGGATTGGATACGATGAGATGAAAGTCGCGCCCACCGACCGGATCAAAGAGGTCCCCCTGAACGAAGACCACGTTGCCTGCAGAGTTCAGCCTCGCATTCTCCACGGCGTATCCGATGGCGGCAGCCGATATATCGGTTGCGACAACACGGGCCGAGGGGACCTCTGCGGCGATGGCCGCAGCTATGCAACCCGAGCCGGTGCAGATGTCGAGCACGTCCACGGCAGCCGACTTACGGGCGTTCAGTATCCTCACGGCCTCCTCGACGAGCATCTCGGTCTCAGGCCGCGGGATGAGCACGCCTGGGCCGACCCTGAACCTCATTCCATAGAACTCGGCACAGCCGGTCAGGTATTCGATGGGTTCGCGCCTGAGCCGCCTTCTGAAGAGGGAGTCGAGCACCCGTAGGGCCCTCTCGTCCACATGACAGGCATCCATGTAAAGCTCGGTCCTGCTTATGCCCAAGGCGTGGCAGACGAGTATCTCCGCCTCTCGTTCGGGCTCCTCGATGCCCTCCCCCCTGAAGGCGCGGGAGAGTTCCCTCAGCAGGCCGTATGCGGATGGAACGGCTGTCTTCATGCCACCTTCCTCAGCTTCTCGGTCTGGTAGTGGGTGATGAGGGCGTCCAGAATCTCGTCGAGGTTGCCCTCGAGAACATGGGTGAGCTTCTGGAGAGTGAGGCCGATCCTGTGATCCGTCACCCTGTTCTGGGGGAAGTTGTAAGTCCTGATCCGCTCGCTCCGGTCACCGGAGCCGACCTGCGCCTTCCTCGCCTCTGATATCTCCCTCTCCTGCTCCTCCATCTTCAGCTCATAGAGTCTCGACCTCAGAATCCTCATCGCCTTCTCCCTGTTCTTGTGCTGAGACCTCTCGTCCTGGCACTGAACGACTATCCCCGTGGGTATGTGGGTGATCCTCACGGCAGAGGAGACCTTGTTCACGTGCTGGCCGCCGGCGCCAGAGGCCCTGTAGGTATCCGTCTTGAGGTCCTTCTCGTCTATCCTGACATCTATCTCCTCCGCCTCGGGGAGCACGGCGACGGTGGCGGCAGAGGTGTGAATCCTCCCGGACGTCTCTGTCTCGGGGACCCTCTGGACCCTGTGCACACCGCTTTCGTACTTGAGGCGGCTGTACGCACCCCGCCCCTGGATGGAGACCGTGATCTCCTTGAACCCGCCGAGCCCTGTGGGGCGGGACTCTATCACCTCGACCCTCCACCCCTTCTGCTCGGCGTACCTGGAGTACATCTTGAAGAGGTCTGCAGCGAACAGCGCGGCCTCCTCACCGCCCGTGCCAGCCCTTATCTCCATGATGACGCTCTTTTCGTCCCTCGGGTCCTTGGGCAGGAGCAGTATCTTTAACTCTTCCTCGACCTCCGTCTTCCTCCGCCTGAGGGTCGCGAGCTCCTCCTCGGCGAGTATCTTGAGTTCCCTGTCTCCTGAGGCGAGCACCTCCTCGTCCTCTTCGATCGACCTGAGAATCTCCCTGTACTCCCTGTACTTCTCCACGATCGGCCTGAGGTCGCACTGCTCCTTCGAGAGCCTCATGAACAGCCCCATGTCCCTGACGGTCTCCGGGTCCGAGAGCCTCTCGGTCAATTTCTCGTACTTCTCCTCTATTGCAGCCAGTCTGTCCAGCATCTAACGTCCCCCTTCCGTCAACGCCCTCCGGAGTCGGGTTCGACTTCCACGACCTCCCTCAGCGCACTCAACGCCACCTCGATCTGCAGCTCGTCGGGTTCCCGTGTCGTGAGCCCCTGGAGCACAAGCCCAGGCCTGACGAAGAGATCGACGACCGCATTTCCGCTCTTCCTTGCGGAGAGCCTGAGAACCTCGTACGACAGCCCCGCAACGAGCGGAACGAGCAGAAGTCTCGACAGGAACTTCATGGCGAAGTTCCACTCGTGCGGAATGAGCGAAAAGACCATGATGCTCACCAGCATCACCATCAGCAGGAAGCTGGTGCCGCACCTCGGATGCCTGGTGCTGAACCTCCGCTTTATGCTCTCCGCTGCAAGCTCGCCGCCTCCCTCATAGGCGTGGATGACCTTGTGCTCGGCGCCGTGATACTCGTATATCCTCCTCATCTCTCCCCAAAGCCCCACGCCTGAGACGTAGAGGAGGAAGATACCGATCCTGATCAGGCCGTCAACCACATTGAACGCCGCGGAACTCCCGTTAATCACAGGCACGAGGGTGCCAGCAAGCCTTGTGAGGTAGAGCGGCACGAAGACGAAGATCGCGACGCCGAGCACCATGGCGGCGGCTAAGGTCGCCAGCATTGCAGCAGTGCCCAGCGATCCCTCGCCCTCATCCTCGTACGCCTTTGAAGCCGAGAAGTCGATCGCCCTGATTCCGAGGCTCAGGGCCTGATACAGGGCGGCCACGCCCCTCAGCAGCGGCATCCTCAGCAGCACCGGGAGGCGCTTGAGGTCCTCGCGCTTGACATGCACGCTGCCGTCTGCACCCCTGACCGCCACGCTCCAGGCGGAAGGTCCCTTCATCATGACACCCTCAATGACCGCCTGTCCCCCGACGCTGCTCTCAGGGGAATGAAGTGCGGCACCCAGCGCGATACCGGATACTCTGCGGATAAGCCTGACTATGGATACCAT
>DRKX01000130.1 GCA_011051565.1 Nitrospirota bacterium | reverse complement strand
GCCGTCTGACTGACGGCGTACGTGACCCTGCTGTCGGAATTGTCTCCCCTGTACAGCTGGTGGAGCGTCGAAGAGGTGAGGTGGTAGAGCCTGCCTGAACCCTTCTGGATGTACCTGACCGCATACGTCCTCACTATGACGGCCTGTGCCTTCAGTGCCTCCATCTCCCATCCGTCCGCGACCTCTGAGAGGACCACGCTCCTGACGTAGTCTTCGAGGGGCACTTCGTTTATAAGGTACAGGCCCCGCTCGCCCTTCCATATCTCGATGTTTCCGAGGTAACGGACACCGCTTACGAGCAGCTCCCCCTTGAAGTTCCCAATCTTCCTGACGGTCTCCTCTGCGTCGGGGGTGGCCGAGAAGCGCTTGTCGAGTATGAGAACCCGTATGTCCCTGGCATGTGCCGCCGAGAGTAAGGACAGGATCAGAACGACCGCGAGTGCTGTTGTCTTCAATAGTCTCTCCATTCCATCATAACCGCGGTCCGTGTGCCTGACGTCCGGTGGTGACGCGGCGACAGGCGCATGCCGTGCCGCCCTGCACGCGGCGGCCCTTGCCGCTGCCCTGTCCTCCGGCCGTCACCTCATCCTCCCGATGATCCAGAGGAGGAGGGTCAGGATTACACTGAGCAGGATGCTCGTGGCGAGCGGAAAGTAGAATGTGAAGTTTTTTCTCTCTATGACTATGTCTCCAGGCAGCCTCCCGATGAAGGGCACTTTGCCTGCAAGCATCAGGACGATACCGAGCACGATTATGATGATGCCCGTGATCACCAGGAACTTGCCGATGTGTGTCAGGGGCTCCATGCGTCCGGTCCTCCATTCCTTACCTGGTGTACCTCTCCATCTCCGAATATATGCAGCCGCAGTACTTCTGCCTGTAGAGACCGAGCTCCCTCGACAGCCTCACTCCCTCTCTCCAGCCGGGCCTGAAGTCTTCGGCGAAGAACTCGACGCCGTAGCGTTCCTGCAGCTCCAGGCCGGTCTCCACGATCCTGTCGAAGGCCTGATACGGGCTGACGAGGAGGCTCGTCGTGAAGCCGTCCATGCCGAGTTCCCTCGCTGCAAGCGCCGTCTTCTCGAGCCTCACCCTGTAGCAGTAAGAGCAGCGGTCGTCCTCCCTGTGGACGACATTCCTCAAGAACTCCTTGAGCCCGTAGTGATCCGCGTACTCGACCTCCAGCTTCCAGGATTCCTCGAGCTCCTTCAGTGCGGCGAGCCTTGCACCGTATTCAGTGAACGGGTGGATGTTCGGATTGTACCACAGCCCCCGGACCTCTATGCCCCGCTTTTCGAGGGTTTTGAGGGGATAGAGTGCACAGTTGGCACAGCATATGTGCATGAGGAGGTGCATCGGCCAGCCGTTATTTAGTATAATTCCTTTTGCACCATTATATCAATTCAAGTCCACGACAGCGGGACTGAAAGGGGGTTGGATGTACAAGCGCACCTGCTGGAGGCTCCTGGCGCCTGCTCTCCTCTGCGCCTACTGCCTCGTCGCGGTGCCCGGCCCGGCCGCCGGGTTCGAGGGCCCGCTCGATGTCAGAAACAGCCTTCCGGTCTTCCTCACGCTCGGCAGCCCCGTGATGCTCTCTGCCGAGGGCGAAGACTCCATCGGCCTCGACTTCACGTATTCGAGCACCTATATCGTCGCCGCCTCTGCCGAATGGTCCTTCGGGCTCGACCTCGAGGCCGCGGTCGCCGACATACGGCTGAGGAGGCTCGTCTGGGGCGACTCCCTCGAGTTGGGCATCGACATCCCGGTCCTCAGCTTCAACAGCGGTTTCCTTGACGGCTTCCTCGAATCCTACCACGATGCATTCGGTTTCCCCGACTACGGCAGGAGCAGGAGGCCCCGTAACGACTTCCTGTTCGAAGTCTCTCGCAGCGGCGATACCGTTGTTGCGGGCGACTCCGGGGGTATAGCCCTCGGTGACGTCAGGGTGGGGCTCAAGAAGACCATCTACGGCAGGGACCCGCTCGTGAGCATCTACGGTTCAGTGGAACTCCCCACCGGTGATCCCGACGGCGGCTACGGCAGCGGTGCACTCGATGCGGGCGCGGCCCTGCTCGTGAACAAACGCATAGGCGACAGGGTCATGACGTACTTCAATGCCGGCGCCGTCTTCACCGGAGGTCTTAGGGCCGAGGAGAACCTCGACCTCAATGACTACCTCTACGGAGGGGCCGCCATCGAGTGGCTCTGCTCGGAAAGACTCTCGCTCAACGCCCAGCTCTTCGCTCAGGGCTCCCCCTTCGGCGATACGGGCATAAGGGCCGTAGACGAGGTCTCGACCATACTGAGCCTCGGCGGCAGATACAGGACCGGCAGGGGAGCCCTCGAGTTCTCATTCTCCGAGGATACGAACACCGCGGGAGCACCCGACTTCATGCTCGGGTTCGGCTACAGTTACAGGCTCCGTTAGCTCGTCCCAATATCCCCCTGCAAGCCTCCCCTGCCTCTCCTCCGGCTTCAAGGAGGTGTATCCCGGGGATTGGGGGGCAGCCGGACAGGGGATGCACCCTGCTCTCCGGTTT
>DRKX01000129.1 GCA_011051565.1 Nitrospirota bacterium | reverse complement strand
TCGTTCCTGAGGGAGAACCTGTCGCCGGAGGAGTCGTTCTTCACCATGACGGCCGAGGCGAGCTGGTACTACTTCGTCGACAGGCCCTCGCCGTGCCGTTTCCCGGTGATAATATTCGCCATGCCTTACTTCTACCAGGAAGAGGTGGTCAGGGACCTCGGCAGGAGGAACGTCAAGTTCGTCCTCTACAGGAACGGCTACTGGTCGAACAGGATCGACGGGTTCACGAACGAGGAGAGGCTGCCGATCATAGCACGTTACATCAGGGAGAACTTCGAGTTCTACAGGAAGATAGACGACAACGAGATATGGATCAGGAAGTCGGAAGGAGCGCTCAGCACGGAGAGTCGTTGAAGAGCCGCACCTCGACGCTTTCACCCTCGTACAGGCCGTTCTTGTGTGGGGGGACCACGACGATACCGTCCGCCTCGACGAGGGTCCTTATGAGGCCCGACTTGCCGAGTACGGGCCTTGCCCACACGCCGTCGTCCCTCTGTTCGATCGCCACCCTGACGTGATCCTCGCGCCCGGCTGGTGAGGCCAAGTTCCTGCCGAAGAATGCCTTCACGGTCCTGTAGGGGGGGAGACCGTCCGGCTTCTCACCGGCGAGCCTGCGGAGCACGGGCCCTATGAAGGTCTCGAAGCAGACACTGACCGCAGCCGGATGCCCGGGAAGTCCGAACAGCGGGATACCCTCTCCCAGGCCTCCGATCAGCGGTTTTCCGGGCTTGATGCTCACACCGTGGAAGAGGACGCCCGGAGGGCCGAGTTCATCGATGACCTTTGCGGTGTAGTCACGCGTTCCGACTGAGCTGCCCCCTGAGATCAGCACCATCTGTGCCTCACGGATGCACTCGTTGACGGCAGCCCTGAGGCGGTCGAGATCGTCGGGGATGATCCCCTTTCTGAGAGGCATGCCTCCGCAGCGCATCACGAGACCGGCAAGGTTGTAGGAGTTGATGTCACGGACCTCGCCGGGCGAGAGGCCTCGGCGCTGAGGCGGCACCACCTCGTCTCCGGTGGAGACGACGGCGACCACGGGCCGTCTGAAGACCTCCACATCGAGTATGCCGAGCCCTGCAAGGGCCCCCACGTCCTGGGGCCTGAGCCTCCGGCCCGACCGAAGGACTACAGCGCCCTTCCTGACGTCCTCGCCCCGGAGTATGACGTTTTCGTTGGGCGCAACCGCCCTCATCACCTCGATCATCCCGTCTCCCGCGGTGTTCGTATGCTCATACATCACAACCGCGTCTGCACCTTCGGGGAGCATCCCGCCGGTGGGGATGACGGCGGCCTCACCCCTTTCGAGCCTGAACCCCGGCCTTTCACCCATGAGTACCTCGCCTGCGAGCGCGAGATATGCAGGCATGCCCTCCGATGCGCCGAACGTGTCTTCGGAATGGACTGCATAGCCGTCCATGGTGGAGCGCCTGAAGCCTGGAAGGTCCTCGGGAGAGACTACGTCGGCTGAGAGCACCCTGCCGCAGGCGTTCTCGAT
The DNA here is from genome assembly GCA_011051565.1 of Nitrospirota bacterium. Taxonomy (GTDB): domain Bacteria; phylum Nitrospirota; class Thermodesulfovibrionia; order Thermodesulfovibrionales; family JdFR-85; genus BMS3Bbin07. The sequence goes on along the minus strand of DRKX01000129.1, from coordinate 6,515 downwards.
GCCGGTGCGTTCAGTGGGAGGCGCGGGCAGAGGTTGTTCGAGAATGAGCGAGAGGGCCTTTTCGACACTTACGGCCTCTCCCCTGCCGAGGAGGTCTTTCATCAGCGGATACGGTCGTCTTCTGTATAGCGGGGTTGTGCATCGTAAAGCCCCTTCAGGAGCCTTACGATCCCGCCGGCCTGCACGTGGGCCACGGGGTCCTTGCCGATGACGTCCGAGCACTCACCCTTGGTGAGTATGTCGACTATGCGGCCGAGGGAGTCTTCGTGCAGGTCCTTTATCTCATTGGAGTTCGGCATCTCGGGCATGAAGATGCTCCTGTCGATGAAGTCGTTCATCTTCTTCGGCGTGAGATATGTGAGGAGCACCATGCCGTGGTATATACGCTTGCTGGTCCTCACGGAGAGAAAGGGGCTCTCGAGAGTGGATTCGAGGAACGAGTCGTTTCTCCTCCGCACCTTCCTGTTTATGGACACGGCCCTGAACCAGTATTTCCGTCCGACGAGGCTGTCGGACTTCATCTCGAACACGGTGTGACCGAGGTGCCTCTTTCCCGAGGTCAGCTTCTCGTGGGCCACGGTGTCCGATGCGAGGTGACTTATGTAGCCGTAGACGAAGGCCTTCTGCTGCCGTGTCTCCGCCGCATCCATGAGCTCGAAAGCGACGTCCCAGCTGTGGGAGTTGCGGTTGTACGGGAGGAACTTCTTTGCAAGGATTATGTCCGCCATGAGGTTCCCGTAGAGGAAGTCCTCCTTGTAACGCCTCAGGAGCTCGTACAGGCCGGCCGGAAGGAGCGAAGCGATTGAGAGTATCTCGCTGCCGAGGTATACGTGCGTGAGCGGCCCCCATGCGAAGGCGTACGATGGTATGAGCAGAAAGGATATGAAGAGCAGGAGCTTTAATATTCTCATCTTGTCACTTGTGTGTGTCCCTCGAGATTTTTTCCGAGCTCTCTGAGCTGTCTATATTGTAACCGAAACGGGTACCCTTTTGCCAGTAGGGGGGTGAAGGGCCGGAGGTGATTTTCGGGCGGGTTCAGCCGGCGGGCGGATCGCTCGTAGGTGAAGCGTGCCGCGGCTGAAACTCTGTCACTCATTTATGGCCTGTTTTCTGGTAAAATATGAGACTATAGTCCTGGAATTCATACATACAGTCATCCGTGCGAGACTTCAACATCTTTAAGGAGGTATTTATGCCCGAGTTGAGAAAGGACCCGATAGTCGGAAGATGGGTCATTATCTCGGTGGAGAGGGGCAAGAGGCCGTCCGACTTCGCCTCTCCGTCACAGAAGAGAAAGATGGCGGGGTTCTGTCCCTTTTGTCCCGGTAATGAATACACAACGCCTGAAGAGATAATGGCATTCAGGACCGAGGAGGGCCGTGAGGGGGGAGACGGGTGGACGCTCAGGGTTGTGCCCAACAAGTTTCCGGCACTCCAGATACACGGCGATCTCGACAAGACCGGTGAGGGACTGTTCGACAAGATGAACGGCGTGGGGGCACACGAGGTGATCATAGAGACGTCGGACCACATGAGTTCGCTCGCCACCATGCCGCTCAAGGGCGTCGAGGACGTCCTGTGGGCGTACGACCTGAGGATCAATGATCTCAAGAAGGATCCGCGGCTGAAATACGTCCTCGTCTTCAAGAACGAGGGTGAAGCTGCCGGGGCGTCTCTCGAGCACACGCACAGCCAGCTGATAGCCCTGCCGATCGTGCCCAAGATAGTCAGGGAGGAGATAAACGCCTCGAGGCACTACTATGACATGAAGGAACGGTGCATATTCTGCGACGTTGTGGACCAGGAGAGCGGCGACGGCAGGAGGGTCGTATGCGAGAACGAGCACTACCTCGCCATAGCCCCGTTTGCACCGCGGGCGCCTTTTGAGACCTGGATATTGCCGAAGGAGCACGAGTCCGCATTTCAGCCCCACGGCAAGAGCTTCGCCGGGCTTGCCGGGATACTGCAGCGCGTGCTCAAACAGCTCGACAAACTGCTCGATGTCCCCCCCTACAACTTCATGATTCATACCTCTCCGTTCACCGACGAGAACAACGAATACTACCACTGGCATATCGAGGTGATGCCGAAGCTGACCAAGATAGCGGGATTTGAGTGGGGGTCCGGTTTTTATATAAATCCGACCCCTCCGGAGGAAGCCGCCAAGTATATGCGGGAAGCTCAAATATGAGGGTTCTGATTGCATCGGGCGAGGCCGTCCCGTACTGTAAGACCGGAGGCCTTGCAGATGTGGCCGGTGTCCTCTTCAAGGAACTCAACGAGATGGGAGTTGACGCCCGCCTAATGCTGCCGCTCTACGCCGGCATAGAGAGGGCGTTCGATCTTGAAGAGACGGGGATCGTTCTGAATATATCCATCAGCGGCAGGCTCTACACGGGGAGCGTCTACGCGCACGACAAGGCCCTGTTCGTAAGGTGCGACGAGCTGTATGCGAGAGACGGCCTCTACGGGGACAAGACCGGGGACTTTGCGGACAATGCCCTCAGGTTCGCGTTCTTCTGCAGGGCGGTCATCGAGGTCTGCAAGGCGGCCGGCTTCAGGCCCGACATCATACACCTGAACGACTGGCAGACCGCTCTGGTTCCACTCTATCTGAGGACCGACTACAGCGGAGACGACTTCTTCAGGGGCACGCTGACACTGCTTACGATCCACAACCTCGGCTATCAGGGCGTATTTCCGCGGGAGGCGCTCTCTGCGATCGGTGTCGGTGAGGATGTCTTCAATCCCGAGGGGATCGAGTTCTACGGCAAGGTGAATTTCCTCAAGGCAGGGATCCTCTATGCCGACATACTGAGCACGGTAAGCAAGAGGTACGCCGAAGAGATAACGACCCCGGAGTACGGGTTCGGGCTCGACGGTATACTGAAGAGGAGGAGGGACGTACTCTTCGGTATCCTCAACGGGATAGATTACAGGGAGTGGTCTCCAGAGGTCGACGGACTCATTGCTGGCAGGTACTCGGCGGACGACCTCAAGGGCAAGGCCCTCTGCAAGGAGAGGCTCATGGAGGAGTGCGGAATCAGGCTGAAGAAGGGTTCACCGATTCTCTCCTTCGTCGGCAGGCTGAGTGTTCAGAAGGGGGTGGAGCTCATAGTCGAAGGGCTGGACAGGCTGATCGGTTACGGCTGCGGCGTGATACTGCTCGGTACGGGCACGAGGGAGGCGGAGGAGAACCTGATGTCCATATCCCTCGAGGGCAGGGAGAACCTCTATATCAGGCTCGATTTCGACGAGGCGTTCGCCCACTCTGTCTATGCAGGCTCCGACTTGGTCCTGATGCCGTCCAAGTATGAGCCCTGCGGCCTTGTGCAGATGATAGCCCTCAGGTACGGGACCGTCCCGGTTGCGAGAAACACCGGGGGGCTCGCAGACACCATAGAGGACTACAACGCACTCGCAGACACCGGAACCGGTTTCCTCTTCGACGGCTACAACCTCGCGGTCTTCATCGAGTCGGTAAAGAGGGCGCTCACGCTCTATCCTTTCAGCAGGAGATGGCAGAAGCTCATGAGGAGGGGGATGGAGAAGGATTTCTCCTGGAAGCGCTTCGCCTCCGAGTATGTCGGACTATACAGAAGGGCCCTGAGCGGGGAGTTAGGGGGAGCTTGAATGAGCATCAGGTTCAAACTGTCGATATTCCTGCTCGTATTCATTCTCATCGCAGCCATGTTCGGCGGCGGCACCATGTATATCTTCGAGAGGATATCGAACAACCTCGACCTTCTGAAGAAGACCTCCGAGGAGTATAGGCTTCACGAGGAACTGAAGATGTCGATCGTGGAGTTCTCCACCTACGTGAAGAGCTGGGCGTTCACGGGGGAGAGGAGATACAGGAGGCTCTACAGGAAGGCCCTGTCAAAGGTGTACAAGGACTTCGGCGCGCTTGAGGATTACGTTGCGGACAAGAAGGTGCTGAGGGAGGTCGGACTGAAATTCGAGGAACTGAACCGGACGGCCAGACGGATATTCTCCTACCGGAACCCAAAGGGCAGCAGGGAGGTCCTGCGCCTCGTCGGCCTGATCGAAGAGAAAGAGCTCGATATATTGACCTCCGTGGAGGAACTCCACACCGTATCCCTGAAGAACGTGACGCTGGCGGTGAAAGAGACCGAGGAGTCGAAGGCGAGGTTGACCGTGTATGTTGCGATACTCGTCTTCATCACGATCTTCTCCGTGGTCTTTCTCGTGCTGCTCATAACGCGCTCGATAGGGAGGCCGTTCAGGGACCTCCTCGACTTCACCGAGAAGATCATGTCCGGGGAGATCGATACGATGACGGGCCTCGACAGGCACGACGAGTTCGGCATCATCGCGAGCCGCTTCGGCAGGGTCCTGAGAAAGCTCAAGGAGTCGGAGGAGAGTCTGAAGAAGAGGCTCTCGGAGACGGAACTCCTGTTCGAGGTCACGCGCATAGCGAGCTCCACGCTCGAGCTGAGGGAGTCGCTCAATCTGATAACCGAGACCGTGGCCGACTGGAAGGGGCTCGACTACGTGGGTGTCTACCTCCTGAACGTCGAGGGCCAGGTGTTCACACTTCAGGCCTTGAACAAGGAGGCTGATATATTCGGAAAGAGCTTCGCCATCGACGACTGCGATATGTGCAGGAAGATGCTCGATGCGCGCGAACCCATCTACAGGGAGATGCCGACGGAGAAGGAGGTGGCCTTTTTAAGGCGCAGCCTCGGCTCGCTGCTGCTCTTCCCGATCATCAGGGAGGGTAGGTGCCTCGGCATATTCTTCATCGGCGTCGAGGCGGTGAGGCGGTTTACCGAGAACGAGCTGAACATCGCGAACATACTTTCGAACACGATCGGCACCATCGTGAGGAACGCGGAACTCTACGTATCCGCAATGGACCAGCTCAACAAGATAACGGTCCTCTACGAGCTCTCCAGGGACCTCACGACACTGCTCGACCTCGACCAGCTGTTGAAGAGGGTCGTGTTCGAGGTCACACGGCTTCTCAATGCAAAGGGATGCATCATAAGGCTCCTTGAGGACCACTCACTCAAGATAAAGGCCTACTACGGGGTGCCCGAGAATTTCATCGAGGGCATGGACACCGAGGTCGGCAAGGGCATAGCCGGCAAGGTGACGAGTTCGGGCAAGTCGCTGCTTGTGGAGAATGTCGCCGAGATGCCCGAGGACACGCGTGTTCCGCTGCTCGATGCGAAGTCGGTGGTATGCGTGCCCCTCAAGATCGGCGACGAGGTGATAGGAACGATAGGACTGTACGACAAGAAAGGGCAGGAGGGGGAGATCGTTACGTTCACCTTCGACGACCTGAGGACCACCGAGGGCATAGCCTCGCTCATATCACTCGCCATCGAGAAGGCGAGGATATTCGAGAAGGAACTCGAGAAGGAGAAGGAGGCACTCGAGGCGAAGAAGAGGCTCGACATACTATTCGAGAGTGTCCAGGGCGGAATCGTCACGCTCGACAGGGACTACAGGGTCCTCTCCATCAACCGTTTCGTCGAGGACTTCCTCCACATGAAGGCCGAGGACGTCGTGGGCGGAGGCGCTGTCGAGATATTCCACGAGAAGGGAGGCATATGTCCGCACTGCGCGGCCAAGCTCACGTTCGAGACAGGAGACATAAACGTCATCACGCAGTCCAAGGGAGCGAACTACGCCGAGCTGAGCTCGTACCCGATCAAGGACGAGGACGGCACCGTGGTCGAGGCGGTCGTCCTGATACAGGACATAACCGACAGGGTCCTCTACCAGGAGGAGATACTCGCCCTCTACAAGGAGGTGGCGCAGACGAAGGAGTACCTCGAGAGCCTGATAGACAACTCTGCCGACGCAATCGTGACCACGGACCTGAAGGGGGTCGTCACCTCTTGGAACAAGGGCGCCGAGAGGATATACGGGTTCACGGACGAAGAGGCCATCGGGTCCTTCCTGCCGTTCATCCCTGACTTTCTCCTCGATACCGAGATGCAGTACATCGAGAGGATCAAGCAGGGTGAGACGATAAAGAACATAGAGACACTGCGCAAGAAGAGGGACGGCACCATGATAGAGGTGAGCCTCACGCTCTCGCCGATCAAGGACGCCTCTGGCGAGGTCATCGGGATAAGCGGCATATCGAGGGACATTTCCGAGAAGAAGAAGGTCGAGAAGGAACTCATCAGGAGGAACCAGGAGCTGTCGAGGCTCTTCTTCATCAGCTCGGCCATGAGGGGGACGCTCGAACTCGAGAGGCTGCTCAGGATGGTGCTGACGGCGGTGACGATGAGCGACGGTCTCGGGTTCAACAGGGCCATACTGTTTCTGCTCGATGAGGAGAGGTCCGTGCTCAAGGGGACAATGGGTGTGGGTCCGGCCACACCGGAAGAGGCGTGGCAGATATGGGAGCGGCTCTCGATCGAGAAGAAGAGCCTTCCCGAGATACTGAGGGACATCGAGGAGGGCCCGCTGAGAAAGGACTCTTTCCTCGACAGGCTGAGCACGGGCTTGGAGATCAACCTCAACGACGACACGGC
>DRKX01000128.1 GCA_011051565.1 Nitrospirota bacterium | reverse complement strand
TCGCAGAGTTTCTTCAGGTCTTCCACGGTGAGGTCCGTGTCGCTCTTGTATCCCTTCTTCTTCTTCAGCTTGTCCATTGTGTGCTCGAGTTTCTCGCGGATACCGTGACCGTCTTCAGGTTCGATGCCGGCGGCCTTCTCCATGACGACGTCAGAGTACATCATGAGCAGGCGGCGGTATGCGTCGTACACGAAGCGTTCATTGTTCGTCTGCTTTATGAGTCCGGGAATGGTCCTGGTCGTGAGGCCCACGTTGAGGACCGTCTCCATCATGCCGGGCATCGAGGTGCGCGCCCCTGAGCGGACGGAGACGAGAAGCGGATTGTCCGGGTCTCCGAACTTCCGGCCCATGATCTTTTCAACCTTGGCCAGCGCGTCTTCCACCTGTTTCTTCAGTTCCTTTGGATACTTGCGATTGTTCTTGTAGTAGAGCGTGCAGACTTCGGTGCTTATCGTGAATCCAGGCGGCACAGGAATACCGAGGTTGGTCATCTCTGCAAGGTTCGCCCCCTTGCCTCCGAGGAGATTCTTCATGTCGGCCCTACCGTCAGCCTTTCCGTTACCGAAGAAGTAGACATACTTTTTAGCCATAACAGATTGCCTCCCTAAGAAATTTTCGAGTTAACCGTCTTCACGCCGGACAATGCAGACAATGCATGATACGATAACCCATAATCGATCTTTTTTTCAAGCTTTCCGGGGAAAATCGCCGGGGCGGGGTTGTGCGAAACAAGGGGAAGCGGAAAAACCACCGCTGATGCGATTTGAGTATAATATCCCCATGCATCTATGTGACGTCGTGTTCCCGCAGAACCTCCCCCCGCTTACGTACTCCGTGCCCGCCGGGCTCGTGCAGTCCGTGAAGCCCGGCACCATGGTCGTGGCACCGTTGAGGGGCAAGGCGAAGCGGGGAATGATACTGAGGTATTACCGATCAAGCGGCGCGTCTTTCAAAGGGAGGCTCAACGAGATACTCGATATCGTCACTCCCGTCTACTCTCCTGAGGCGGCAGGCCTGATCGAGTGGTGTGCAGACTACTACATAGCGAACCACGGCACCATACTGAAGGGCACGCCCTTCAGGGACCTGGTGAAGCCTGCTAAGAGACCGCGGCAGCGGCCCCCTGCCCTGCCGTCCCGTGACACCGCTCTTCCCGCAACTCCCGGCATGCTCGATCAAGTACTCGCCTCTGTCCGGAGAGTCGAGTACAGGACGTTCCTCTACCTCGCGGCTTCGGAGGAGCACGAGGCCGGATTCGTGCTTGGACTCGTGCAAGGACTGCGCAGGGCCATCATACTCGCCCCTGAGGTCGGCGAGGCAGAGTCCCTGTATACGCTGCTGCGGGGGCTGCCGGGCGGAGAGAGGGTCTGCATCTACCACGGTGAAATGAAGAAGACCGAGCGTTACGACTCCGTTGAAGGCCTCTGCTCGGGCAGGTACGGCATAGTGGTCGGCACGAGGCCGGCCGTGTTTGCCCCCCTCGTCTCACCCTCGGTGATAGTGGTGACGAAGGAGCACAACGCCGCGTACAAGCAGGAGGAATCCCCGCGTTACCACGGAAGAGACGTTGCCGTGATGAGGGGATTCACCGAGGGGATACCCGTGGTGCTGAGCTCTGTCAGCCCCTCTGTCGAGTCCTGCTACAATGCGTTCAACAACAAGTACGTCCTCATGCGTCAGGAAGAGCCCTCAAGGCCCGCGGTCTCGGTGATAGAGCTGAGAAAAGGAGAAACCGCTGCACCGTTTCTGTCGACGAGGCTGCTCAGGAGCCTGAAGTCGGCTGTCAAGAAGCCGGAAGGCCCGGTGGCGGCCATGGTGGTCATCCAGCGCCGCGGCTATTCGATGCTCAAGTGCGACGACTGCGAAGAGCTGGAGACCTGCCCGGAGTGCCGCACACCGCTCGTCGTCCACAAGGGGGAAGGACTCCTCTGCCATCTGTGTGGCTCGAGGATGGAGACACCCGTCACCTGCAGCAGGTGCGGAGGGTTCAACCTCAGCCCCTTCGGGGCAGGGACCGAAAGGATCGAGGAGGAGCTGAAAAGACACCTCGGTATAGACATCGTCAGGCTCGACAGCGACGTCTCCGGCGCATCGAGGACCGGAAAAGTCTCAGGCTCGCCAGACCGGTACATGGTGGTCGGCACCCTGAGGACGAGGAGGATACCGCGAAAGAGCCTCGATATCGTCGCGTTCCTGAATCCGGACCTGCTGCTCAACCTTCCCGAGGTGAGAGCGCCGGAGAGGCTCGTTCAGGATGTCTATTCGCTGGGAGGACTGCTGTCTGATAAGGGGCGGCTGCTGCTGCAGACGGAGATACCATGGCATCCCGTATACAGGTACCTCAGGAGGTGGGACTACATGGGGTTCGTGAAGGGAGAACTCAGGGTGAGAAGGGAGAACTCCATGCCGCCTTACACAAGACTCGTCAGCCTGTTCATCTATACCGGCGACTGCTCTGTCACGGCCGAAACCCTCGGCGGCATGCTGAAGGATGCCCTCGGCGACGTCGATGTCATCGGCCCGGCAAGGACCACGCCGAGGATCAAGGGCTATTCGTGCTGCTTCCGGCTGATGCTCAGGCATGTCAACAGGCAGGTGCTCAAGCGGTGCGCCAAAACCGCGGGAAAACTCATCAGGGAGGCCGGCATGGTGCTAAGGATAGACGTCGACCCTGTGCTCTTTTAGTATCAGTTTCGCCGTCTCGATGTCCTTGTCTATCTCCCGCCGCAACGCCTCGGGGCCTGGAAAAGTCCTCTCACCACGAATCCTGTCTATGAAGTACAGTCGTATCTCCTCGCCGAGCAGGTCACCGTCGAAGCCGAAGAGATGGGTCTCGTAACTCAACGCCCCGCCGCCGAAGGTCGGGTTCCTCCCGATATTGGCCACGCCGTCGTAGAGAGTGTTCCCTATCTTCACCTTGACGGCATAAACCCCCTCTCTTGGTGCCAGCTCGTTCGGCGTCTCAATGTTCGCCGTCGGTATGCCGAGTATGCCAGCGCCCCTGCCCGCCCCTGTGATGACCCGGCCGTGTATCGAATACGGCCGCCCCAGCAGTGTCGCGGCCTCACACACCCTGCCCCACGCGAGCAGCTGTCTAATCCTGCTGCTGCTCACTGGATGGCCCGACATGCGCCTGCTTCTCACCACATTGACCCTGAACCCGTACTTCCTGCCGCGCCTCCTGAGCAGGTCGGTGGTGCCCCTCTTGCCCCTGCCGAAGCGGTAGTCGTGGCCTACGATCACATGCCTCACACCGAGCCTCTCCACCAGCACCCCACTGACGAAATCCTCAGGGTCCATCTTCGCGAACTCCCTGTCGAACTCGATGCAGACAAGCACGTCCATGCCGGTCATCTCGATGAGCCTTATCTTCTCATCGAGGGGGGTAAGGAGCTTCAGCCTCCTGTCCGGGGCTATCACCTTCAACGGATGGGGATCGAAGGTCAGCACCATCGAGGTCCCTCGGCCGCGTGCCGCCTCGATCACCCTCCGGAATATCTTCTGGTGACCGAGATGGACCCCGTCGAAGTTTCCGATCGTGACG
>DRKX01000127.1 GCA_011051565.1 Nitrospirota bacterium | reverse complement strand
GCGAGGCCCACGAGGCCGTTCGTTGCGAGCGCGAAGATGAAGATGTTGTGAGGCTGGTTGAATGTAAGGAGGTAGCGCGGAAACTCGCCTGAGTCGACATACCTCGAGACCGTAACTATGTAGTCACCGGTTCCCACTCCGAAGATCGGGTTCGACAGGAACATCTTCCACGATGCCTTCCACATCATGAACCTGCCGCCCACGGAGCTGAAAACCGAAGGATCGGAGTAAAACCCCGCGACATCACTGAATATCTGGAGTATCCTCGTATGCACCGTGGAACTGCAGAGGTACAGCAGCACCGCAGCTCCTGCCAGCACGAGCAGAGCGGCGAGAAACCGGCTCTTCTTCTCGAAGAGGAAGAATGCGATCAGTGGGATCACGACCGCGATGCCGAGCCATGCAGTCCTGGATGTTGAGAGCACTATCGAGACGATCCCCGTCACAACAAAAGATACGAGGAATGCCTTCACAGCAGGATTCCTGCGGTATGACGAAAACAGCAGCAGGGAGAGCGCGGTGTAAAGACCGACGGCGTTCAGGTTGGCAAACCATATGTGGTGCGTGTTCAGGGGTTTCAGCGGCAGCTTGTACGGCTCGTCACCTGTTATGCCGAGATATGTGGAGAGTCCGATAATATCGAAGACGAAGAGGCCCGCAATCAGCGCAAACAGCAGCTGCTCCCCCCGCCTGAAGCGGCCCGATGCGTCTTGGTCGAGGTCGATAAACATCGATACCATCACGTAAACAAGGAGAAGGTTTGACACGGTCTTGAACCGCCTTAAGCCCTCGACAAGGTCTTCACTGAAGAACAACCCTATGAGTGCAACCGCGACGTACAGGGCTATGGAGAGGTTCAGCGGCTGCCTGACACCCTCTGTTATGCACCGCCTGAACTCACGGTCCAAAGACGCCGCTGCAGCGGCATAGAGATAGACAAGTCCCGTCAGCATGCTGCTGAGGCTCTTTGAGAGGGGCAGGCTCAATCCGAACAACAGGAGGACCACAAAAACGGATCTATAGTGTATAGAAGACGTCTTCTCCATTGGACCTTTCTTTAAAGTGGGGTCACCGGTATAGTATACTATAACCATGAAAAATTTTTTCACTGACGCCTCTTCCAAGGAGTGGAGAAACGACTTCCACACGATATGGGCGCTCACGAGACAGCACCTCCCGCGGCTGACGGTTGCGATCATCTGCAGCCTCGCGCTGTCGGCCATCAACGGTGCCATCGCATGGCTCGTCAAACCGTCCCTCGACAGCCTCTTCGTAGAGCGGAACAGGACCGTACTCTACCTGCTTCCTGCAGGGATATTCCTGCTGTTCGTGCTCAGGGGGCTCTTCGCCTTCCTCAACAACTTCCTGATGAGCTCCATCGGTGCGAAGATCGTGAAGACGCTCAGGCAGACCCTTTACAACAAGCTCCTGAGCCTCCCGGTATCCTTCTTCGCCGCCAAGTCGAGCGGCTCGATAATATCGAGGGTCCTCAACGACATAGGAAGCCTCGAGAACCTGATCGCAAACACTGCGAGGAACTTCTTCGTACAGTCCGCCACGGTCGCGGTGCTCGCCGTTGTCGCGCTCTTCAGGAGGTGGGACCTCGCCCTGCTTTCGTTCACCGTCATCCCGCTGGTCGTGCTCGTCACCGACAGGTTCGGCAAGAGGATGAAGAAGACGAGCAAGAAGACGAGGGAGTTCATATCGGACGTGACCAAGATGGTCCAGGAGACGGTGCTCGGCATAAGGGTCGTCAAGGCGTTCACGATGGAGGAGATGATGCGCAGACGCAATGACGAGGCCGTCTCGCGGCATTACCGCAACGTGATGAGAGAGGTGAGGATAAGGGAGTTCACGTCCGTGGCCATGGAGATCATCGCGGGTGCCGGAATAGCCGTGATTCTCTGGTACGGCAGTTACCTCATCATCAACAACAAGCTCTCGGTCGGCTCCTTCTTCTCGTTCATCACGGCGATAATGATGATCTACACGCCCCTGAAAAGACTCGGCCAGGTGAACAACAACTTCCAGATGATCAGAACCGCCCTTCACAGGATCAAGGAGGTCTTCCTGATCGAAGATGAACGAGGCGGCTCCGTGGACAAGACCGAGATAAGAGGCCACATCGTATACGACAACGTGTCGTTCAAATATCCGGACTCCACTGAGCCGGCCCTGAAGGACGTCAAACTCGAGATCCGACCGGGCGAGACCATCGCGATCGTCGGCTACAGCGGCGCGGGCAAGAGCACCCTGATAGACCTGATCCTCGGGTTCTGGAAGGACTACACCGGCAGCATACTGATAGACGGAACCGACATCAGGGACTACTCCCTCAGGAGCATACGCTCTCACATCGGCGTGGTATCCCAGGACGTCCTGCTCTTCGACGACACGGTCAGGAACAACATTTCGTTCGGCAGGCCTGAGGCGACCGATACGGAGATCATCGGTGCGGCAAGGGCCGCATACGCCCACGACTTCATCATGGAGATGCCCCGCGGCTACGACACGTACATCGGAGAGCGCGGCGTGAAGCTCTCAGGCGGTCAGAAGCAGCGGCTCTCCCTTGCGAGGGCCATTCTCAAGAATCCGAAGATACTCATACTCGACGAGGCGACGTCCTCACTCGACGCCGACTCAGAGGCAAAGATCCAGCATGCCCTCGAATCGATAATGCCTGGCAGGACCGTCCTGATAATAGCACACAGGCTCTCCACCATCAACAAGGCGGACCGCATCGTGGTCATGGACAGGGGGAGGATCATACAGCAGGGGAGCCACAGTGAGCTCTTCGCCTCAGGCGGCCTCTACCAGGAGCTCTACACCGCCCAATCGGGCATGATGAAGAACTGAGATCACCCGCCGGTGACCTCCTCGATGGAGTCCCTGATTATATCGAGCATCCCTGCAAGATGCTCCCTCTCTATGGAGAGGGGCGGCATGATCACGACGACGTCGCCGAGAGGCCTTATCAGCAGGCCCTTGTCGCGTGCTCTCAGGCAGACCTTGAACCCTATTCTCTCTTCGAGCGGATAGGGCTTCCTGTCATCACGGTCCCTGACGAGTTCCACACCGGCCATGAGGCCCAAGCCCCTCGCGTCACCGACATGATCGAGCCCGCTGACCGATTCAAGCCACTCCTTCAGTATCTTCTCCTTCTCCCTGACACCCTCGACGGTCTTCTCCTCTTCGAAGAGACCTATCGAGGCTATTGCCGCTGCACAGGCCAGTGGATTCCCAGAGTAGGAATGGCCGTGAAAGAATGTCTTCAGCTCCCTGTACTCACCCAGGAACGCCGAGTAGACCTCCTCGGTGGTTACAGTGGCGGCGAGCGGCAGGTAACCACCGGTTATGCCCTTGGAGAGGCAGAGGATGTCGGGTGCGACATCCTCGTGCTCACAGGCGAACATCCTTCCCGTCCTGCCGAAGCCGACGGCGACCTCATCGGCGATGAAGAGCACGCCGTACTCCCTCGTCAGCCTGCGGACCCCGCCGAGGTAGCCCGGAGGAGAGACGATCATCCCCCCTGCACCCTGCACCATCGGCTCGATGATGACGGCGGCGATCTCGTGGGCGTGCTCCCTGAGGATCGCATCGAGCCGCTCGAGGCAGGCGAGACCGCACCCCGGAAACACGAGCCCGAGTTCACACCGGTAACAATAAGGCGAGGGTGCCCTGAAGGTCTCGAAAAGCAGGGGCCTGAAGGCCTCGTGAAAGAGGTCGATGCCGCCTACGCTCACCGCGCCGAGGGTGTCGCCGTGGTAAGCGTTGTTCAGGCAGACGAACTTGTCCCTGCCCTTCACCCCTCTGTGGATCCAGTACTGGTAGGACATCTTGAGCGCGACCTCGACCGCGGTGGAGCCGTTGTCGGAGTAGAAGACCCTCGACAGGCCGGCGGGCACGATGCCTATCAGTCTCTCCGCCAGCTCAACTGCAGGCTCATTGCCGAGCCCGAGGAGCGTCGAGTGGGATATCCTATCGAGCTGGGCCTTGACCGCATCGTCTATCTCCTGCTTCCTGTGCCCGTGTACGTTGACCCACAGTGAGGAGACACCGTCGAGATACCACCTGCCGTAGACGTCCTTGAGGAAGCTCCCCCTGCCCTCCGAGATGATGACGGGCACGCCCTCCTCCCACTCCTTCATCTGGGTGAAGGGATGCCAGAGGTATCTCCTGTCGAGCTCCTCGAGCCTCCTGTTCCTCCCGATTATATCCATGCAACTCCTCCCGCCCCGCCGGAGTCGAGGCCCGAATATTATATCATACGGACTTGCGGCCGCAAAAATCAGGCCCAACTCGCGGCAGCCCGGCGCTTGACAAGCGCCGGGGCCTTGTGATAGGCTGTCGGTATCAGTATTCGTCGCATGCACAGCTACGGACAATGCAAGCCATGAAGGCTTGGGAGGCCACGAAGGTCGATGCAAGACTTTTGTGGCCTTTTTGTCTCCGGTGGAAGAGGCCGGAGGCAGGCTTTTGAGTTGCGGGGAGAGGCCATGAAGGTCCATCACCACTTAGTAAGGTGGACTTCGTGGCCTTTTTTGTTCGTTGAACCGGCTCGCCAGGGGCGGCATCATGCTTTAGAGGGAGGATCAGAGATGAGGATATTCCTGGTTCAAGCGGCGGCCGTGTTGCTCGCGCTGCTCTCTGCGTCCGTCTCATGGGCGCACTTCGGCGTCATCATACCATCCGACGATATAGTCTCAAAGGGAGACGACAAAAACATCCATCTCCGGCTCATGTTCATCCACCCCTTTGAGGGCCAGTACATGGAGATGGCGAGGCCGAAGGCCTTCGGCGTCATGATCAACGGCAGAAAGCAAGACCTCCTGCCGGCTCTCAAGAAGAAGACGGTCAAGGGATTCTCCACCTGGGAGGCTGACTACAGGGTGAAGAGCCCGGGGGACCACGTCTTCTATGTCGAGCCCGCCCCCTACTGGGAGCCTGCAGAAGAGACCTTCATCATCCACTACAGCAAGGTCGTCGTGGATGCGCTCGGCATGGAGACGGGCTGGGACGCCGAGGTCGGGCTGAAGACGGAGATCGTCCCCCTGACGAGGCCCTACGGCCTCTGGGCCGGCAATGTATTCCAGGGGATCGTGAAGGTCGACGGCAGGCCCGTACCTTATGCAGAGGTGGAGGTGGAGTACTTCAACGAGGACGGAAAGATCAAGCCGCCGGCCGAACCCTACGTTACCCAGGTGGTCAAGGCCGATGCCGACGGTGTCTTCACCTATGCGATGCCTGCAGCCGGATGGTGGGGGTTTGCAGCCCTGAACACCGCCGACTTCAGGCTGAAGCGCAAGGGCAGGGAGTATCCGGTTGAGATAGGAGCGGTCATATGGGTGAGGACCAGGGAGATGAGATAGGATGCACATGTCCGAAGGCAGTGGACGGGTACGCACGAGGGGCTGCTCAATGGAAACGAGGGAGAAGCGATAAGATGCATATCTCCGAAGGGGTCCTCTCGGCTCCCGTGCTCGTCGCCGGTGCGCTGCTCGCCTCAGGCGGCGTGGCAGCGGGACTGAAGAAGATGGACTACGACAGGATACCCGAGGTGGCCGTCCTTTCGTCTGCATTCTTCGTCGCCTCGTTGATACACGTGCCTGTCGGGCCGTCGAGCGTACACCTCGTCCTGAACGGGCTGCTGGGGGTGCTGCTCGGATGGATGGCCTTCCCGGCCATCGTCGTCGCGCTCGTACTCCACGCCGTGCTCTTTCAGTTCGGCGGACTCACCACGCTCGGGGTCAATACGGTCATCATGGC
The DNA here is from genome assembly GCA_011051565.1 of Nitrospirota bacterium. Lineage (GTDB taxonomy): Bacteria > Nitrospirota > Thermodesulfovibrionia > Thermodesulfovibrionales > JdFR-85 > BMS3Bbin07. Next base: position 478 of record DRKX01000127.1, on the reverse strand, counting down.
CGCACCCGGTGTCACGGCCTACTACATCTTCAACCGGCCCGTCCGCAGAGGGGGGCGCATGGGCGCCCTTGCAGGGTTCGGCGCAGGCGCCACAGGGACCGCCCTGGGCGGCATACTCGTCGCCGCCGCGCTTCTGAGCACCGGTGAGGGGTTTGTCGGCATGGCAAGGCTCGTGCTCGCAGCCCACCTGCCGGTCATGGTGATCGAGGGCATCGTCACGGGCTTCTGCGTAACATTCCTGAAGAAAGTAAAACCAGAGGTGCTGGAGGTCGGGAAGTGAACACACAAGCCTCAAAACCCAAGACTCAAAACTCGGGATTCAGAAAACGAGCCTCAAGGTTCTCAAGGCGTGGATTCAGGGTCGTCCGTGACGCCGTGATGTTACTGCTTGTCGTCTCTTCCACCGCCTACGCCCACAAGGTGAGCATCTATGCCTATGCGGAAGACGGGATGATACATGCAGAGGGATACTTCGCCG
>DRKX01000126.1 GCA_011051565.1 Nitrospirota bacterium | reverse complement strand
GCATCCTTGGCCGCGACTGCTGACTCGACCTTCTTCGTGAAGGTCTTGATTCTCGACTTGTAGTCCTGGTTCCTGAGTCTCCTCTTCTCCGCCTGTCTCACCCTCTTGAGGGCGGAGAGGTTCTTCCTTGCCATGGTGCCTCCTGTGTGCGTTCTGTAATTATTGGTGTTGAATAATTTAATATATAGAGTCGTGTAAAAGCAAGCCCCGCCGGGCAGGCAGGGAACCGGTGGTGTCTTGAGCGCGATGTGAGGATACACGGGGTCATGTAAATGCAGGCCCCCGGGGGGCCCGGCAGGGAGTGTCAGGATCGTGGAGGTGAAGGTAGTGGATGACGATAAGGAGTTGGGACTCCTGAGAAGGGCGGGGTGCCCGGAGAGGGTCATAAGGCACGTACTCGCCGTTAAGGACCTTGCCATGAGGATCGCCGATGAGGTGAGGATCGCCGTGGACAGGGAACTGGTCAGGAAGGGCGCTCTCCTGCACGATATCGGCAGGGCGAGGACCCACGGGATCACGCACGCCGTCGTCGGTGCGGAGACGGCGAGGGCTCTTGGTCTGGACGAACGGATCGTCAGCATAATAGAGCGGCACATAGGGGCCGGGATCACTCCGGAGGAGGCCCGCTCGCTCGGCCTCCCGGCCAGGGATTTCGTCCCCCGGACACCCGAGGAGAAGATCGTCGCATACGCTGACAACCTGATAAGGGGCGAGGAGGAGACGGGCTTCGAGGAGGCGCTGGAGGACTTCAGGCGCATACCCGGCATAGGGAGGGAAGCTGTCGAGAGGTTTATCAGGCTTCACGAGGAGATCGAACAGTGGAAGAAGTAGCCCGCCGTGTGGGGCCGTCAAGTGCCAGCCGCATGCCGGCCGCGGTGGTGCTCCTACTCGGGCTCCTGCTGCTTGCCGTTCCCCGTACTCTGCACGCCTCGGAGACGTTCCTGTACGACCTCAGGTGGATGGGCATAAAGGCGGGGGAGGCGAGGCTCGAGTTCATCGAGGACGGCGATTCACTGAGGATAGTCTCGAGGGCTGAGTCCGCAAAGTGGCTCTCCGTCTTCTACAAGGTGGACGACCGCGTGGAGAGCGTGGTCGCGAGAAAGGACAATCCAGGCAAGGGAGCCGACCACTGGGTCGCCCTCAGTTACAGGCTCAGGATCAGGGAGGGGCGCTACAGGAGGGACAAGGAACTCGTCTTCGACCATGAAAACGGGAAGGTCTTGTTCTCGGACCATATCGAGAAGAGGAAGGAGACCTATCCCGTGCCTGAGGATACGTTCGATCCCCTGTCGGGCTTCTTCCTCCTCAGGAAGAGACCCCTCGAGGTCGGCCGTCCCGTCGATGTGACGATCTTCGACAGCAACAAGGTCTGGAACGTGAGGGTCGACATACTGAGAAGGGAGGAGGTGGAGACCCGTGCCGGCAGGTTCAGGACCGTTGTGGTGAAGCCGAACATGAAGTCGGAGGGGATATTCGACAGGAAGGGCGACATATACATATACCTCACGGACGACGAGAGACACATCCCCGTGCTCATCAGGACGAAGGTGGCCGTAGGCTACATAGAGGCCGAACTCACCGGCGGCGAGTTCTGAGGCAGGGCCGGGTGTGGACTTCACGGACTTGTATCGGTTATTCTTTAATATGACGGCATTTACTTCTTGATACCGACCGGACCCGGCGATAGCCACCATTCCGTCTCTCTCCCCAGTATTGCAAAGGACACCTTGTCGCCGGATTCGGAACAAACCCGATTGGAGGAAGAATGCACATAGGAATCATTGGAACCGGCTATGTAGGGCTCGTGACGGGCGCGTGTTTTTCCGAGTTCGGAGTCTCCGTCACCTGTGTTGACAGGGACGAGCGGAAGGTCAAGGCGCTGAAGAAGGGGGAGATACCCTTCTACGAGCCTGGTCTCGAAGAACTGGTCAAGAGGAACGCCGCCGAGGGGAGGCTCAACTTCAGCACGAAGGTGAAGGACGCCGTGGAGTCCTCCCTCGTCATATTCATAGCGGTGGGCACTCCTCCCAGGGGTGACGGAACGGCGGACCTCAGCTACGTTAAGGAGGTCTCCGAGGAGATCGCCCGATACATGGACGATTACAAGATCATCGTGACGAAGAGCACCGTCCCGGTCGGGACCGGCAAGAAGATAAGGGCGTGGATAAAGGAGAAGCTGAAGGGGGACGTCGACTTCGACATCGCATCCAACCCGGAGTTCCTCCGTGAGGGCTCTGCGATCGGGGATTTCATGAGACCCGACCGTGTGGTTATCGGTGCCGAGAGTCCCCAGGCCATCGCCATCATGAGAGACCTCTATAGGCCTCTCTATCTGATAGAGACGCCCTTCGTGATAACCAACATCGAGACGGCCGAGCTCATCAAGTATTCGTCGAACTCCTTCCTCGCGGTAAAGATATCCTTCATCAACGAGATAGCGAACCTGTGCGATCTCGTGGGCGCGGACGTCCATGTGGTTGCAAAGGCGATGGGGCTCGACAAGAGGATCGGCCCGAAGTTCCTCCATCCCGGGCCGGGCTACGGCGGCTCGTGTTTTCCAAAGGATACGCTGGCCCTGCTCCATCTCGCAAAGGAGAAGGACGCAGAGCTCGGTGTCGTCGAGGCTGCCGTGAAGGCCAACGAGAAGCAGAGGGGGCTCATGTTCAACAGGCTGAAGGAGGTCCTCGGCGACATGAACGGCAAGAGGATAGGCATACTCGGTCTATCCTTCAAGCCGAACACGAACGACATAAGGGAGGCGCCGTCCCTGTACATGATCGAGAGCCTACTCAACGACGGTGCCAAGGTGCAGGCCTTCGATCCCGTTGCAACCGCGGACATGAAGGCCGTCTTCCCGAAGATCAGCTACAAGAAGGACGCCTATGAGACGGCGAAGGGGACGGATGCCCTCGTGCTCATGACCGAGTGGAACCAGTTCAGGAACCTCGACCTCGGGCGGATAAAGTCGTCCATGAAGTCACCCAACTTCTTCGACCTCAGGAACGTCTACGCGCCCGACAGGATGAGAGAGCTCGGGTTCAATTACCACTGTGTCGGAAGAAACAGCATAAAGTGACCCCCCCGGTGATCGCGGGTCCCTCTCCGGGTTTCCTGTTGCGGAGCCTCTAAGCCTTGGGCTCAAGCCTCACCGCCGTCAGGTGCGCTGTGCCGTCGGGTGATGCGAACGTCAGGGCGTTCACCCTTGCGTGGGCGAAGTGTACGGGGACGAAGAGCATCCCCTCCGGTATCTCGTCGGAGACCCGCGCCTTGATGAACACCGAGTCCCTCCTCGAGACGATCCTGATGAAACCGCCGTCTTCGACCCCGAACTTTGCGGCATCCTCGGGACTTATCTGCACGAAGGCATCCGAGAGCACGTGGCTGAGGCTCTTCGACATGACCGAGAGCGCGCCCGAATGCTGCATGATGTTGCCCGTGACGAGTACCACGGGGTATTCCGCATCAGGGCCCTCCTTGAGACGCCAGTCGGAAGGGGCGAACCTCCATCTCTGTGTGCCGGTCTCCGGGGGTAAGCCGCTTATCTCATCCTGCAGTGTTTCGAGGTCCATGCTCCCGAGGTCGTGACCCATGAGCCTTGCAAGGTTGCGCAGTATCATCCAGTCGGCGATGGAATCCCCGGTTGCGGCGACCACCTTCGGTACCGGCTGCGGCAGCCCTTCGGCATTCATGAATGTCCCCTCCTTCTCAGCCCAGCTTGCGGCGGGCAGGATCACGTCTGCGAGCTTCGCGGTCTCGGACATCCGGATGTCCTGGACTATCAGGAGGTCGAGGCCCTTGAGCGCCTCTTCAATGCGGTCTGCATCGGGCATGGTGACGAGGGGGTCCTCGCCCATCACGTAGAGCGCCCTGACGGCCCCGGGGCTGTAAAGCATTCCGTACAGGTCCCTGCCCTTGCCGAGGGGCCTCACGCCCATGAGCCATGCGCCGTAGGTGTTCGAGTAGTCGGCGGGTATCTGCAGGGCCTCGGGGCCCTCTCCGAGGAGCATGAGGAGGTTGGCCGCGGCCCTCACCGTCTCGATGCCCTTCTGGTTCTCGGCCGCGGAGACGGTCATGGCCAGAAGCCGGCTCTCGGCCGTTATGAACTCCCGTGCCGCCTCGGTGAAGTCATCCTCTGCAATGCCGGTCATTTCAGACACCCTCTGAGGGGTGTAATCCTTCACCGATTCCTGGAGCTCTTCGAGACCCTCGGTGGTGATCTCCTTCTTTAGATGGACGCCTCCGGCCAGTGCGTACCTGACGAGGCCGTTCAGGAACGCGGTGGAGGTCCCGGGCCTTATCCTCAGCCATGCCGATGCATGCCTTGCGAGCTTCGTCTTCCTCGGCTCCACGACCAGCAGTCTCGATCCATTGAGCTTTGCCTCGAGGAACTTGAGGCCGAAGATGGGGTGCGTGGACGTGATGTCGGACTCGATGACGAGCACGGCGTCCTTGCCCACTGGGGAGTCGAGCCTGACGGGGTTGAGCCTTATCCCGTAGGTCTCCTCGACGCCTTTAAGTACCCAGGCATACCCGAGCCTCGCCGACGTGTCGAGGTTGTCCGTGCCGACGGCCTCGCGCATGAACCTTGCGAGCATGTAGTTGTCCTCGAGGGTGGTCCTTGGTGAGCCGATCGCACCGATCGCATCCGGTCCGTGTTCCTCCTTTATCGCCTTCAGCCGCCCGGCCACGTAATGGAGCGCCTCTTCCCAGGAGACCTCCTTGAGTTCGCCGTCGGTCCTGATGAGCGGGCTCGTGAGTCTTGAATCGCCGTAGATGAAGTCGAAACCGAACCTCCCCTTTCCGCAGAGGTCGCCCCTGTTGACGCCTTTGCCGTCGACCCCTCTGACCCTCAGTATCCTGCCCTCCCTGACGTCGAGGGTGAGGGTACAGCCCACGGCACAGTAGGGGCATATGCTGTCACGGCTCTCGAGGAACCACGCCCTCGCCCTGTACTTGTATGGCTTCGCCCCGAGGGCGCCGACCGGGCAGGCGTCGATACACTGGCCGCAGAACTCGCAGTCGAGCGTCTCCTCGAAGGCCGGGCTCACCTTCGTCTTGAATCCGCGGCCTATGAGGTTTATGGCGCCTACGCCCTGGTGTTCCCAGCAGACCCTCACGCAGCGGCCGCAGAGTATGCACCTGTTCGGGTTGCGGTCAATGAGGGGACTCGTCGCCTCGGGGTCGTGCTTCCTCTCGCCGTAGAACCGGCTCTGTGAAGGGCCGTACTTGTAGGCGAGGTCCTGGAGGCTGCACTCTCCGGCCTTGTCGCATATCGGGCAGTCGAGCGGATGGTGGACGAGCAGGAGCTCGAGCACGGTCTTCCTCGCCTTCCGGAGCGCGGGGGTGTCGGTATGCACGACCATCCCGTTCTCGGCTGGCGAGGAGCATGATGCCATGAGCTTCCTCTGGCCCTCGACCTCCACGAGACACAGCCTGCAGCCGCCGTAGGGCTTGAGCCTCCGGTCCCAGCAGAGGTGCGGAATGTATATGTTGTTCTCCCTCGCCACGTCGAGTATGGTCATCCCCTTCCTGGCCTGGAGTTTCCTTCCGTTGATCGTCAGTTCTATCATCTGATCAAGACCTCCTCAGTAGAGTTTTGGGTGCGGCCTGCAGCTTCACTCTTCCCTGCCGGCCGTCGAGTGAGCCTCGTCCCCCTTGAACATGTCACGTGGGCCGACCTTGACGGCGTTGAACTTGCACTTCTCGTAACACGTCCTGCACTTGATGCACAGGGTCTGGTCTATGACGTGGGGCTTCTTCCTCTCGCCGGTTATCGCATCCTGGGGGCAGGCCCTTGCACAGGCGCCGCAACCGGTGCAGGCCTCTGCATCTATGTAGAAGGTCGAGAGTTCCCTGCAGACGCCCGCCTTGCACCAGTGTTGATCGATGTGTGACTCGTATTCGTCCCTGAAGTAGCGTATGGTAGTCAGTACCGGGTTTGGAGCGGTCTGGCCGAGCCCGCACAGCGACGTCCTTATGATGTCGCCGGCGAGGTCCTCGAGGAGCTCTATGTCTCCAGCACGCCCCCTGCCCTCGGTGATGTCGATCAGCTTGTCGAGCATCACCCTCGTCCCTATCCTGCAGGGCGGGCACTTGCCGCACGACTCGTCCGCCGTGAACTCGAGGAAGAACTTCGCCACGTTCACCATGCAGTTGTAGTCGTCCATCACGACCATACCTCCGGAGCCTACTATGGCCCCGGTCTTGACAATGTCCTCGTATGTCACGGGCGTGTCGAGCAGGTCTTCGGGTATGCAGCCTCCCGACGGTCCCCCGAGCTGTACGGCCTTGAACCTGCGGCCCTTCTTTATCCCGCCGCCAATGTCGAATATTATCCTCCTGAGGGGTATGCCCATGGGCACCTCGATCAGCCCTATGTTGTTGACCGCTCCGGTCAGGGCGAAGACCTTCGTTCCGGTGGACTTTTCCGTGCCGAGGCTGCGGAACCAGTCGCCTCCGTTCAGTATTATCTGCGGGATGTTCGCATAGGTCTCGACATTGTTGAGCACGGTCGGCTTGCCCCACAGCCCCTGGTTGACGGGAAAGGGGGGCCTCGGTATCGGCATGCCCCTCTTCCCCTCGAGCGAGCGCATCAGGGCCGTCTCCTCGCCGCAGACGAATGCGCCCGCGCCCTCGTATATCTCTATGTCGAGGCTGAACCCCGAGTTCAGTATGTCGTCGCCGAGGAGTCCCATCTCTCGTGCCTGGTCGATGGCGAGCTGCAGCCTCTTAACGGCGAGCGGGTATTCGGCCCTCACGTAGATGTAGCCCTTGGTCGCGCCGATGGCCTTTGCACCGATTATCATCCCCTCGAGCACGACGTGAGGGTCGGCCTCCATGATGCTGCGGTCCATGAAGGCGCCGGGGTCTCCTTCGTCGCCGTTGCAGAGGATGTACTTCTGGTCACCCCTGGCCATGGAGCAGAGCTCCCACTTGAGACCCGTGGGGAAACCCGCACCGCCGCGTCCCCTGAGGCCCGAATCCTTCAACTCCTTGATTATCTCTGCGGGTGTCATCTCTGTAAGTGCCTTTGCAGCCGCCATGTACCCGTCCCTCGCTATGTAGTCCTCGATCTTCTCGGGGTCGATGAGCCCCTTGTTCCTCAGAGCCCTCAGCACCTGGTACTTGAAGAAGGGTATCTCGTTCATGGACGGCACGGTCGTCTTCTCGAGGGGCTCTCGGTACATGAACTTCTCCACGGGCCTTCCCTTGAGGAGGTGCTCCTCCACCAGGTAGGGTACGTCTTCCGGCTTCAGCTTCTGGTAGAATATCTCGTCTGGGTGGACGATTAGTATCGGTCCCTGGGCGCAGAAGCCGTTACAGCCCGTGAGAGTCACCGATATCTCGTCTTCCAGCCTCCGCTGCTTCAGCTCCTCGATCAGGGCGTCCCTCACCTTGAGGCTCCCTGTGGCTATGCATCCCGTGCCTCCACACAACATCAGGTTTGCTCTGTATCTTTCCATCTCGATGGTACCTCCGTCTCCATTATACGAAATATCCGAGATTCGCCGTCAGGTGATTCAATAGGACGTCTCGCATCCCCTCACGAGTGCCAGTTCCTCGACCACCTTTCCGCCCATTACGTGTTCGGCGACAATCCTCCGCGCCTTCTCCTCGTTGAGGTCGCAGTACTTGACAGGCGGTTCGTCGAGGAGCTGGACCGTGATCATCGGTTCGCGGCTGCAGAGCCCCGCACAGCCCGAGGTACTCACCGCCACGTCGGCCGCGCCCCTCTTGTCGAGCTCGTCGATTATAACGTTCATTATCTCGCGCGCACCCGCTGCGAGACCGCAGGTGCCCATGTGGACCGTGACCTTCACCCTGAAGGCCCCTTCCCTCAGGGCCCTCTCGGCCTTGTATCCTTCCTTGATCTTCTTCAGGTCTTCAACCGTCAGTTTTGCCATTGTGCGGCCTCCTTTCGTCTCGTTGGTCTGGAGCGGCATGATGCCCTTCTCCAGCCGGTCAACCGTATTGCTTCAACGTCTCCGGCACCTTCACGGGATCGACGCTTCCGTATATGTCGTGGTCGACGACAACGACCGGAGCGAGCCCGCATGCACCGAGGCACCGTACGGTCTCGAGCGAGAACTTCCTGTCCTTCGTGATCCCCTCTTCCTCCTCGATCCCGAGGGTCTCCTTTATCTTCTGGAGTATCTCGGCCGCCCTCTTCACGTAGCAGGCGGTGCCGAGACAGACCCTGACGTTGTGCTTTCCCTTGGGTTTCATGGTGAAGAATGAATAGAACGATACGACGGCGTGCACCTCGCTGACCGGGAGGTTGAGCCCCTTTGCAATGATGCGCTGCACGGTGGGGGGCAGGTAACCGAGTATGCCCTGGACCTTCTGGAGCACGGGAATCAGCGCACCCGGCTTGGTCCTGTAACTCTCTATGACCTCGTTGATCTCCTTCAGCTTCGCCTCGACATCACCTTCCTCCGCGGGCCTCTCCTTTCCCAACGTAGCCTTTACGGCGGCGACCGCCTTCTCGGTGATGTCGACGAGGAGCTGGGGGGAGAACGGTTTTGGCAGGTAGTCTATGATGCCGAGTTCGAGGGCGTCCTTTATGCTGTCCTGTGACGGATAGCCGGTTATGACCACTATGCCCGTCGAAGGGCTCTTCTCCCTTATCCGGCGGATCAGCTCGATCCCGTCCATCTCGGGCATCTTGAGGTCGGTTATGACTATGTCGAACTCTTCCTTCTCCATCACCTCCAGCGCCTCGCGGGCGCTGGAGGCCCCCTGCACGCTGTATCCCTCCGGAGCGAGTATCCTCTCGCAGCTCCTTATGACAACACTCTCATCGTCTACTATCAAGACACTCCCCGCCATGTGAAAAACCTCCGTATATGAAATTTTGATGTCTGCACAAATAAACCCATCCTGTACACGCCTGGGGCCGCCGGCTCACATCTCGAGGGGTATCACCCTTGCAAGCCATACGAGCCATCCCTCCGAGAGGTGCTCCTTGAGGAGCGAAGAGATGACCTCGTTGGCCTTGACATTGGTCTCCCTTATCTCCGCGGTCATCGGTGAGGCTATGTCCACGATCTTCCCCGAGCCTGTGAGCAGCCTGGCGAAAGGCTCTCCCGCCTTCACCCTCTCCACCTTGAGGTAGTCGACATAGAGCATCTCCCCTGCAGCCATCTCGTATCTGAGGTCATAGCCTATCTCCCACACGCCTCCCTTCACCGGCCGCGCCCATACCCCCTCCTTGTAGAATATCACGGGGTTCTCCTTGTCCCGCAGGGGCACGAGATAGTCCCGGAACTCGTTGATGTAAGCCTGCCTGAGTATCCAGCCCCTCTTGTCGAAGACCTTCTTTGCCACGTTCAGCATGAAGTCCGGGGTGAAGGGCTTCTCGATGTACTCGAATGCGCCGAGCCGTATCGACTCCTTTGCGTCTTCGAGGGTGGGGTAGCCGGTGATGACGACTATGTCGGTGTTCGGCTGGATGACACGCGCCTCACGCAGGACCTCTATGCCCGAAATGTCCGGCAGCCTTATGTCGGTGATCAGGATGTCGTACTCCTCGTTCTCGAGCTGCCTGAGTGCATCCTCCCCCTTGCCCACCGCGGTGATGTTGTAACCCTCGGCACCGAGTATCCTCTTGCAGCTGAGCGTTACAACGGGGTCGTCGTCAAGCACGATGATCCTTCCTTTGTCCATGTCTGCCTCCTTTCGTTGAACCAGTTACAGCAAAAACTCTGCCACTTTCGGGGCGAGAGGGAAGGGAGTTTCGAAGTCGTTGAAAAGAAAAGCGGAAAAGGCCCTCCTTCCGGTTCCCGTCCCGTGGCATGCACCCCCGCGGTGTATGGAAAAAACATACTCGCTATCATTATATATCATACTCCGTGATTCGTCCAGGTTTCCCTCCCGGGACCGGAGCGTGTTGAAAAATCATGGGTGGTTGTGCTAATCTTCATGTATGCTTGTAACGAGTAGAGTCCCGTCACTCGCCACTCGGTTGAATCCAGAATCCATCAAAGGCCACACCTTAAAGACCACCTGCGGTTTTATCCTGAAGCGGAGAAGCACGAGGGGCATGATGGTGAAACGGGTCCTCGGAATTCGGCGACAGTATCACGGTCGAGCGGGAGCGAAACCGTCGCCACAGGATTCTTACACGATGCCGTCGTCTTATTTCGGCCCGGAAACGGCCGGCTCCGGACACGACACTTGATGAAACATCGCAGGAACATAAGGTTTCTTATCCTCTTGTCGGTTTTCGCCCTTGGAATCGCCCTTGGATTGTTCTTCTGGAACAAGATAACGCTGCCGTTTTCGAATCCGTGGGGCATCACGGGGATGCTTACGGTAGAGGAGTACAACCCCACCAACGACACCGTGAGGTTCGCGGTCTTCCTCTTCATGCCCCTGCTCGTACTCACCCTCGCATACCTCCTGAACATAGGGGGGTTCAGGGACGTCTGTTTCAGCGAGGTCCCCGGGGCCGCGGGGAAGGAACCGATGGATACACCGCCGCTGCCCTCCGCCGACAGGCGGATATTCGCGGTGATACTGCTGCTCTTTGCAGTAATATCGTCAGTGAACATCCCGAACTACCGTTCCACGGGCAAGTTCGACGCCATGCACGAGGGAGAGACCCTGGGGCCCGCCGTCTCGTACTTGGCGGGCAAGGTGCCGTACAGGGACATCATCTTCCTGCATGGAGTCTTCGAGAATCCCGTCCGCTCGGTGGTTGCCTTCAAGCTCTTCGGAAAGTCGATCGGTTCGGTCAGGGCCCTGGAGTCTATCCTCAAGGTGTTTCTCTTCGTAATGCTCGCCGTCTTCCTGATTCAGATATACCGGGGCAACTACCTTTACTACCTTGCGGTCTTTCTCGCCCTGATGCTGTTCTACAAGCACCTGTTCGGCCTGCCGAGAAGGCTGATGTTCTTCAAGACCATGGATGTGACGATGACATCGTTCCTCCTGACCATTCCCGTACTGTACCGTTTTTCGAAGCTGAAGCGGGTCAATCCGTGGGGACTCATTGTGACCGTCTTTTTCTTCTCCTTCATTCCGCTGGCCTCGTTCGGTTATTCCGTCGACAGGGGGGTCTACCTGTTCGCAACGTACCTGATCGTCTCACCGATCCTCTACTTCCTCTTCTTCCACGGGAGCCGGTTCAGGCGCCATTATCTGGCCGGCACGTTCCTGGGGCTCCTCGCAGCGGTCCTGCTGCTGAATGTACTGTTACGGGGGGCGTTTTACGAGTTTTTCGAGTTCACCTTCCTGATACTGACGAGGTACAGGGAGCTGATGGGCGGGTTCAGGTATCCGATCGAACACATAGCCTATCTTGCGGTCTGCGTGCTCATTGCGGCAAACACGTTCTGGGTCGCAACCAGGTTCTTCCAGCAGTTGCACCTGAGTGAGGGGAAGCTCGGGCCGGCGTTCAGGAAGTTCATCGAGAAGTATTTCATCGAGTTCACCCTTCTCGTGATGTCCGTCTTCTTCTACAGGAGTGCACTGGGCCGCTCTGACTGGATGCACGTGGGGTACAGTTCGCCGCTCACCTACATATTATCCATGTACATCCTGATAAAACACTATCTGCACCGCATCCTCCAGAGGGAAGGATACGGGAGGCTGAGGAGGGTTCTCGCCTACGCCGTAATCTTCGCGGTCGTCATAAGCAGCATAGGCGGTGTCTACAGGATATACAAGAAGGACCTGATCACGAAGAGGTTTCCCATAAACGTGAAAGACTCCGAGTTCATACTCGACAAGTACAAGGCCACTATCAAGTTCCTCAAGGAGAACCTGAAGGACGACGAGAAGTTCTTCACCTTCACGAACGAGGCGAGCTGGTATTACTTCATCGACCAGCCTGCACCGACCAGGTTCCCGGTCCTCTTGTTCGCCATGCCGCGCTTCTACCAGGAGGAGGTGGTGGAGGACCTGAAGAAGGCGAACATAAAGTATGTCCTCTATACAAACAGTGACTGGTACGACTCCGTCAGCGGCTTCAACTTCGAGGGCTTCTCGAACGACGTGAGGTTCCCGATAGTCCTCGACTACCTGAAGAAGAACTTCGTCTTCTACAGGATGATCGACGACAACGAGATATGGATCAGGAAGTCCGCGCTGGACGGCGGTGAGAAGGGAGCATCGGGAAAAGATGGCGGCACGGTCCCGGCCGGTCCTCAAGGCTCGGGCTCGGATCGCAGCTGATCCGCTCCTTCTAAAATCCCGCTGTCCTTCCCCGGTTAAACCCTGCAGCCTTGCAGCGCCCCCTTGTTTTGGGATGAACCGTGACTTGCCGCTGCCCCTGCTTCTACCTGAACATCCGTCCCGTCTGCGGCAATGCAGGCAACGGCCTGCCGGCGGACCCGCATCCGTGTGCATATGGTAGAGTTGATGTTCTTTGTGGTAGAATATGTCGTACCATGGAAGAGATAGGCATAGTAAAGAGCATCGACGGTGTGACCGCAACGGTCCTTGTAGAGCGCAAGAGCGCGTGCGACAAGTGCAAGGAGGGCGTCTGTCACGTCTCAGACGGCGGGGCCCTCATAGAGGCCGTCAACGCAGCCAAGGCGAAGGAAGGTCAGAGGGTCAAGGTCGTATTCAGGACGTACACATACCTTAAGGGCACGGTCCTGATCTACGGCCTGCCGGCGCTCGCCCTGATAATCGGGGCCGTTCTCGGCAAGGAGTTCCTGCCGCGCATCTTCAGCGGGGCCGACCCGGACCTCCTGTCCGCTGTCGGCGGTTTCGGCCTCTTCATACTCACCTTTATCGCCGCCAGGCTGTTCAGCCTTAGGATGGAGAGGAAGACCGAGTACAAACCGGTTGTGGAGGAGATACTCGATTAGGCTTGTGCCAGCGGGATGCTGAGTTCCGTTTAGACAGGGGGATGTATGGCTAAGCACGATGTTTCCGTGATCAGGAACTTTTCGGTTGTAGCGCACGGCGGTGCAGGCAAGACCTCCTTGGTGGAGGCCATGCTTTACAGTGCAGGGGCGATCGACAGGATGGGAAGCGTGGATGCCGGAAACACGGTGACGGACTTCGACCCTGAAGAGATAGAGCGCAGGATCACCATATCATCTGCGGTGGCCTACTGTGACTGGAAAGGCTCAAGGATGAACATTATAGACACCCCGGGCTTCATAAACTTCATCGAGGACGCGAGGGGCTGCCTGAGGGTGTCGGACGGCGCGGTGATCATAGTCAGCGCGATATCCGGAGTGAAGGCCGAGACCGAGAAGATATGGAAGTACGCATGCGAGTTCGAACTGCCGAGGATCATATTCGTCAACAAGATGGACAGGGAGAACGCCGACTTCGCCCGTGCCGTCGGCGAGATAGAGAAGTCATTCGAGACAGAGGCGATCGCTCTGAACATCCCCATCGGTGAGGGGCCTTCTTTCAGCGGTATAGTGGACATAGTGAAGCTGAAGGCATACCGCTTTACGGACGGCGGGACGGAGGAGGCGGATATCCCCTCGGAACTCGCCGGGAACGTGGAGCTTTACAGGAAGAAGCTCGTCGAGAAGATAGCGGAATCGGACGACGTGCTGCTCGAGCGTTACCTCGAAGGCGGTGAGCTGACCGCTGACGAGATCGTCAAGGGCATAAAGGAGGGCTCCCTCACGAGGAAGTTCATACCCGTGGTCTGCGGCTCTGCCGTTCAGAACCGCGGTGTCGACATGCTGATGGATACCGCGCTGCTGTGCCTCCCCTCTCCCGAGGAGATGGCACGGATCAGTCCCGTCAGGGGGAGGGTGCCGGGTGAGGGCTCCGAGGTGATCAGGCAGCCCGACGAGAGCGAGCCCTTCTCCGCCTATGTCTTCAAGACCATCGCCGACCCGTTCACGGGAAAACTCACCCTCATGAGGGTCTACTCCGGCAGCCTCAGTGCCGACTCGACGGTCTACAACTCATCTTCGGATACGAAGGAGAGGATCGGACAGGTCTTCCACCTCCTCGGCAAGAAACACGTGCCGGCACAGGTCCTCGGTCCCGGTGAGATCGGCGGGGTGGCTAAGCTGAAGGCTACCAATACCGGTGACACGCTCTGTGACCCCTCGAACCCGGTGGTGTTCGACAGGGTGAGGTTTTCCGAACCCATAATATCCTATGCCATAGCCCCGAAGAGCAAGGGCGACGAAGACAAGGTGAGCTCGGGGCTCCACCGCATACTCGAGGAAGATCCTACACTGAGATTCCACAGGGACGAGGATACGAACGAGATGCTCCTGTCGGGCATGGGACAGGTGCACATCGAGATAGCCATACAGAAGCTGAAGAGGAAATTCGGCGTCGACGTGGAGATGAAGACTCCTAAGATCCCCTACCGCGAGACCATCAGGGCCCATGCCAAGGCCCAGGGCAAGTACAAGAAGCAGTCCGGCGGGAGGGGCCAGTACGGTGACTGCTGGATAGAGATTGAGCCGCTGCCGAGGGGCGGGGGCTTCGAGTTCGTCAACAAGATCGTCGGCGGCGTGATACCGCGGCAGTACATACCCGCGGTGGAGAAGGGGGTCGTGGAGGCCATGAAAGGCGGCGCACTCGCCGGGTACCCGATGGTTGACGTGAGGGTCACGCTCTATGACGGCTCCTATCACTCGGTCGACTCCTCGGAGATGGCCTTCAAGATCGCCGGCTCCATGGCGATGAAAAAGGCGGCTGCAGAGGCCAAGCCCGTGCTTCTCGAGCCCATGATGAGGGTCGAGGTGATCACACCTGACGACGCCCTCGGCTCAGTCATAGGAGACCTGAATGCCAAGAGGGGCAAGGTCCAGGGCGTGGAGCCCCAGGCCGGCGGAAACCAGAAGATAACCGCCCTCGTGCCTATGGCCGAGATGCTCACATACGCCAACCAGCTCAACAGCCTCACCTCCGGCAGGGGACTCTACTCCATGGAGTTTTCCCACTACGAGGACGTCCCGGGCCATATCGCTCAGAAGCTCATCAGTGAGAGGAAGGCAGAAAGAGAGGCCGGCAAGGAGTAGGCGGCTCCCGTTCAGGTACTCCGTGCATCTCGTAAGGGTCCATCCACTCAGCGTGTCGTCCGCCCCGCGGATGTGCGCCTCCTGCTCTCGGCCCGTACCGCCGCCAGACACTTCCGGTCCCAGTCCCGTTGAGACGAAATTGACAAATACGTGCGTATATTTTTAAATTAAAGGACAAACCACTGTCGGCAGGAGGCAAGATGCAGAAGACCGTTGAGGATATCAATTCCACAAAGAAGAGATTCGTCGTAGAGATACCGGCCGAAGTTCTCGAGAAGAGGATAGAGGAAGCGCTCAGGAGTCTCGGCAGGACCATGAAGATCCCCGGGTTTAGGCCCGGCAAGGCCCCCCTCTCTCTGATCGAGAGGAGGTTCGGCAAGGACGTCGAGGCCGACGTGCTCGAGAGGGTCGTATCCGAGTATTACGTCAAGGCGATCAAGGAGGAGGCGCTCTATCCGGTCGCGGCCCCGGTCTTCGAGGGGTATGACTACAAGAGGAGGATGCCCCTGAAGATGACGTTCACCGTGGAGTGCCTGCCGGAGATAGAGGATCTGAAATACGAGGGATATACCGTGAAGGACGAGGCGGTCGAGGTGACCGATGAGGAGGTGGAGAATACGACCAGGCGCCTGCAGGCGGAGAAGTCGAGCTACGAGCCGGTGGAGGATGCTGTCTCCGAGGGCGACCTCGTCGTCGTCGACTTCGAGATCGTCGAGGAGGAGCAGGAGGTCTCGGGCCAGTTCATCAAGGTCGGCAGCGAGATCATCCCAAGGGAGATATCCGATGCACTGATAGGCCGGAAGGCGGGTGAAGCCTTCGAGGCCAGAGCCCCTTTCCCGGACGACTATGCCAACAAGAACTTCGCTGGCAAGACCCTGACGCTCAAGGGTACCGTAAAGGAGGTCAAGAGGCTCAAGCAGGCCGAGCTCGACGACGCCTTTGCCAAGGACCTCGGCTACGAAGACCTCGGGACGCTGAAGGAGGCCGTGAGGGAGTCCATACAGAAGGTGAAGGCCGAGATGATCGAGAAGGGCCAGAAGGCTGTACTGGTCGACCAGCTCGTCGACGGGCACGACTTCGACGTTCCCGAGAGCCTCCTCGAGACAGAGCTCCTTATGCTGGTCGAGGAGGAGAAGAAGAGAAGACCGGATGCCGACGCCGAACAGCTCCAGGAGGAGTTGAAGAAGCGGGCCGTCAGGAACGTCAAGGCCAACATACTCCTCGACCTGATCGCTGAGAAAGAGAATGTCGATGTCACCGAGGGCGAATTGAAGGCCAGGATAGCCGAACTCGCAAGCAGCATGTACCTGAGCCCCGAGAACTTCGTGGAGATGTACCTCAAGAGCGATGCCGCCATGGGGCTCTTCAGGCAGAACCTCGTGAGGGATAAGGCCCTCGACGTCGTGCTGCAGAAGGCCGTCAAGGAGCCGTTCGAGACCGAAGAGGCCGACGGTGCTGCCGCAGTCGAGGGCTGAGAGAGTATATAGGACCGTGTAAGCGGCGGAACATCCAAACCATTGAGGAGAGAGATACCATGAGCGTAATACCCATTGTGATAGAGCAGACCGGCAGGACCGAGAGGGCCTATGACATCTACTCGAGGCTGCTTAAGGACAGGATCATATTCATCGGCACGCCGATAGACGACCATGTGGCCAACACGGTGATCGCGCAGTTGCTCTTCCTGCAGACCGACGATCCCGAGAAGGATATACACGTCTACATCAACTCCCCCGGAGGCGTTGTCTCTTCCGGGCTCGCCATATACGACACGATGCAGTACGTCAAGCCCGACATCGCCACATACTGCCTCGGCCAGGCCGCGAGCATGGGGGCCCTGCTGCTGTCGGCAGGGGCGAAGTCGAAGAGGTTCGCGCTGCCTCACTCGAGGATAATGATTCACCAGCCGATGGGAGGTTTCCAGGGACAGGCCACTGATATCGAGATACATGCAAGGGAGATCCTCAAGATGAAGGAGACCCTCAACAGGATTCTCGCTGACCATACCTCCCAGCCTTACGACAAGATCCAGGCGGACACGGAGAGGGACTTCTTCATGTCGGCTGAAGAGGCCAAGGAGTACGGGCTTGTCGACGACGTGATCTATTCCATCAAGAGAGAGGAATAGGGTGGGTTGCGCCTGATGCGCGTGACCGGAAGAACAAAAGGAACATCAGCGCTGAAGAGCTGCTGACAGGAGGCTGTAAGATGTCCAAGAAGGAAGAAGAGAAATTGCAGTGTTCATTCTGCGGCAAGAGCCAGAGCGAGGTGAAGAAGCTCATTGCAGGGCCCACTGTATACATATGCGACGAGTGCGTGGAACTCTGCGAGGAGATACTCGCTGAGGAGATGGAGACCTTTCACGAGGGACCGCCGTTTCCCGAGCTTCCAACTCCGATGGAGATACACAAGGTGCTCGACGAGTACGTTATAGGCCAGGAGAAGGCGAAGAAGACCCTCTCGGTCGCGGTACACAATCATTACAAGCGGATACACCATCCGGTGAAGACCGATGTCGAGATACAGAAGAGCAACATTCTCCTGATAGGCCCTACAGGCACGGGCAAGACCCTGCTTGCACAGACCCTCGCACGTATACTCGATGTGCCTTTCACGATCGCCGATGCCACGACCCTCACGGAGGCCGGATATGTCGGTGAGGACGTCGAGAACATCGTGCTCAAGCTGCTCCAGGCCGCCAACTACGACGTCGAGAGGGCCCAGAGGGGCATAATCTATATCGATGAGATCGACAAGATAAGCAGGAAGGCCGACAGCCCCTCGATCACGAGGGATGTCTCAGGAGAGGGAGTGCAGCAGGCGCTGCTGAAGATAATAGAGGGCTCGGTGGCGAACATTCCGCCGCAGGGCGGCAGGAAACACCCGCAGCAGGAGTATATACCGGTCGATACCACCGGGATCCTCTTCATATGCGGCGGTGCCTTTGTGGGGCTCGAAGAGATCATAGAGAAGAGGGTAGGGAAGAGGACCGTAGGGTTCGGCGCCGACGTCACGGCGAAGAGGAAGGTCGGGAACATACTCGGAATGGTGGAGCCGGAGGACCTGATAAAGTACGGGATGATCCCGGAGTTTGTCGGAAGGCTCCCTGTGGTCACCACGCTGGGAGAGCTCAACGAGGCCGCACTCGTAAGGATACTGGTTGAACCCAAGAACGCCCTGACGAAGCAGTATGAGCGGCTCCTCTCCATAGACAACGTGAAACTCCGCTTCACCGACGGCGCCCTTCATGCCATCGCAAGGAAGGCCATACAGAGGAAGACCGGAGCGAGGGGACTGCGCGCCATACTCGAGGAGATAATGCTCGAGGTGATGTACGAGATCCCTTCGCGCAAGGAGATCAGGGAGTGCGTGATAAACGAAGAGGTCGTCACGCGCCAGGAGAGGCCGATACTGATCTACGAGAAGGCGGCTGAATCCGCCTGAATAAAGACTCAGCGCCGCCGGCGCATCGAGGACCGTATTGCACCCAGCAGGGACTCCCGCACGTGGGGGTCCCTGATCTTTGATTCGACGTCGTTCAACACCTCTTCCGGTATGCTGCAGTCCGCGGTTGAAGGCCGTGCAGCAGTCCCTCTCCCCTTTTTACTGTAGACCCTGCCCAGCTTGAACCTGATCGACTCCACTCCGTAGCCGGACAGCCGCTTAAGCATCTCGTTCTCGTGGAGTCTCAGCTCGTTTAACCAGACATGTGAGTCCACCACCACGAGCAGCTGCCCCCTTCTCAGTGACGAGGGATGGATGTGTTCACCCATGGGCGGAGGGAATATGGTCGAGAAGTCGCGCCTGAGGAATTCGAGCTTCAGGCCCTCATAGAGGCCGAGTTCCTTTATTATCTCCGAGAGCCCGCCTGTCAGTGGTTCCATGTGGGAGACTCGCCTTCTGTCACTTCATCACTCCGGTTGTCATGAAGAAGAGACGATTACTCAGAGACCGTTTCAAGCGGGAGACTTGCCGCATGCCGCTGCATCACCGGCGTCAGAGCTTGCCGGCGATCTTCTCGATGACGAAGTTTTCCAGGATGTCGCCTACCTTGATGTCGTTGAACTTCTCGATCGTGATGCCGCACTCATAGCCGGCTTGGACCTCTTTCACGTCATCCTTGAACCTCTTGAGGGAGGCGATCTTCCCCTCGTAGATCACTATGTTGTCCCTGATGACCCGTATGCCGTCACTCGCCCTCAGCATTGTGCCCTCGAGCACGTAGCAGCCTGCCACCGTGCCGATGTGCGATATGGTGAAGACCTCCCTCACCTCGGCCCTCCCGACGACCCTCTCCTTCAGTGTGGGGGCAAGGAGGCCCTCGAGAGCCTTCTTCACGTCCTCTATCGCCTCGTATATCACCGTGTAGAGCCTGATGTCCACATCCTCTCTCTCGGCTGCCTGTGAGGCCTTCGGCTCGGGCCTTACGTTGAATCCTATTATTATTGCATTGGATGCAGAGGCCAACATGACGTCGGATTCGTTGATCCCGCCGACGGCGGTGTGGATCACCCTCACCTTGACCTCGGGGTGTGTGATCTTCTCCAGGGACTCCCTGATCGCCTCGACAGAGCCCTGAACGTCGGCCTTGATGATGATGTTGAGCTCCTTGATCTCTCCTTCCTTGATCTGCGAGTACAGCTCGTCGAGCTTGACCTTCTTGGCCCTCGCCATCTCGGCCAGCCTCTCCTTGTGGAGCCTCGCCATCGCTATCTGTCTCGCCTTCTTCTCGTCCTCCACGACCACGAAGTGGTCGCCCGCCTGCGGCACCTCGGAAAACCCGATGACCTCGACCGGCGTAGACGGCACGCTCTCCGTGACCCTCTTGCCCTCGTCATTGATGAGTGCCCTCACCTTTCCGTAGGACGTCCCAGAGACAAAGGCGTCGCCGATCCTGAGGGTTCCGGACTGCACGAGGACGGTTGCAACGGGCCCGCGGCCCTTGTCGAGCCTCGACTCTATGATCACACCCCTGGCGGGCCTCTTCGGGTTCGCCTTGAGCTCCATCATCTCGGCCTGAAGCAGGATCATCTCGAGGAGGTCGTCTATGCCGGTACGGTTCTTTGCCGATACGTCCACGAATATGTTCTTTCCTCCCCACTCCTCTGGAACCACGTCGTACTCGGCCAGCTCGCTCCTCACCTTCTGGGGATTCGCCTCGGGCTTGTCTATCTTGTTCACCGCCACTATTATGGGCACTCCGGCGGCCTTGGCGTGGTTTATCGCCTCGACCGTCTGGGGCATGACGCCGTCGTCGGCTGCGACCACGAGCACAACAATATCGGTGGCCTGGGCGCCGCGCGCCCTCATGGTCGTGAAAGCCTCGTGTCCCGGGGTGTCCAGAAAGACTATGTCCTTGTCCTTCAGCCTCACCTTGTATGCACCGATGTGCTGCGTGATCCCGCCGGACTCGGACTCTGTTACGCGGGTACTGCGGATTGCGTCGAGGAGCGATGTCTTTCCGTGGTCGACATGACCCATAACGGTCACCACCGGTGCCCTCGGTGCGAGGTCTTCAGGACTCTCCTCGACCTCCTCGATCTCCATGGTGGCACTCTCGATCGGGGCCGGCTCCACCTTGACGCCGAAGCTGTCGGCGATGAGTATGGCGGCGTCGATGTCTACGGGCTGGTTTATGGTGACCATGGAACCGAGTTCCATGAACTTCTTTATGACCTCGGAGACCTTCCGGCCGATGAGCTCTGCGAACTCCTTAACCGTGGCGCCCTCGGGGAGCTTTATCGCCTTCTTCCTCGGGGCTGCGGTCGAGACGTGCTGGGTCGGTGCAGCGGCATGCTGCACCCTGCCGTGGGCCGTCCTTCCCCTGCCGGCTCCCCTCTTCGCGCCCTTCGCATCGACCCACTTCTTCGGCTCTATCTTCCTGATGGCCTGGAAGGCCCTCTGCATGCTCTTCTTCTTTGTCTCTTCGGTCTTCTGGCCTGCCGCCTCCTTCTTCTTCAGGTCCTCGGCGGCCTCCTCCTTTACGGCGGAAGGCGCGGCCGCGGCCTTCTTTGCAGGCTTCTGCCCCTTCTTCGGCGTCCGGCTCCGGACCGCCTCTTCGGTCTTCTCACCTGCCGGCCGGGCTTTCTTCGTCAGCAGTGCTTCCACCTTGCCTGCAACCGCCGTATCGATATTCGAGGAGTGGGTCTTTCCCTCTATGCCCATCTTCTTCAGCTCGTTCAGGATGTCTTTATTCTTCACGTCCAGCTTTCTGGCAAGCTCGTATACCCTTATCTTCTCCATTCAATTCTCCCTTTTCTGGCACCGCTATAAACAGGACTTGTCACAATTATCATAAAATGTTATCATATTCAATCCTTTTAGTGCAAACAAGAACCTTAAGGAGGCGGGGATAAATGGCTACATGTTACGTCTGCGGAAAGACTCGTGCGGTGGGGAACAATATCAGTCACTCCCACAGGAAGACAAAGAGGGTCTTCAAGCCCAACCTACAGAGGATAAGGATTCTGACCGACGGAGGACCGAGGAGGACCTATGTCTGCACGAGGTGTATCAGGTCGGGCAAGATAACGAAGGCGGTATGACCCCTTCGTGACCCCTGCTGCTCCGTGCCTCGCAAGAGTGGCTCGTTGATTCGGGGGGAGACGGTTCCGGCGGAGCAGTTCGCATCTCTGAGGGGGTGCAGGCGGCGGGACCGGTACGAAGCCGTGGATGCTCGATCAAAGCGGTGTGGCAGGACGGTCAAACAGCAGGCTAATGATAGTCGGTCTTTTAACCCTTGACATCTTCATTCCCGAGGCCGGTTCCCTGAAATCGAAACGCTTCGTGGTGCGTTCACTCAAGGACAGGCTCTCCAAGTTCAACGTCTCGGTCGCGGAGGATGCCAACAACCTGTGGCAGAGGACCACCATCGCTGTAGCCTGTGTCACTAACGAAACCTCACACCTCTACAGCACGTTCGAGAAGATAAAGAAGCTGGTGCTCTCCGAGTCCTCGATCGAAGTGCTGAGGATGGACATAGAACTGCTGTAGGTTCATCCGGGAATCGGTGTGCTGTTTTGATCTTTTGAGGTACAACGGGGAGACTATGCTGCCGTACAAGCGTTCGAAACGTATAGGAGACCTCCTGAGGGAGGAGATCGCGGATATCGTGATGAGGAGGGTCAAGGACCCCAGGCTCGGCTTCCTGACGGTCACCTCCGTTGAGGTGACCGACGACCTCAAGATCGCGAGGGTCTATGTGAGTGTCCTGAACAAGGACGAAACAAGGCTCACACTCGATATACTGACGTCCGCTAAGGGATTCATCAGGTCGGAACTGAGGAGGCGCGTCCGGATGAAGGTGATCCCTGAACTCGAGTTCCACGAGGATGAATCCATCGAGTACGGGGCCCGTATAGACGAACTCCTGGAGAGGATCAAGAGAGAGGACGAAGGTGAAGGTTCCCGGGGAACTGGTTGAACTCATGCTGAGGGAGGAGCGGTTCACCATAGCCTCCCACGTCAATCCGGAAGGAGACGCCATCGGCTCATCCATAGCCCT
>DRKX01000125.1 GCA_011051565.1 Nitrospirota bacterium | reverse complement strand
GGAAGCTTTTCCGACCGCTGGATCCGGTACTGCTCGGAGCAGGGGATAGACCACCTTGTCGTCGATTGCTTCGATACCGGCATCATGAGGCGGCTCGAGGGAGTCGACGGCCTGCTGTGGCACTGGTCCCACACCGATCCGAGGGCGAGGCTCGCAGCGAGGCAGATAATAATGTCCGCAGAGAGGGCCGGGCTCAGGGTCTTTCCGGATACCGCCACGTGCTGGCACTATGACGACAAGATCGGACAGAAATACCTGCTCGAATCCGTCGGCGCCCCCATTGTCGCCACTTACCTCTTCTTCGATGAAGAGAGTGCGATGAGGTGGATAGACGAGGCCGAGTTCCCAAAGGTCTTCAAGCTCAGCTGCGGCGCCTCCTCCGAGAACGTCAGGCTGGTCAGGACGAGGAGAGAGGCCCGAGACCTCTGCAGGAAGGCCTTCTCGACAGGCTTCCCAGCCGTCGGCGGATACTTCGCCGATGCCGCGACAAAGCTGAGGAAGACCAAGGGACCCGGGCAGCTGGCAGCCAAACTGATGCGCATGCCGAAGGCGCTCTATGAGGCAAGGAGGCAGAGGCGGCTTGTCGGTTACGAGTCCGGATACGTATACTTTCAGGACTTCCTTCCGGGCAACACCTTTGACACGAGGATAACCGTGATCGGCAACAGGGCCTTCGGTTTTACAAGGAAGACAAGGCCCGGCGACTTCCGTGCCTCGGGAAGCGGTGAGATCGACTACGACCTCGACAGGATAGACGCAAGGTGCGTGAAGATAGCGGTGGATACGGCCGATAAGCTGCAAACGCAGAGCCTCGCGTTCGACTTCGTCTTCGACGAAGACGGTGCTCCGAGGATCGTCGAGATAAGTTACTGCTACAAGAGCAGGGCCGTATACGACTGCCCCGGCTACTGGGACAGGGACCTTAACTGGCATGAAGGTCACGTATGGCCTGAAGACGCCATCCTCGATGACTTGATAGGGGCTGTCACCGGTTCCAGGAGCGGCTGACGGTACGGGTACGGCGGCACAAAAAAAGAGACGATGCTCAGGATATGCTACGTTATAGGACAACTCGGCAGGGGAGGGGCGGAGAGGCAGCTTTACGAACTCGTAAGGGGGATCAACAGGGAGGTCTTCAGCCCCGTGGTCGTCAGCTTGAGCAGCGGCGGGGTATGGGGGGAGGCGTTCAGGAGGCTCGGCATAGATGTGATAGAGCTTCCGAGGAGAAAGAACATGGAGTTGTCGAGGCTCTTCGGGCTTATCAGGCTGCTCAGGGCGGTGAAGCCCGATATAGTGCATACATACCTCTATTCCGCAAACTCCTACGGCAGGATTGCGGCCGTCCTCACCGGCGTGCCTGTCATAATCGCCTCAGAGCGGAGCCTGCCGGAGACCGGAAAGGACAAGAAGAGGTGCCAGGTATTCACTGACAGGATACTCGCCGCCTTCTCGCACGGTATCGTTTGCAACTCCCGGAAGGCCGCCGAGACGCTCGTCGAGAGATACTCCTTTGATCCGAAGAAGGTCTTCACGGTGCACAACGGCATAGATGCCGATGAGTTTTCAAGGCAGGCAGGCGGCTCCGGGATGCGAGGCGGCCTCAGGGTGGTGGGCACGGTCGGCAGGCTGCATCCGTCGAAGAACTACAGGATGTTCCTGGATGCGGCGGGGATCGTCCTGGAGAGGGCGGACTCGGTGCGCGTGCGGTTCGTCATCGTCGGTGACGGTGAGTCGAGGGCCGAGCTGGAGAGCTATGCGCGAGACACGGGCGTTGCGGACAAGGTGCACTTTGCCGGCGAGAGGAGCGACGTCCCCGCCCTGCTCAAAGGAATGGACGTCTTTGTCATGACCTCGCGGTATGAGGGGCTGTCCAACGCGATAATGGAGGCGATGCTGGCCGGACTCCCCGTGGTCGCCACCGATGTGGGCGGTAACGGAGAGCTTGTCGTCGACGGAGAGACGGGCTTTCTCTGCCCTCCGGACGATGCCGGCACTGTTGCGGAGAGGATACTTTACCTCTTGGGCAACGAGGAGGAGGCCGCGCAGATGGGGGCGAGGGGTAGGGAAAGGGTGATGAGGGATTTCAGCGTGGAGAGGATGGTCAGGGCGACGGAGGAGATTTACAGGAGACTCTCGGGCCGCTGACATGGAGAGGATCGCCTACATTACCGTAAAGGCCCCGTTCGGTGAGCAGGAGACCTTCATCATAACGGAGATGCTCGCACTGAGAGACAGGGGCGTGGACCTCTTGATAGTTCCGAGAGACAGCGACGGCGAGCTCTTCCACGAGGAGGCCGCAAGCCTGACAGGATACACCCTGAACATCCCCTGGCTCAGCACGGACATCGTCAAACGCCTTGCCGTCTTCATTTGCAGAAACCCCCGCTCTTTTTTTAGAATAATAGAGGATACGGTCCTGAAGGCGGGTAGGTTGAAGACTGCACTGAAGAACCTTGTCGTGCTTCCCAAGGCGATATACCTGTCGGCGGTCCTCAGAGATGCTTCCGTTTCACACATCCACGCTCACTGGGCCTCGACCCCCTCGACCATGGCTTATGTCA
This sequence comes from Nitrospirota bacterium, assembly GCA_011051565.1. Taxonomy (GTDB): domain Bacteria; phylum Nitrospirota; class Thermodesulfovibrionia; order Thermodesulfovibrionales; family JdFR-85; genus BMS3Bbin07. Next base: position 6,763 of record DRKX01000125.1, on the reverse strand, counting down.
TCTCCGAGATCACCGGTATACCATGGAGCTTCACGGCCCACAGGGGTGACATCGCCGAGGACAACATCCTCAGGAGAAAATGTGCGGCCGCCTCTTTTGTGAGGGCCATCGACGAGGGAGGCCGCAGAGAGATCTCCGCTGTCGTAAACGACCCTGTCATCGAGAAGAAGATACTCACGGTTCACATGGGAGTAGGTGTTCCGGAAGTCGTGAGACGGCCTGCAGCGGGGTCGCTGGAGGTCTTCACGATCCTCTGTCCCGCCAACTTCGTGCCCAAGAAGGGACACCGTTACCTGATAGAGTGCTGCAGGCTGCTTTCGGCCCGTGGTGTCGGCTTCAGGTGTCTCATCGCTGGTGACGGCCCCTTGAGGGAGGAGCTGCAGGCGATGGTCGAGGGGCTCCCGCCGGGCTGTGATGTCAGACTCCTGGGAAGACTGCCCCACGAGAGAATACTCGGCATGTATGAGGAGGGGGCGGTCGATGCCGTCGTGCTGCCGAGCATTGTGACCGACGAGGGTGTGAAGGAGGGCATCCCTGTTGCGCTGATCGAGGCCATGTCGTACGGGATCCCAGTGGTTTCGACCTGTACCGGCGGCATTCCGGAGCTGATCGGAGATGGAAGCGGCGTCATGGTCGGCGAAAAGGACGTCGAGTCGCTCGCCGCCGTGATAGAGAGGCTCGCCAGGGACCCAGACTATTACAGCATGCTGAGCAGGCGCGGGAGGAGAAAGATCGAAACAGACTTCAACATATCCACGACAGTCGACAGGTTGCTCGATCTGTTTTCTGGAAGGGGCCGCTCGACGTAATCCGTCCCGTTTCATGTCCGAACATGGAGATATGGCTCGTACACATCGGAGAACTCCTCCCCGTGGATGGCCCGTCGAGGTTGTTCCGGTACGGAATCCTGGCCGAGATGCTGGCGGAACGGGGTCACAGCGTGGTGAGGTGGGCCCCTACCTTTGTCCACGCATACAAGAGACAGCGCGCTCGGAGAGACTGCACTGTAGCCGTAAGCGACCTCTACAGGATCGAGCTCCTGTATGCGAGGGGTTACTCGAAGAACATCGGTTTCGGCAGGCTGTGGTTCAACCGCCGGGTGGCCAGTGCCTTCAGGCGGCGCCTGAAGGATGAAAGCCCCCCCGACATCATCCTCTCCGCACTGCCGTCTCCAGGCATGTGCAGGGTTGCAATAGAGTATGCCGGGTGTCATAATATACCGGTCGTAATCGACGTCCGTGACCTGTGGCCGGATATCTTCTTGACCGTGTTGCCTGAATGGCTGCGCCGCCTCGGAGAGATCGCTCTGAGGCCGGCGTTCGAGGTGAACCGGTTCATCTTCCGCGAGGCCGATGCCGTTACGGCCGTATCCTCGAGCTACCTCGACTGGGGGCTCAGATATGCCGGCCGTGAACGCCGTGATACAGACGCGGTATTCCCGCTGGCCTCCCTGGAGGAGTCTTTCAGCAGAGAGCGGATAGACGCGGAGAGGCGTTTCCTGCAAGAGCGCGGCGTTGCTCCGGGGAGGTTCACATGCTGTTTTTTCGGCCAGTTCGAGGCCTCCTACGACCTCGAGACCGTGATAGGCGCTGCTGAGCGCCTTGAGCGTACACACGGCGGGAGGTTTCAGTTCGTTCTGTGCGGCGACGGTGCGAAGATGCCCTACCTCAGGCATCGTGCCGGTGGATTGAGTAACGTGGTCATGCCGGGGTGGGTCTCTCCTGCAACGATACAGGCGCTCATGGAGATGTCGGACGCGGGACTGGCTGCATACGTCAGGAACGCTCCACAGAGCCTCCCGAACAAGGTGTTTGAGTACTTCAGCGGCGGCCTGCCCGTGCTGTCGAGTCTTCGCGGAGAACTGGACCGTATCATCTCTGAAAGCGGCTGCGGGCTCTCCTATGAAGCCGGTGATGCAGAGGGCCTTGCAAGCGCCGTGCTTAAACTCCACGGTGACCCCGAGTTGAGACGGAGGATGGGTGAGAATGCACGGAGGCTGTTCGAGGAGCGGTTCTCAGCCGGCAGGGTCTATTCGTCCATGATCGATCACCTGGAGAGATTGGCGGGGATGAGAGTCGCCGGGCATTGAAGGGACGCAGGAGATGCCGCCGTACGCTCTCCCGCGGTCCGGCGTGCTCGATGCGGGCCTGAATTGGGGTGTTGATGGAATATCTTTTCTACCGTAAGGATTCAGAGGACATAGACCGTGTGGAGCCGGACCTGGACGATCGGTATGCCTTCAGGCTCTGGCATCCCGCGGTATCGAGCATTGTACCGGCAGGGATGCCGTTGATGCCCTTTGCAGCCTGGTGGATGATGCACTATCTGCATATATTCAGAAACAGGGACTACGGGCTGCTACTCGTCTACTGCGGCGATGAACTCGTGCACCGCTCGGGAATTTTCCCGGGCTACTTCAGGTTTCCCTTCATGTCTCGGGACGACCTGCAGATAGGAGACACGTGGACACATCCGGCACATGTCAGGCGCGGCTTGGCCTCGTTCGCCCTGAGGCGGATACTCTTGTCAAAGGCACAGGCCGGACGCACATTCTGGTACGTCGTGAGGCGAGGCAACGCCTCCTCCATCAGGGTGGTCGAAAAGGCCGGCTTCGTGAAGGCGGGCGAAGGACTGAGGGTGAAGAGGCTCGGGCTCAGGATACTCGGCTCGTTCAGGATCGTCGAGACTGGATAGGGGGATGGATCCGGGCGTGTACGGTTTTCTGAAAAGGAGTTTTGATATAATAGTCTCTCTGTCTTGCCTTGCGGCGCTGAGCCCGCTGATGCTCGTTATTGCCGTGCTGATCAAGCTCGACTCCCCCGGGCCGGTCTTCTACAGGGGGGTGCGGGTCGGCAGATACGGCAGGCCGTTCAGGATGTTCAAGTTCAGGACCATGGCGGCCGATGCCGAGAAGAGAGGAGGCCCCTCTACGGCTTCCGACGACCCGAGGATCACCCGCTTCGGGGCGTTCCTCAGGAGGTACAAACTGGACGAACTGCCCCAGCTGATCGATGTGCTCAGGGGTGAGATGAGCATCGTGGGGCCGAGGCCGGAGGTCCCAATGGAGGTAGAGACATACACGAGCGAGCAGAGGAGGATACTGGAGGTCCGTCCCGGCATCACGGACTGGGCATCGCTCACATTCCACGACGAAGGAGAGATACTGAGGGGAAGCCCTGACCCGCACAAGACTTACAGGGAGAAGATCAAGCCCGAAAAACTGAGGCTTGCCCTGAGATATATCGACGAGCGCTCGTTTCTCACTGACATGAAGATAATAATCGAGACCATCAAGACCCTTTCAAGGACTGGACATGGCAGCCGGGAGTGAACTGGCTCGGTTCGAGGAGATATCCAGAAGGGTCAGGATATCCGTCCTGGAGATGATATACAGGACGGGGAGTCCGCATATCGGGCCGTCCTTCTCTGTTGTCGAGATACTCGTGGCCCTCTACTTCAGGTTCATGAATGCAACGGCCGGTGCGGAGAGGGACAGGTTCTTGCTCAGCAAGGGGCATGCCTGTCCGGCCCTCTACGCGGTTCTTCACGAAAAGGGGCTCATCAGCAGGGAGGACCTCGACGGCTTCGCCCTCGACGGCGGAACACTGCAGCAGCACCCGGTGCTGGATCCCGGACGCGGGATAGAGGCGTCGACCGGCTCCCTCGGACACGGGCTCTCCATAGCCGCCGGGATGGCCCTTGCAGGCCGGGTCGACGGCAAGGAGTACAAGGTCTACGTACTGCTGAGCGATGGTGAGCTGAACGAGGGTTCAGTGTGGGAGGCGGTGATGTTTGCAGGTCATCACGGGCTCGACAACCTCGTGGCTCTCGTTGATTACAACAGGATGCAGGCCCTCGGCCGCACAGATGACATAGTCGGACTGGACCCTCTCGGTGAGAAGTGGAGGGCGTTCGGATGGCACGTCCATGAGGTGGACGGCCATGATTTCGGCGAGATATTCGAGGCCCTCGGCGCCCTCTCTATGGGCAGGCCGAACGTGCTGATCCTGCACACGGTGAAGGGGAAGGGTGTGTCGTTCATGGAGAACGACGTCCTCTGGCATTACCGCTCTCCGGACGAGAGGGAATACGAGGCTGCGCTGAAGGAGCTGCGCCGGTGAAGACTGCATTCATGGATAGACTCCTGCAGGCCTACAGGGACTCCGACGACCTCTTTGTGCTCACCGCAGACCTCGGCTTCAGGCTGTTTGACGGATTCGAGGCTGCGGCTCCCCGGAGGTTCTACAACGTCGGTGTAGCCGAGTCCAACATGATCGGTATTGCCGCTGGGCTCTCGCTGTGCGGCAAGAGCGTCTACTGTTACTCCATCATCCCCTTTCTCGTAATGAGGCCTTTCGAGCAGATAAGGGTCGATATCGCCTACCATGGCCTGAACGTCAAGCTCGTCGGAGCAGGTGGAGGTTTCACGTACGGCTGCGAGGGGTTCACGCACTTCGCCCTCGAAGACCTTGCCCTGATGTCCTCTCTGCCCAACATGACGGTGGTCGTTCCGGCAGACCCCCTCGAGGCGGAAGCTGTGGCGGGGCTGTCGCTGGAGCATGACGGCCCGATGTACATCAGGCTCGGCGGCAGGGGTGGCCCTGTGATACACGACAGGACTCCGGAGATGGAGATCGGCAGGGCCATGGTGCTTCGCGAGGGAGAGGATGCAGCCGTGATTGCAACAGGTGAGATGGTGCATGCTGGGATGCTCGTCGCCGGGATGCTCTCGGAGAGGGGGCTCAGCACGACCGTGGTCAACATGCATACGCTCAAGCCGCTGGATACCGGCATCATAGCCGCGCTTGCATCGACACACGAAGCGGTCTTCACCATAGAGGAGCACAATACAAGGGGCGGGCTCGGCTCGGCCGTCTCCGCGGTCCTTGCCGAGAACGGGTATTCGGGCGTCTTCAGGAGGTTCGGCATAGACGAGGGTGCATGCAAGGGATTCGTCGGCGGATCGGCGTTTCTGAGAGAACGGAGCGGGCTCACCCCGGAAAATCTGTCCGAAGCTATATCGGTCTCTCTGAGGAGGGCGTGAGTGTGCAGTGGCGGGTGAGATTTTTCGACTATCCGATCCAGTTCAGGGCGCACGAGGAGGAATACACCGGTGTAATAAGGGACGTCCTTTCACGCGGGGCCTTCATCCTGGGTGAGGACCTCGAGAGGTTTGAGAGGAACTTCGCCGAGTTCGTCGGAAGCAGGTTCGCGGTCGGAGTCAGCTGCTGCACGGACGCCATGCTCCTGTCCCTCTATGCCGCGGGTATAGGCCCCGGTGACGAGGTCATAACCGTCTCCCACACGTTCGTGGCGACGGTCGAGGTGATCAGGTTTCTGGGGGCGGTGCCTGTCTTCGTCGATATCTCCGATGACCACAACATGGACGTGGACCTCGTGGAGCAGATCATCACGCCGAAGACGAAGGCCGTATTGCCGGTACAGCTCAACGGCAGGATATGCAGCGGCATGGACAGACTTGTCGAGATCGCCCGTAAGCACGGCCTTTACGTCATCGAGGACTCTGCACAGGCCATCGGGGCCGCCTACAGGGGAAAGCGTGCCGGGACCTTCGGGCTGGCGGGGTGCTTCAGTTTCTATCCCGCAAAGCTCCTCGGCACGTTCGGCGATGCAGGCGCGGTCGTCACCGACGACGAGGCGTTTGCAGAGAAGATAAGGATGCTCAGGAATCACGGCAGGGGCAGGGGAACGGACATAAACCTCTGGGGCCTGAACTGTCGCATGGACAACCTCCATGCCGCCATCCTCGATTTCAAGCTGAAGAGACTGGGCGGCCGCATCGAGAGGCGCAGAGAGATCGCCCGACTCTACCATGAGGGGCTCTCCGGCCTCGATGAACTGCGACTGCCTCCACCGCCTGTGGACGACGGCGAACACTACGACGTGTTCCAGAACTACGAGATCGAGGCCGAGAGACGTGACAGCCTGATGGCTTTCCTCAGGGAGAACGGGATCGAGACGGTGGTACAGTGGGGGGGCAAGGCCGTGCACCAGTTCGAGGCCCTCGGTCTGGCCGGTTGCGGCGTGGCCGGTTCCGGCATGGCCGGTTCCGGTGTGCCGAAGACCGAGGCCTTATTCAAGAAGGCGTTGCTGCTCCCCCTGTATCCCGAGATGACGGATGAGCAGGTGTCCTTCGTCGTACATAAGGTGAGGGAGTTCTACGGCGGTTAGCACCTTCGCTTCCTCGGGGGCCGGAGCACCGAACACGCTGCCGGTCTGGTTCGACATAGCCGTTCCCGTAACCTTTGACCAGGATGCTATCGGTACTCTGTTTTTACGAAATCGAACCGATTTTTTACAGTTGGAGGTAGACAAAAGGTGTTGCTTACTGATATGCTGTAGCAAGGGGTTGAAGGGGCCGCATTGAATCAGGATGCTGGTGGGATGATTCAGTGCGATCAGGGCGGACCTAAGTCAGGAAAATATAAGAGAAATCTGTCATGAACCATATCATACTGCAGACCACCGTGCCGTTCCTTGCTTCGTTCCTGATTCAGTTTCTCGTCATCAAGAACTTCAACATGCGTTCCTTTTGCATGGACCGTGCCGACACCGACAAGCCCCAGAGGTTTCACGACGTTCCGACGCCGAGGGCGGGTGGGCTGGGGATAGTGATCGCATTGATTGTGGGACTGAGCGTGTTCGGCAGGGAGGGGGTGTATCTGGCGGTGTCGGCGCTGCCGGCGTTCGTGATAGGGTTTTATGAGGACATGACGTCGAGCATAAGCCCGAGGCTGAGGCT
>DRKX01000124.1 GCA_011051565.1 Nitrospirota bacterium | reverse complement strand
GGCGTCGATTCTGTAGTAATACGGTATCGCCTGCGAGCCGATGGGACCCCCGACCGAGGAAGGGGTGACCTTGATCTCCTTGCCCGGAGCAGGGACCTTGAAACTCCTTATCATGCGGTCGATGCGCATGTGCAGGAATTGAGCCTTGCGGATTCGCTCGGTGTCGCGGTTGAGGACCGGGGATTCATGGAATCCCTGCCTGAACGCATCCTCGGCCCAGACTCCGTCCGCTGCAGGTGTGCCGAGTATTACGTGCTTTGGAAAGAGCCCGACTCCGGGAGAACACAGCGCTCCGTTTCCGAAGAGCGCCTCCCGGAATTCATTGTACGCGGCCGACAGATCCTTCACGAAGTCGTAGATGTACTGTATGCCTGTGACCTCTTTCTTCTTGACGTCATTGTATATCTTGTCGAGCTTCTGCTTCCACACGGTGGTTGGGTCGCGCCTGTAGACCTCTTTGAGCAGGGGTTCACACACCTTGTAGCTTTCCGGCAGGACCTTCTTGAGTGTATTCAGCTGGGAGCGTATGACCTTACCGTAGGCCGCGGAGAGGCCTGCGTAGTCCTTTATCGCCGTTGCAGTGGAACCGAGGATGACCCTCCTGCAGGAGAGGTCGTCGAGTTCGAAGTAGTACCGCTCCGACCCGGCGGCCTCTTCCATCAGTGCCTTGAGGTCTGTCTTCGAGACGAGGAGAGCCCGGAGGTTGTTTCTCTGCTCCTGTCCCTTGTTGTCGCAGTCGCTTCCCGTGCATATGTCGGGGTCGAACAGGTAGCTCTCGAGGTAGAGCAGCACGGCCGTATCGTCCGTGTCCTTCCCGGTCACCTCTTCGAACCTGCAGAGGCTCTCGGAGTCAGCCTCCTCCTGCGTCAAGAGCTCGTACAGCGGGATCTGCTTCTTGTTGGGCATGAGGTGGAAATACTTCGCGTACCGGTCGTCGAACGGCTTGAAGTGGCAGAACTTCGTGTCGGTGTCGTAATAGAGTATGTCGCCGTCGGTCGTGACCGCTGCCCCTTTTGTGACGGTGATGCAGCACTTCTGTCTCTGCTTCGTGTATGTGGGGTGGAGACCGCACACGATGCCCACTCCGAAGAGTTTCACCCTCGTGAGCCTGTGCTGCCTGTCGAGGTATGCAACTATCTCGTTCAGCTGCTCGGACGTCAGTACCTGGTCCCTTTCGAAGACCGTATATGAAGTGACCGGCTCTTCTGAAAGCTTGAAAACTCTCTCTGTCATGGTTTCACTCCTTCCGGGTTCCCAGATTTGATTTATCGAGTATAAAGGTCTTCTCACCGGCCGTCCCATCTGTACAGCCGGTGAGGACGGCCTCGGGATAGACGCTCTTCAGGCTGCTGAGGATGTCTATGAGCTTGTTCAGTGCATCGCCCCCTCCTTCTTTGCCGGATGCCCTGTGGTCGAGCCACTCCCTGTATGCATTTTCGAACTCGGCCATCTGCTCTTTATTGACCCAGCATATACGCGGCAGTATGTGAGCCGGGGTCTCGGCCCTTATCGTCTTCTCGACGAACCGCCTGAAGTCCATATCCGAGAACCTCTCGCTCCACGCAGGCAGAACGATGCTTATCCTGAACGAGTAGGGGTCTGCATATTCACCGTCTGAGCAGTCGGCCGCGACGCAGACCGGCAGGAACTCCTCGCCCGGACCCTTCGGCCTGAGCAGTATGTGCTCGACCACGAACAGGCCCTCGTCACTGTAGTGTTGGAAGAGAAAGTCCATCAGGTACCTGATCGCCTCGTCCCGTTTCCGCTCGGAATCGAAATACTCTATTCTGCGTGCAATGACCTCGCCGTTTTCGTCCGTAATGTTGAAGTAGAACCTGCCGTCCGAGGTCTCCTTCAGTTCATAACCCTTCCTCGTCATGGCGAGCCCGAGCGCCAGCTTCATCTCGCGCACGGCCTCCTCCTTGGTTGCGTAGCGGGTGCTGCTGCTCAAGAGGATCTTTCCGCCGTCGTCGACAACCCTGAACCTGTACTCGTCCACACCGTCGCTGTCCTTCTCCTGGTAGACCTCGTACTTAATGCCGAAGAGGTTGCGCCTCTTGTAGTTCCTGATGCCGAGCAGGTGAGCCACCCTCCGCTCGAGACCCGAGACGTTGTAGGTATTCCACAAGTCGCCGCTCTTCGTGTAGTCGAACGCGCCGGCCCTGTTGCTGCCGATCTCCGCATAGTGCTTGAGGAAGTCGGTCTTGGTCCTTATCAGGTCCCTCGGGTCCCTGTCCTGTCTGCGTGTATACATTATCCAGGCATACTCATTGAAGCTTTCGGCGAACCTTGCGATCAGGTGGTCGAGGAACCTGTTGCGCCTCTTAATGAAGAGGTCCTCGTCCTCGGTCATCGCCTGTATGGCGGAGCCGAGATTTTCGTAGTCCTTGTACAGGGCCTCGACGTCCCTGACGCTGTCGACCACCTGGGTGAAGTATGTCCTGTCGATCTCTTCGTCCGTGGAGAAGAGCCGCCTGAGGTTTGCGAGCTGCGCGAGGTAGTCGGCCAGCAACTGGTCGAAGAACAGGAGGTATGCCTTGAGCTGCCTTGCCTGTGCCTTGCGTTCGTTGGAGGCTGACTCGGGCAGCCCTGCCTCTCCTATGCCGTAGTTGCGCGGGAAGTGGTTCTGGAACGAGTAGTAGTTCCGGATGTTTCTGACGTTTCCGGACGGAACCGGCAGGTCTTCCGTCAAGGCCGGGCCCTCCTCGGCCCGCTCCAAGGCCTCGAGGCACCTGAGCAGTCTGCCGGTCCTCTCTTCGTCCGCCCTGAAGGGCAGGTGGTCCTTGTAGAACACGATTCGAGATGTATTGCGGTCGAGCACAGGCTTGTGGTCTTTCTCCACATCCACCGTCCATTGCCTCCCGCCGTCCTCTGCCTCTCCCGGCGGTGTGATCTTTATATCCCTCACTGCACGTACGCCGTCGACGGCCATGAGGATCCTGATGACGTCCGAAAGGTGTATGCACTCCCTGAGCGAGGCCTCATCGAGTTCGTCGTCATCGATGAAGCCGTTTCTCAGGATGGGGCCGTTGAAAATCTCGTCGGTCCGCTTTCCCCTGTCGAGCATCTCCTTGAGAGAGCGGAACCTGATCGGCGGCGTGAGATATCGCTGCACCTCGTGGAAAATCCTTGCCTGGATCAGGTCTATGTCGGCATCGGCGGCGAGCTCCACCTCGGCGCATAAGATGAACTCCTGCTCCTTGACCGTCTTTATGTCCACGAAGTCCTCGCAGAGGTTTCTGTTTTCATGGAGCCTCTCGCGCGCGGCATCCTTGACGGTTTTCTCGTCGGCCGCCTCTTCCAAGTCTATGACCACGTCGTAGAGGCCTCCGAGGGTTATCTTCCTCGAGGCCGCTCCCTGCAGCGGCTTGCGGCTCAAGCCGCTCTCGCTGCAGTCGAGATAATACGACGTGCCGGTGTGCTCCCTGAGCCAGGCGTTCCTTATACCATCGATGTCGATCAGGAGCTTCCTGTAGTCGTTGACGGTCACCGGCCTCATCGGCAGTATCTCAGCTGCAGTGGGGAACTCCGGGCCGCCGTCCGCACCCTCTCCCCTGCCCTCGGCGAGTATGTCCGCGATGGGGAAGGAGGTTCGGTAGCCGATGTCGGTTATTGCATAGCAGAGCAGCTCGAGGATCGTTATCCCGGGGTCGTGGATGTTGTAGTCGGTCCATATCCTGCTCGATAGCTGCTCGATGTACTTAAGACCCTCGCTGCGGAGGAATTCGTAGTCGAGCG
>DRKX01000123.1 GCA_011051565.1 Nitrospirota bacterium | reverse complement strand
TTCCTTAGACATAATTGAACTTGCGGAGCAAATAGAATATCTCTCTGAAGAACTCTCTGCTGCCTATGAAAAGAAACTTAGAAAAAGAAAAAATCATGCTTAATTACTTATCTAGTTCAAGTAGTTTTATTTTTGAGGAAAGACGCCTCGCGATTTGCCCCATCAAAAATCTGAACGAGGAGTGAACATCGCCTCAAAAAGGATCTGTGGAGAACCGTCTCCCAGAGGAAAGGCAGGGGGCAGAGACGGGATCGGGTATGCGCGAGAGGAGCGCTGGAATTCGACGGAAAGGTTGATTTTGTAGGACTCAAAATAGGACAATAGACAATGCGGATGCCGTGAGGAGAAAAAACGATCAATGGAGGTATGCGATGCTTGACAGGACGAAGGTAGAGGCGGTCATAGACAGGATCAGGCCTGCACTGCAGCGCGACGGCGGAGACGTCGAGCTCGTGGAGATCACCGACGACAACGTAGTGAAGGTCAGGCTCGTAGGCGCCTGCGGTACGTGTCCGATGTCGATCATGACACTCAAGGGCGGCATCGAGGCAGCAATGAAACAGGACATCCCCGAGGTCAAGGCGGTAGAGGCGGTTTAGTGAAAGGGCTCCGGCCCTCTCAATCCCTCAGTTCGTGCGCAAGCCATTCGAGGTACTCCGCAGATCCCTCCGTTATCGGGATGGAAATGACTTCGGGCACGCTGTAGGAGTGCAGCTCCTTCACCCTCTTTTCAAGCGCATCGAAGAGGTGCCTGCCGGTCTTCACGACCAAGAGGACCTCGTGTTCATCCTCGACCTTTCCCTTCCACCGGTAGACCGAGCGTATGCCCTTTACGATGTTCACGCACGCTGCAAGCCTCTCTTCAACGACGATCCGCGCAATCCTTGCAGCCTCCTCTTCATCCGGTGCCGTAACAAAGACCACCGAGTAGTCCATTGAGCCCTCCTTTCGTCGCGACCATATCGGACGCCCTGCAGGAATGGAGTCCGTAACCGCCGGCAATCGGGAACAGTGCTCCGGCGGGTCTCCTCCGGTACGGATATTATATCAGTTCGCCGCCATCATTTGGCGGCGGTGCCTCGGTATACAGGAGGTACGGCCTCTGCTATAATAGAGCCTATGGACAAGGTCATGACGGTCTGCCCATACTGCGGCTGCGGTTGCGGCCTCTACCTCCATGTGGAGGACGGGCGGATCACCGGTACTTCGCCGAGCAGGTCCCATCCGGTCAACAGGGGGAGCCTCTGTGTAAAGGGCTGGAACGCCCACGAGTTCGTCACCCACCCCGACAGGCTGAAGACGCCGCTGATAAGGGAGGGCCGCGGCCTGAGGCGGGCCACATGGGATGAGGCGCTCTCGCTCACGGCGGCGCGCCTTGCAGAGATCAGGGCCGAGCACGGGCCGGACTCCATAGGTGTACTCAGCTCGGCGAAGTGTACCAACGAGGAGAACTTCCTGATGATGAAGTTTGCGAGGGCCGTGCTCGGCACGAACAACATAGACCACTGTGCCAGGCTCTGCCACTCCTCGACAGTGGGCGGCCTGGCCGCTGCATTCGGCTCCGGCGCGATGACCAACTCCATAAGCGAGATCGCGGATGCGAGTCTCCTCTTCGTGATCGGCTCGAACACCACGGAGCAGCATCCGATGATCGCCATGCATATGCTCGAGGCCGTTGACCGCGGGGCCACACTGATAGTCGCAGATCCCCGGAGGACGCAGATAGCGGAGTTCGCGCATATACACCTGAGGCACCGCAGCGGCACGGACGTCGCCCTCCTGATGGGGATAATGCACGTGATCGTGAGCGAGGGGCTCGTGGATGCCGACTTCGTCAGGCGGCGGACCGAGAACTTCGATCCCTTCGCCGAAGAACTCAGGCGCTATCCGCCGCGGGTCGTCGAGGGGATCACGGGGGTGAGGGCCGATGACGTAAGGCGGGTGGCGAGGATGTATGCCATGGAGAAGCGCTCGATGCTCTTCTATGCAATGGGGATCACGCAGCACGTGACCGGCGTCGACAACGTGAGGGCCTGCGCCAACCTCGTCATGCTCTCCGGACACATCGGCCTGCCGATGTCGGGCATCAACCCATTGAGGGGACAGAACAACGTGCAGGGTGCGTGCGACATGGGTGCCCTGCCTAACGTATACAGCGGATACCAGAGGGTCTCTGACCCGCGGGCGAGGAGGAAGTTCGAGAGGGCGTGGAGGCGAAGGCTTCCGGCCGATCCTGGATTGACGATCATGGAGATGATGGATGCAGCCCTTTCAGGCAGCCTGAGGGCGATGTACATAATGGGCGAGAACCCCCTTATGTCCGATCCCGACCTCAACCATGTGAGGGAGGCGATGGAGAGGCTCGACTTCCTCGTTGTTCAGGACATATTTCCGAACGAGACCGCCGAGATCGCCGACGTTGTGCTGCCTGCCGCGTCCTTTGCCGAGAAGGAGGGGACCTTCACGAATACCGAGCGGAGGGTACAGCTCCTCGGCAGGGCGGTCGGACCGGTCGGGGAGTCGATGCCTGACGGCGACATAATCTGTGCCCTTTCAGAGAGGATGGGCTACGGCATGTCTTACAGGGGGGCCTACGAGGTCATGGAGGAGATAGCGCTGCTGACGCCGTCCTACGGCGGCATACTCCACCACAGGCTCTCAGAGGGGTTCGGCCTGCAGTGGCCGTGTCCGGACGGCGGCCATCCCGGGACTCCCTACCTGCACAGAAAGAAGTTCGCAAAGGGGCTCGGCACGTTCATCACCGTGGACTTCCTGCCGCCTGACGAGCCGCCCGACGAGGCCTACCCGTTCCTCCTCACCACCGGGCGCATCTGCTTCCACTACCATACGGGGACTATGTGCCGGAGGACCGCTGTGCTCGAGCGTGAGGAACCGGAGTGCCTCGCGGAGATAAACCCGGCAGACGCCGAAAGGCTCTCCATACGGAAGGGTTCTCGGGTGAGGGTGAGCTCGAGGAGAGGCGCCATAGAGCTGAAGGCCGACGTGACGGAGAGAACACCCGAGGGAACGATCTTCATCCCGTTCCACTACGCTGAGGCCGCCGCCAACATCCTGACCAATCCCGCCACTGACCCGGGAGCCAAGATACCGGAATACAAGGTCTGTGCGGTAAGGGTGGAGAGGGTCGAGCGATGAGGAACGAATGGATACTCGACAAGAACCACCTCTCCTACTGGCTGAGACAGTTGAGGAAGGAGCGCGAACTCGTGGGGCCGCTGCTCAACGGTGGCAAGGACATCGTCTTCAGGACGGTCGAGCAGATCCACGAGATCGTGCTCGATCTCCCCGCGTCACTGCCTTCACCCAAGGAGTTCCTCTTGCCGCAGTACGAACCCATGCTCAGGCTGGATATTCCGGGCGGCGAGCCGGGGGTCCACTACAGGGCGCAGCCCGTCTCACCCGATGCGTGCGTGAAGGGTTCCCGTGCGGGCAGGGTCTACGACCTTGCGGAGAGGCGTCGGCGGATCGTCTTCGGTGTCAGGCCGTGCGACGTCTCAGCCGTGAGGCTTCTCGACAGGTTCTTCCTCGAAGGGTACAGGGACCCGTATTATGAGCAGCGCAGGATGAACACCCTGATGGTCACCATCGCGTGCAACAATCCGGATCCGACCTGTTTCTGCATCGGGCTCGGTACGGGGCCCTACCTCGACGGCGGTTTCGACATACAGCTGACCGACCTCGGCAACAGGTACTTCGTCCAGGCCGCCTCGGCCGAGGGCGTGAGGACCGTCAAGGCCACCTCATTCCTGTTCCGCAGGCCCGGGAAGGCGGACCACGACGACCAGTACGAGGTCATCCTGAGTGCAAAGGCGAGATTCCGCAAGAGGATAAGCCTCGAGAGTCCGCGGGGCATGATACTCGCCGGGCGGATAAAGGACGATTTCTGGCAGCGTGTCGCCGCAAGGTGTTTCGAATGCGGCGGCTGTGTCTATGAGTGTCCGCTCTGTACGTGCTTCACAGTGACCGACAGGAGGTACCACGGCGGCATCGAGAGGGCGAGGCTCTGGGATACATGCCTGTTCAAGGGTTTTACCCGTATGGCCGGCGGCGTGCTCCCCAACGAGAAGAGGATGCTCAGGACGAAGAGGTGGTACTATCACAAGCTCATACACTATCCGGAAGTGCTGGGCGGGTTCGGGTGCGTGGGCTGCGGCCGGTGTACCCTCACGTGCCCGGGAAAGATAGACATGGCGGCGATAGCTACGGCGATGAAGGGACTCGACCTCGACGGAGCGACTGCAGTGGTGGGAAAGGGCCGGCAGGTCGGGATCGGTGAGGTGATGCGCAGGCCGAAGCCTGAAGAGACGGGTGCCGGGCCGGAGGGTGAAGGATGAAGAGGAAGGGCAGAGAGAACGTATACTTGCCGCTGAGCGCTGATGTCGAGGAGGTGATACCCCTGACCCCGGAGACGAGCCTATTCAGGGTGAGGCCCGAAGCAGCGATCGAGTATTCACCGGGACAGTTCTTCATGGTCTCTCTCTGGGGAGCCGGCGAGGTCCCGATATCTGTGGCGTCGCTTGGCGGTGGGGACGGCCCGCTGGAGCTCTGCATAAGGAGGGCCGGGCTGGTGACCGGCGCGCTCCACGGCCTCGAGGCCGGAGACACCGTGTGGCTGAGAGGCCCCTACGGAAACGGTTTCCCCCTCGATCTGTCGAGGGGCAGGGACGTCGTGGTCGTGGCAGGCGGTATAGGGATGGCGCCGCTTAGACCGCTCATCCTGTGGTTCCTTGAGAACCCCGGAGCGGCCGGCCGCGTAACGCTCCTCTACGGAGCGAAAAGGCCTGAGGAGATCGTCTTCAGGGAGGAGATGGACGGCTGGAGGGAGAGGGGTGTAGACGTGCTCCTCACGGTGGACACTCCGGCGAAGGGCTGGGAGGGCCGGACGGGACTCGTCACGGCCCTGTGGCAGGATGTGCGTTCAGACCTGCAGAAGGCCGTGGCGTACATATGCGGGCCTGACGTTATGATAAGGGCCGCCATGGGAGAGCTCTTCCTGCTGGGAATGCCGGAGGAGAGGATCATCACCACGCTCGAGGCACACATGAAGTGCGGCGTGGGCAAGTGCGGTCACTGCTATGCCGGCCCCAGGTATATCTGCACCGACGGCCCCGTCTTCTCCTACCGGGAGATCAGGAGCCACAGCCACTTCCTAACCGGGTAGCAGCTCCAGGTTCTTCATCCTCGTCCTGAGCTGCTTGCGGCTTATGCCGAGGAGCGAGGCCGCCCTCGACTGGTTCCACGACGTCTTCTCGAGGGCCTTGAGTATGACCCGCCTCTCCATCTCGACGAGGTTGAACCCGTCGGATTCGAACCCCGCCTCCTCGGCAACGAGCGTGAGTTTGCGGGGCAGGCAGTCGACGGTTATCTTTTCGTAGGGGCATAGAATGACCGCCCGCTCGATGACGTTCTCGAGCTCGCGGACATTGCCCGGCCAGTCATAGTTCGTAAGGATGCCGGTGACCTTCGGGTCGAACCCGGTGATGCTCTTCTTGTTCTTCTTGCTGAACAGGTCGAGGAAGTGGGAGGCTATCAGGGGGATGTCCTCCTTTCTCTCCCTGAGCGGCGGCATGTGGATGGAGATGACGTTCAGCCTGTAGTAGAGATCAGCCCTGAACTCGCCCTTCTTGACCGCCTCTTCAATGTTCCTGTTTGTGGCGGCGAGGATGCGCGCGTCGACCTTTATCTTCTTCTTTCCGCCGAGCCTGTGTACCTCTTTTTCCTGGAGGAACCTGAGCAGTTTCTTCTGGAGTGTGAAGTCGAGGTCACCGATCTCGTCGAAGAATATGGTGCCGCCCTCGGACATCTCTATGAGCCCCACCTTGTCGTCGTAGGCACAGGTGAAGGCCCCCTTTTCATAGCCGAAGAGCTCGCTCTCCATGAGCTCCGGGGGGATGGTGGTGCAGTCTATGGGGATGAAGGGGCTGTTGGCCCTGAGCGAGGTATAGTGGAGCGCCCGCGCGACCAGCTCCTTGCCCGTGCCGCTTTCGCCGAGTATGAGGACCGCTGCATCGGTCTTGCTGACGCGCTGGATCATGGAGAAGACTTCCTGCATAGCCTGAGACTTGCCGATGATGTTCAGGAACTGATACCTGCCCGGGACGTCTTCTGCGGAATCCATGGACCACTCCCTCTTCTGCAGGGCATCCCTCACCATGGATACCATGATATCCATATTTACGGGTTTTGTCAAATAGGTGTAAGCCCCCTTCTTCATGGCGTCGACGGCCCTCTCTATGGTGCCGTAGGCGGTCATGAGGATGACGGGAACGTTGGGGTTCCGGGCCTTGATCTCCTCGAGCAGTGTCTCGCCGTCGATACCCGGCAGCTTGTAGTCCGATATCACGAGGTCGACATTGTTGTTCCTGAACCTGGACAGAGCCTCCTCGCCTGTCCTGGCGGTCTCGACGCGGAACCTCTCCCTCCTGAGGGTCGCCGAGAGCACCTTCAGGGTGTTTGTCTCGTCGTCCACTATGAGTATCGTCTGTTTCATCTCTTCTTAGGATCGTCCGTCTCTTCTATTGACCGGCAGCAGCAGCGTGAACGTGCTTCCCTCACCGAGGGCGCTCTCGACCGTGATGTCGCCGCCGTGCTCCTTGGCTATCTTCCTCGATACGGCCAGCCCGAGCCCCGTGCCGCGGGTCCTGGTCGTGAAGAAGGGATTGAAGATGTTTTCCATGTCTTCTTCCCTTATGCCCCTGCCGTTGTCCTCGACCGATAGAAGCAGCCCCCCGCCGGATAGTGTTGTACTGACTCTGATTTTACCATTTTTGTCCACTGCATCAAAAGAATTGATCATGAGGTTTATCAGGACCTGCTTTATCTGGTGGTAATCGAAGGGGATCACCGGAACCTCCGTGTCCAGGGAGGTCTCTATGGCTATGCCCTGCTCGTCGCTTTCCTGCCTCAGGAGGTCGATGGTCTCAACGACGAGCCTGTTTATGTCGGACGGCCTCGGATCGGGCTTGACCGGTTTTGCAAAGTCGAGCAATGTGGTGGTCAGCCTGTTTATCCTGGCCACTTCGTCATAGATGACGCTCAGGAACTCGCGGATGAGGCTTCCCTTGAAGTTCTTCTGTATGTACAGGGCGGCTCCTCCTATCGCGTTGAGGGGGTTCTTTATCTCGTGGGCGAGCGTGGCTGCGAGCTCGCCTGTTGCTGCGAGCCTGCTCAGCCTGTCCTGCTCAGAGAGCGAGCGGTTCAGTTTGACGACCATCTCGTTGAATGCCTTCGAGAGCTCGCCGATCTCGTCGCCGCCACGTACGTCTATCTGCTTGTTGAAGCCCTCCTCGGCGAGCCTGTCGACTGCGTCCTTGAGGTTCAGCAGTGGCCGCACGAGCCTTATTATCAGGCCCAGTCCGAACAGCAGCGCAGAGGCGAG
>DRKX01000122.1 GCA_011051565.1 Nitrospirota bacterium | reverse complement strand
GCGATGATCTCGAAGTCCCTGCCTGCGTATGCCTCTCTCAGCTCGTTGAGCTTGGGTATCTCGGAGATGCACGGCGGGCACCACGTGGCCCAGAAGTTCAGGAGCACCACCTTTCCGCGGAAATCGACGAGACTCACCCGACGTCCGCTGAGGTCTTTCAGTGTGAAGAGGGGTGCTTCCTTCTCCACCATCTCTTCTATGGCCCATGGGTTCGAAAATCCCTTGCCCGAGAGGGTGAGCAAGAATAGAACCACCATGGCTGCAGTCCTGACCGACTGCTGTTTCATAAATCACCTCCTCCTGTGCGACCTGCGCCTTCGTTGACACCAAAACAGCAGCCCCCGTGACGCCGTGTTCCTCCCGGGGCCGGCGTTTATGGTGCCGGAGGCGGGATTTGAACCCGCACGGGCCGAAGCCCAGTGGATTTTGAGTCCACCGCGTCTGCCATTCCACCACTCCGGCGCGCCTGCCGTCCGACTTCAAGGCATGTTCAGAGATTCAACCTCCCCTTGGGCGGATGGATCGGGAGTCGAAAAAGCGGGAGACTCAGCTTGTTCTCATCCCCATTGCCTGGACCATGCTTATGAAGTTCTCGACTGAACGGTCGTAGCTCCTCTCGTATGATTCGTGAAAGAAGCAGGCCGGCAGTTCGCCGTGCCGCCTGTGGTAAAGCAGGCACTCACAGCACCTGCCCTTCCGCGAGCATGATCCGTAGGAGCAGTTGCAGTTCTTGAGATTGGTCGCCTTGATGCATTCCATCGTGAACACCCCTCTTTTCAAAAATTACTCTATTATACAAAAAAACGTGATCGTTTCGTAAAGGAGACGGGTGGCGCGGGAACGCGTATTCTCGACCTTTGGACAAAGCATGTCGAAAGATTATATTATTAAGTATGACCACCGGCACGAAGAGTCACAAGCTGATACCCCTTAACGAACTGACGGAGAAGGTCCGCTCCTACGCACCGGAGGCCGACATCTCCCTGCTCAGGAAGGCCTACTACTTCTCGCACGAGGCCCATTGCAGCCAGAAGCGGAAAGAGGGCACTCCGTACATAGGGCATCCGCTTTCCGTTGCGTCCATACTTGCAGACATGCGGATGGACGTGATGACCATAATCGCGGGGCTCCTCCACGACACGGTCGAGGATACGGAGACGAAGCTGCAGGACATCAAGGAGATATTCGGCGACGAGGTGGCCTTCCTCGTCGGCTCACTGACAAAGCTCTCGAAGATACAGTTCCGGACGAGGGAGGATGCCCAGGCGGAGAACTTCAGGCGGATGTTTCTCGCCATGGCCGAGGACATAAGGGTCATCCTCATAAAGTTCGCCGACAGGCTGCACAACATGAAAACCCTTCAGCACCTGCCGCCGAGCAGGCAGAGGAGGATTGCGCAGGAGACGCTCGACATCTATGCCCCGCTTGCCAGCAGGCTCGGTATCGGCTGGATGCGGATAGAGTTCGAGGACATGAGCTTCAAGTACCTGATGCCGGTCGTGTACAAGGACCTCCTGAAAAAGGTTGCAAGGAGGCGGGAGGCGCAGAAGGGCTATATAGATGAGGTGGCGCGGCAGATAAAGGAGAAGCTCCGGTCGTACAACATTCCGGCCGAGGTCTCAGGCCGCGTGAAGCATCTCTACGGCATATACAGGAAGATGCAGATGCAGCAGATACCGTTCGAGCAGCTCTACGACGTCCTCGGACTGAGGATAATCACGGACACGCAGAACCACTGTTACGAGATACTCGGCATCATACACTCGCTCTGGACTCCCATTCCCGGCAGGTTCAAGGACTATATCGCCCTGCCGAAGTCCAACATGTACCAGTCGCTCCACACCTCGGTGATCGGTCCGAAGGGCGAGAGGGTCGAGTTCCAGGTGAGGACCGAAGAGATGCACAGGATAGCCGAGGAAGGGATCGCAGCGCACTGGATGTACAAGGAAGAGGGCAGGGTACACCAGAAGGATGCAAAATACATCCAGTGGCTCAGGGAGCTGATCCAGTCGCAGAAAGACCTCAATGACGCAAAGGAGTTTCTCGATGTCGTCAAGGGCGAGGTAGTGCCCGAGGTGGTATACGTCTTCACCCCCGGGGGGGAGATAAAGGAGCTCCCTTCAGGGTCGACCCCCGTGGACTTCGCCTACTCCATACACACAGAGGTGGGCCACAAGTGCGTGGGCGCAAAGGTGAACGGGAGGATAGTACCCTTGAGATACCAGCTGCAGAGCGGAGACACGGTCGAGATAATCACGTCTCCTTCGCACGGCCCGAGCAGGGACTGGCTGAAGTTCGTCGTGACACAGCGCGCCAAGAGCAGGATAAAACAGTGGATAAAGGCCGAGGAGCGGAAGCAGAGCCTTGAGCTCGGATACAAGATACTCGAGACCGCGTTCAGAAAGCGGGGACTCAGCCCCACCATCATCAAGTCCCCTGAGATGGACGAGGTTGCCGCGGCCTTCAGCATGAGGAACCGCGAAGACCTGATCGTCTCCATAGGGTACGGCAAGGTCTCGGCGCACCAGGTGGTCAACAGATTTCAGCCCGAAAAGAAGGAAGAGGAGGCCCCGGAGGAGACCCTGCACAAAAGGCCGCTCAAGAAGGCCAAGGATATCGGCGGCATAACGATAAAGGGTGTGGACAACATCCTCTACCACACCGCCCACTGCTGCTATCCGGTGCCTGGAGACCAGTTGGTCGGTTTCGTGACCCGCGGCAAGGGCGTGACTATACACCGCCGCGACTGCCCGAACCTCGATCGCCTCGCCGTGGACGATACGAGGCTCGTGAACGTCGAGTGGTCATCCACAGGGGACAGCACGTCGATAACCAAGCTCAATGTGGAGACCATGGACAGGCCGGGAATGCTTGCAAAGCTGAGCGCGCTCTTCTCTTCGATGAACGTCAACATCACCCACCTCGAGGCGACGTCGACCCATGACGGCAAGGCACGCTTCACGTTCTTCATTCAGGCGAAGGACAGGGCCCAGCTCCTCAAGCTCACTCAGAAGATAGTATCGACCGAGGGTGTCTTCAGGGTGAGGAGGTAGGCGTTCCGCTCACTTCACGGTCCTGGAGAAGAGGCCTGAACTCAGGTATCTCTCACCCCGGTCCGGCAGTATCACGACTATCCTCTTGCCCCTGCCGAGCCTGCGCGCGACCTGGAGCGCCGCCCACATGGCCGCCCCGGAAGACGCCCCCACGAGCAGCCCTTCCTCGAGGGCCAGCCGCCTCGACGTCTCGAAGGCGTCCTCGTCGGTTACGGGTATGACCTCGTCGTATATCCGGGGGTTCAGCACCGGCGAGTAGAAGCCCGCACCTATACCGTCGATCCTGTGCGGTCCGGGCTCTCCTCCGGAGAGGACCGCGGAGGCCGCAGGCTCAACAGCAGCTATGTGACAGCCGCTGTCGTGCTCCTTGAGCACCTCGCCAACCCCTGTTATGGTCCCCCCTGTGCCGACGCCTGCAACAAAGGCGTCCGGTGCCCCCCCGAGGTCCCTGATGATCTCCGGCCCGGTGGTCTTTCTGTGGGCCGCCGGGTTGGCGGGGTTTTCAAACTGCTGGGGCATGAAGTAACGGTCACGGTTCTTGAGGTAGAGTTCCTCCGCCTTCTCGACCGCTCCCATCATCCCCTTCGATCCATCAGTCAGTATCAACTCTGCCCCGAAGGCCTCGAGGAGCTGCCGCCTCTCGAGCGTCATCTCTTCCGACATGGTGAGAATGAGCCTGTAGCCCTTAACCGCAGCCACCATCGCAAGGCCGATCCCGGTGTTGCCGCTCGTGGGCTCTATGATGGTCCCGCCCTTCTTGAGCCGGCCTTCCCTCTCGGCCTCCTCGATCATGTTCAGTGCTATCCTGTCCTTCACCGACCCGCCGGGGTTGAAGCCCTCGAGCTTCGCGTATATCTCTGCATCACCGGTACCGGTAAGCTGGTTTATCCTTACGAGGGGGGTGTTGCCGACAAGGGCCAGGATGTCTTTGTGTATGGGCATCGCCTCCAGTCCTCCGGTTGCATGGCCCGGGATTGGCCGTTTCTGCTTCCGTCGCCTCGGCACGGTATGACCTCGACTCCGAGAAGTCTACTTTAAATAAAACCGCAGCCTTTGTCAACTCTCGCCCGCCCCCGGTCCCTGCGGGTGCCCGGGGACACGGGCCTTACAAAAATGCTCCGCGCAGAGACAATAATGTACTTGCAGAACGCATGGCCATTCCAGAAGCATTGAGTTTCCTTGCTTTCCGGGCTGGCACGTCTCTTGCTACTATTATAATCCAGTTTGAAACCCCAAAAACTTTCAGAGGAGGAGAGACTCATGAGACAGATAGCTATCTACGGCAAGGGCGGGATCGGAAAGTCCACCACGACTCAGAACACCGTTAGTGCCTTGGCTGAGGCGGGCTACAAGTGCATGATAGTCGGTTGCGATCCGAAGGCGGATGCCACGAGGCTGGTACTGCACAAGAAGGCCCAGACCACGGTCATGGACCTTGCAAGGGAACGGGGCACGGTTGAAGACCTCGAGATCGACGAAGTGCTGCTCACCGGGTTCAAGGGCATAAGGTGCGCGGAGTCGGGCGGTCCGGAGCCCGGAGTGGGATGCGCCGGCCGCGGTGTCATCACCGCGATAAACTTCCTCGAGGAGAACGGCGCCTACGAGTCCGACACGGACTTCGTCTTCTACGACGTACTCGGTGACGTCGTCTGCGGTGGATTCGCCATGCCGATCAGGGAGGGAAAGGCGAAGGAGATATACATCGTCACCTCCGGTGAGATGATGGCGATGTATGCCGCAAACAACATTGCGCGGGGCATCCTGAAGTACGCACAGAGCGGTGGGGTGAGGCTCGGCGGCCTGATATGCAACAGCAGGAAGACGGACAGGGAGTACGAGCTGATCTCCGAGCTTGCAAAGAGGCTGAACACCCAGATGATCCACTTCGTGCCGAGGGACAACCAGGTCCAGAGGGCCGAGCTGAGGAGGATGACCGTGATAGAGTACTCGCCGGACCATCCCCAGGCGGACGAGTACAGGGCCCTGGCGAAGAAGATCGCGGAGAACAAGAATCTCGTCATCCCGACCCCGATGTCGATGGACGAGCTCGAGGACCTGCTCATGGAGTTCGGGATACTCGATAGCGAGGAGCCTGCAGCCTGAACAGGCGTGCCCCGGGAACGGGCGGTGATAGTGGTGCAGCGCGGGATGAGACATGCGGGCAGTCTCACCTTATTGATAGAGACCGGCAGGACAAGAGATATCAGCGGTATAGAGGAGGAGACCAGATGAGTACAGCCATCAAGGAGACACAGAAGATAATCGACGAGGTGCTCGAGGCCTATCCAGAGAAGACGAGGAAGGCGAGGGCCAAGCACCTCGCACCCAACGACCCCACCGGCGAGTGCAGCACGTGCAAGGTCAAGTCGAACGTGAAGTCGAGGCCCGGGGTCATGACCGTCAGGGGGTGCGCGTATGCAGGGGCGAAGGGTGTCGTATGGGGCCCTGTCAAGGACCAGATCACGATCAGCCACGGCCCGATCGGCTGCGGCCAGTACAGCTGGTGGGCGAGGAGGAACTACTACAACGGCAAGACCGGCATAGACACCTTCGGCGCCATGCACATCACGACCGACTTCCAGGAGAGGGACATCGTGTACGGCGGCGACAAGGGGCTTG
The DNA here is from genome assembly GCA_011051565.1 of Nitrospirota bacterium. Lineage (GTDB taxonomy): Bacteria > Nitrospirota > Thermodesulfovibrionia > Thermodesulfovibrionales > JdFR-85 > BMS3Bbin07. The sequence goes on along the minus strand of DRKX01000122.1, from coordinate 7,872 downwards.
CCGCTGCGCTCGACGAGCTGAGGGAGGTCTTTCCCCTGGCGCGGGGGATCGGAATACTCTCGGAGTGCCCGGTCGGCCTCATCGGTGATGACATTGAGGCAGTGGCAAAGAAGAAGTCCGAGGAGTTCGGCATCCCGATCGTCCCCGTGAGGTGTGAGGGGTTCAGGGGGGTGAGCCAGTCACTCGGTCACCATATCGCCAACGACACCATACGGGACTTCGTGCTCGGCAAGGGGGAACTCGCCGAGTCGACGCCGTACGACGTCTCGCTCATCGGCGACTACAACATCGGCGGTGATGCCTGGGCATCGAGGAGGATGCTCGAGGAGATGGGACTCAGGGTCGTGGCGCAGTGGACCGGTGACGCCTCGGTCAACGAACTCGGCATCGCTCACAAGTCGAAGCTGAACCTCATCCACTGCTACAGGTCGATGAACTACATATGCAGGCACATGGAGGAGAAGTACGGCATCCCGTGGGTCGAGTTCAACTTCTTCGGGCCCACGAAGATATACCAGAGCCTCAGGAAGATAGCCTCGTACTTCGACGACAGGATCAAGGAGAACGCCGAAAAGCTGATCGAGAAGTACAAACCGAAGATGGACGCGGTCATCGAGCAATACAGGCCGAGGCTCGAGGGCAAGAAGGTGATGCTCTACGTGGGCGGACTCAGGCCGCGGCACACGATCGGCGCGTATGAAGACCTTGGCATGGAGGTCGTGGCCTCGGGATACGAGTTCGGTCACGACGACGACTACCGCAGGACGTATCCCGAAATGAAGGAGGGTGCGGTCATCATGGACGACGCGACCCTCTATGAGCTCGAGGAGTTCACACGGAGGCTCAGGCCCGACATCGTGGGCTCCGGAATCAAGGAGAAGTACTCGTATCACAAGATGGGCGTGCCGTTCAGGCAGATGCACTCCTGGGACTACAGCGGCCCCTACCACGGCTTCGACGGCTTCCCCGTCTTTGCCAGGGACATGGACATGACGGTCAACAGCCCAACATGGAGTTTGATACGGAGGAAGAGATGAAGACGATAAAGATAAAAGATCACAACGAGCTGTTTCAGGAGGTGGAGTACGTCGACCAGTTCGCGAGGAAGAAGGAGTTCGAGAATCCCTGGCCTGAAGAGAAGGTCTGCGAGGTGGCCGAGTGGACGAAGACCGAGGAGTACAAGGAGAAGAACTTTGCGCGCAAGCACATAAAGATAAACCCGGCAAAGGCGTGCCAGCCCCTCGGCGCCGTATTCTGCTCGTCGGGGTTCAAGGACACGATGCCCTTTGTGCAGGGCGCCCAGGGCTGTGTCGCCTACTTCAGGAGTCACCTGAACAGGCACTTCAAGGAGCCCATGGCCGCCATATCCACGTCCATGACCGAGGACGCGGCGGTCTTCGGCGGGCTGAACAACATGCTCGAGGGGCTGAACAACGCCTATACCCTCTACAGCCCGAAGATGCTCGCCGTGTGCACCACCTGCATGGCCGAGGTTATCGGAGACGACCTCAACGCCTTCATACGGCAGGCGAGGAACAAGGAGCTCATTCCCGCTGACCTGCCGGTGCCGTTCGCGCATACGCCGAGCTTCGTGGGTTCCCACATAACGGGCTACGACAACATGATGAAGGGGATACTGTCCACGATCACGGAAGGAAAGAGGGGTGAGCCCAACGGGAAGATCAACATCATCCCCGGGTTCGACACCTACACGGGCAACTACCGCGAGCTGAAGCGGCTTCTCGGGATCATGGGCGTGGACTTCACGCTCCTTGCTGACGTGAGCGACACGTTCGACTCTCCCAACACGGGCGAGTACAAGCTGTATCCTGGCGGCACCCCGCTTGAAGAGGCCGCCGACTCGGTCAATGCCTCGGCTACCATCGCGCTTCAGAGGTACTCCACGGTCAAGACCATGAGTTACATAGAGACCGAGTGGAACCAGGAGGCCCTCGTGCTTCCGCCCGTGGGCGTCAGGAACACGGACAGGTTCTTCGACGAGATAAGCAGGATCACCGGAAAGCCGGTCCCCCAGGAGATCGAGGACGAAAGGGGCCGCGCGGTGGATGCGATGATAGACTCGCATCCCTACGTGCACGGAAAGAGGTTCGCCCTCGTCGGTGACCCTGACCTGCTGCTCGGACTGATGGGCTTCCTGCTGGAGATGGGAGGGATGCCGGTTCACGTCATCTGCACCAACGGTGACAAGAAGTTCGCCGCTGAGGCGGAAGAGCTGCTTGCATCGAGCCCGTTCGGCGCGGAGGCAACGGTCTACACCGGCAAGGACATGTGGCACCTGAGGTCCCTGCTCTTTACCGACCCCGTAGACCTGCTCATAGGGAACTCGTATGCGAAGTTCCTCTGGAGGGATACCGGAACCCCGCTCGTGAGGATCGGTTTTCCCATATTCGACAGGCATCACCTGCACAGGTATCCGATCATCGGTTACCAGGGCGTGATAAACATGGTGAACTGGATCGTCAATACCGTCCTCGACGAGATGGACAGAAAGACGATGGATACCACGAGCTTCGACGTCATCAGGTGAGGCCCCTCGGCGCGAGACGGGCGGAGCGGGCCCCGGCATGTCCGGGATCGAGTTGTGAAGGGCAATGGCGCCTTGAGGCGCCCGGTCGTTCCCCCCGCAGGGAGGGAGCGTGAAAATCGATACGATCGGAACAGGTAACGCGCTTATGTTGACGACAACGGATAGACTTTTTGAGCACGGCTGCAACACGGAGAAGAAGGAGAGGCTCTGCAGGAGCCGCGGCGGCGAGTCGTGCGCCTTCGACGGTGCGATGATCGTGCTTCAGCCGATTGCCGACTCGGCGCACCTCGTTCACGGGCCAGTGGCCTGCTGCGGTAACTCCTGGGAGGGCAGGGGTACGCTGTCGTCCCGCGGAGACCTCCACAGGATGGGCTTCACGACCGACGTCGACGAGATCGACATCGTCTACGGCTCAGAGGCGAAGCTCCTGAACGCCATAGCGCAGACGTGCAGGGCCGTGAACCCCAAGGCCGTCTTCGTCTACTCCACGTGTGTCAGTGGACTCATCGGAGAGGACCTCGACTCCGTCTGCAGAAGGGCTGAGGATGCCTGCGGCGTCAAGGTCATACCCGTCAATGCGCCTGGCTTCGTGGGACCGAAGAACCTCGGCAACAGGATAGCCGGCGATGTGCTGCTCGAACACGTGATAGGCACGGGTGAGCCGCCCGGCGGCCTCCTATCCGCCGGAGGGGCTTTCATAAACCTCATAGGCGAGTACAACATTGCAGGAGACCTCTGGCTCGTCGAGCCACTGCTGAGAGAGGCGGGCATCGGCGTCATGTCGAGGATCACCGGCAATGCGACCTTCGAAGAGATAACCTATGCGCACAGGGCCGACCTCAACGTGGTGGTCTGCAGCCGCGCCCTTGTGAATGTTGCAAGGGAGATGGAACGGAAGTACGGGATACCCTACATAGAGGTCTCCTTCTTCGGCAAGACCGAAACGTCGAAGGCCCTGCGCGAGATAGGCGGCCGCCTCGGTCGCCGCGAGACGGTCGAAGACGTGATCGGCAGGGAAGAGGCGCGTGTCGACGAGAGGCTGAGAAGACTCGGAGACCTCCGCGGCAAGAGGGCTGTGCTGTATACAGGCGGGGTAAAGAGCTGGTCCTTCATCTCGGCCCTTCTCGATCTCGGCATGGAGGTCGTTGCAGTCGGAACGAAGAAGAGCACGTTCGAGGACGAGGAGAAGATGAAGGCCATACTCGGCGATGGCGCCCCGCTTGTCGAGGATGTCAGTGCGCCGAACCTGAAGAGGCTCATGCGGGAGAAGCGGGCCGACATACTCGTGGCAGGCGGCCGGAACCTCTACCTCGCCATGAAGGAGGGCTATCCGTTCGTGGACGTGAACCAGGAGAGGCACACCGCCTATGCCGGATACGAGGGGCTGATCAACCTTGCGGAAGATATGAGCAGGAGCATCCGGTTCTTCAGCGGCGCTGCAGACTCCGGGCCGGTGGCCGTCACGAAGGGGGTCTCCTGCGGTTCCGGGCGGGACGTTCTGGTGAACCCGCTGAAGCACTCGCAGTCCATAGGGGCTGCGATCGCCCTCCAGGGCATTGACCGGGCACTCCCCGTGATCCACGGTGCACAGGGGTGCACCTTCCTTGCAAAGGTGCTCTTGACGAAGCACTTCAGGGAGCCGATCGCCCTGATGAGCTCGAAGCTCTTCACGGAGGACGTAGTCATGGGCAGCGAGGAGGCCCTCGCCGCCGCTGTCGAAGCAGCCGCTGAAAAACAGGGTCCGGATTTGATAGGCATACTCACTTCAGGGCTGACCGAGGTCAAGGGTGACGATGTGGCGGGTGTGGTGAAGGGGTTTGAGACTCAATGCACGGGTACCGCGATTGTGCACATCCCCACGCCCGACTATGAAGGAGGGCTGGAGTCTGGGTATGCAAGGGCCGTGGAGAGGGTCCTGGAGGCGCTGGCCGGGGAGCGGAGTACGGGGGCTCCGGACGTAAACGTCCTTGCCGGTTCGCACCTGACGCCGGCGGACTTTACCGAGCTGAGGGAGATGATAGAGGCGTTCGAGCTGAGACCGGTAATGCTGCCCGACCTCTCAGCGCTTGATGGCGGCAGGCAGGGCTTTTCGGCGCTCGCCTCCGGAGGTACGCGGATCGGTGACATCGAGAGGATGGGGGGTGCGTCGTTCACCATAGCGGTTGGTGCGAGCATGGAGGGGCCTGCAAGGCTGCTTGCAGAACGCTTCGGCATCGAATACGCCGTGTTCGATAGCATCTCGTCCCTGCAGGGCGTGGATGCATTGATGGAGACGCTCTCTGCGCTGAGCGGCAGGCGGATGCCCGCGAGGTACGAGAGGCAGAGGAGGGTGCTGGTTGACGGCATGAGGGATGCCCACTTCCACCTCGGGGGCAAGAGGGTCTGTACGGCACTCGAGCCCGACCTCTCGGTTCAGGTCTCGGGTCTGCTCGGCGAGGCCGGCGCTGAGGTCGGACTCGCGGTGGTTCCGGCTCAGGCCGAATCCCTCGGGAGGATTCGGGCGGGTAACGTAATGGTGGGGGACCTCTTCTCGATTGACGGTGAGTTCGACATGCTGATTGCGAGCTCTCACGGGACCGACACGGCGGAGCGGCTCGGGGTGCCGCTGTATCAGATGGGGTTTCCGGTTTATAAGGTGCTCGGAGTGAATGCAAGGGTGACGGTCGGCTACAGGGGGGCCCTCACGCTGATCAACGATATCGCAAACCTTCTGCTCTGAACGGAGGCGGTCTTCGTTCTTCCGCGGGCATGAAGGGGAGCGCATGGAGAAAGACAAAGGAGGCCGGTGATGAGGATTGCGTTTGCAACAACAGACGGCGTAAACGTGGACGAGCACTTCGGCAGGTCCGGCAGGTTTGAAGTGTATGAGCTGACGAAAGACGGTTACCGCTTCGTCGAGACGAGGAAGTTCGCCGAAGGCAGGGATACGGAGATAGAGGAGACGAAGGGACAGGGACAGATACACGAGGACAGGGTGCAGGTCAAGGTGGACAAGCTCTCGGACTGCAAGATCATATACCTCACGGAGATAGGCGGGCCGTCGGCGGCAAGGCTTGCGAGAAAGGGCATCATGCCGGTAAAGGTGAAGGAGGTGATCGCCATCGAGGAGGCCCTGAAGAAGCTCCTCGAGACCGTCAATACGTCACCGCCGCCGTGGCTCAAGAAGTTGATGAAGAGTGACTGAACGGACCGCAGGGGCTGGCTCTGCTGATGCGGCCCTTGGAGCAAACCATCAAACAACAACCAAGGAGGAGAAGGCAACGATGAAGATGATCAGGGCGTTTATAAGGCCGGAAAAAGAGCAGGAGGTGGTCTTGGCGTTGGAAGGGGCGGGTTTTCCGTCTGTGACGAAGATGCCGGTCTTTGGAAGGGGGAAGCAGAAGGGTCTCCAGGTGGGCCCCGTGCACTACGACGAGCTCCCGAAGACACTGCTCATGATAATCGTCGACGACGAGGACGAGGGCAAGGTCGTTCACCTGATACAGGAGAAGGCGAGGACGGGTTTCATCGGTGACGGAAAGATATTCGTCAGCCCTGTGGATACCGCTTACACCGTCAGGACGGGGGAGGAGGGCCTATGAAGGAGATCATCGCAATCATCCGCAGAGACAAGGTCCCTGAGACCAAGCAGGTCCTCGAGGACCTCGGGTATCCGTCGCTCACGATACAGAGCGTCGACGGAAGGGGGAAGCAGAAGGGCGCCATGTGCGCGGAGATGGACTCCGAGATGCCGGAGAGCTTCTGTACCGCGGCCAAGCTGAAACCGACCCCCTCGGCTTATGCCATCGAGCATACTCTGCCCAAGGTGGCCCTCTACGTGCCCAAGAGGATGCTCACCATAGTGGTGCCGGACGACGTGGTGACAAAGGTCGTGAAGTCGATCATGAAGGTCAGCCGCACCGGCAAGCACGGAGACGGGAAGATCTTCGTCGCCCCCATAGACGGCGCACTGAGGATAAGGACCGGGGAGACCGACGGAGAGGCGATAGCTTAGGCGACAACGATCAACGGCAGCATGAACTGTGTTCCGGCTGCTTCAGCTTTGATGCCTTCTGAGGAAAGGAGAGGAGAAGCATGGCACAGGTAACCTGCTACACAAGGGGCGGCACACCCTGGACGCCGAGGTTCATCGAATCGATCGACGTCGAAAAGTGTCTCGGCTGCGGACGCTGCTACAAGGTCTGCGGCAGGAACGTCTTGGAGCTGATCGAGAAACCTTTCGAGGGTGAGGACGAGTACGGCGACGACATGGGCAACAAGGTGATGTCCGTTGCGAATCCGGACGACTGCATCGGCTGTGAGGCGTGCGCGAAGGTCTGTACGAGGAAGTGCCACATGCATGTCGAGTTATGAGAGGAGCGACCCTGATGACCACAGGAGCAGTGACGTGCTGTCCCTGTGGTCACTGCGCTTCAGACCGTCAGGCCGTGCTGCTCTGATATCACGCGCCTGAACCTCTCGGTCAGCATCCGCGTTATACGTCCCGGCTTCCCGCTGCCGATCGTGCGGCCGTCTATCCTGATGACGGGCATGATCTCAGCCCCCGTGCCTGTCAGGAAGCACTCATCCGCCGTGTACAGGTCGTAACGGGTGATGGCCGCTTCGGATGCCCTCATGCCCGCGGAGGCGGCAAGTTCCATCACGAACCGCCTGGTGATGCCGTCGAGGGCGCCGTGACAGGGGTCGGGTGTGAGAAGCTCGGAGTCCCTCACTATGAATACGTTGTCACCGGTGCACTCCGCGACGAACCCCTCGCGGTTGAGCATGACCGCCTCGAGGCAGCCTGCCTGCTCTGCCTCGATCTTCGCCAGGATGTTGTTGAGGTAGTTCAGGGACTTTATCCTCGGGTCGAGAGTGTCCGACGGCATCCGCCTGGAAGATGCGGTGATTATCGCGATGCCCTTCTCGTAGTACTCCTCCGGATAGAGCTGGATGTCCGAGACGATGATGATCACCGTCGCCCTCCTGCAGGACGACGGGTCTACGCCGAGCCGGCCTTCGCCCCTGGTCACGACGAGGCGGATGTAGCCGTCCTCTTTCCCGTTCACCTCGACGGTTTCAATTACGGCGTCCTGCATCTCTTCGATGCTCATGGGTATGTCGAGAGAGATCGCCTTGGCGCTCCTGTAGAGTCGCTCGATGTGTTCGCCGAGCTTGAAGACCCTGCCGTGGTAGATGCGCAGGCCCTCGAAGACGCCGTCTCCGTAGAGGAGCCCGTGGTCGAAGACCGAGATGCGGGCGTCGGCCCTGTCGTGAAACTTGCCGTTGATGTATACCTTCATGAGCACTGATGATATAAAAAGGGGGCGGTTTTGTCAAGGTGT
>DRKX01000121.1 GCA_011051565.1 Nitrospirota bacterium | reverse complement strand
GGGTTCTGCCTCAACTGCAGAGAGTGCACGCAGCAGGCAGGTGAGTCGGTCGGCAGGTGTGTACAGCATGACGGTATGGATGAACTGATCGACAAAATAGAACTGGCCGACGGCTACATCCTCGCTTCACCCACAAACTTCGGCTCGGTCACGGCGATCTACAAGCGTTTCATGGAGCGCCTGATCGTTTATGCTTATTGGCCGTGGCACATGAACTCTCCCAGACTCAGAAAAGAGAACACGCCTCCCAAAAGGGCGCTGATAGTCTCCTCGAGCGCGGCCCCAGGAATAATAGGCAGCTTAATGTACGAGACCCGGAAGCAGCTCAAAAAGACAGCACGAATCATAGGTGCTGACACGGTCGGCACGTTATTTGTCGGATCAATCGCCAAAGGTCCCCATCAACCGCTGCCGAAAGGAATCTTGCAAAGGGCCAGAAAATTAGCCGGCAGGCTGAACGGATCGGAACAGGCCTGAAACGAGGCCGGAGGGTTTGTTCTGGGTGTGCTGAGATGCGCTTGAGTTCTCGGATGAATGAACCTGCCCACAAGACTTTCATAGACCGTTACCTCGACTGGAATAGAGTCAGGAAGCGACTTGACCGTTATAAGCACATAGGCCGCCAGTTCCCTATCGAGCTCCTCAAGGACTGCTCGAGGCAATCTCCCTATTACTGCCACTATCTCGCGTGGAGGCTCGGGACTTGGCAGAGCGAAGAGGGCAACCGCTGCTCTGCGGGCTTGTCTCTTTCCTGACGGCTCCTCTATACTATTATCCGGGTCGGTTCAGGGCCATGTCGTTCTTTCTTGATCGTCGATTGGAGCATGGAGAAGGGATGAACTTCGACAGATTGGTGAAGATAATGGAGGACTTGAGGGCCGAGGGCGGCTGCCCGTGGGACAGGGAACAGACGCGCCAGTCTCTGAAGCCTTTCCTCATAGAAGAGGCTTACGAGTTGCTCGAGGCCATCGAGGAGGACGATCCTGAAAAGATAAAGGAAGAGCTGGGAGACCTCCTCTTCCAGATCGTCTTTCATGCCCGGATAGCCGAAGAGAGAGGAGAGTTCGATATCCGCGACGTCATCGATGCGGTTTCAGAGAAGATGCTCACGCGACATCCCCATGTCTTCGGTGCAGAGAGGCTCCGTACCGCCGAGGAGGTGCTCGACAAGTGGGAAGAACACAAGCGGCAGGAGGGGAAGCTCAAGGAATCGGTACTCGAGGGCATTCCAAAGGATCTGCCGTCGCTGCTGAAGGCCCACAGGGTTCAGGAACGAGCATCGAGGGTGGGTTTCGACTGGAACAAGGCCGAAGACGTGCTCGAAAAGGTCGAAAGCGAATTCGGCGAGTTCAAAACCGCCCTGAAAATGGGCGACACGGAAACAATGGAAGAAGAACTGGGGGACATCCTCTTCACGATCGTGAACCTCGCCCGCTTCGTCGGGATCAATCCTGACCAGGCCCTCCGGAAGACGACTGCAAAGTTCGTACGCCGTTTCACCCGCATGGAAGAGCAGGCCAGAAAGGAGGGCAGGGCGCTCTCCGGCTCTTCAATCGAGGAGATGGACCGAATGTGGGAGGAGGCAAAAAGAGCAGAAAAGAAGAGTTAATCACACCTATTTTACTTTTACCATCGATAAGAAGAAAAAATCACCTCTTTTTCTGTTTGACATCCATGATAAGTAGGAATATATTTAGATTATGGGGGTTAATCTAAATCAAATAAGGAGGTGGGTTATGGCAAAGAAAAAGGAGTCTAAGGAGCTGGTAAGGTCTGAGCCGTCGAGAATGCTTGCACCGTTTGAGGAGATGGAGCGCTGGATTGAAGATGTCTTCAGAAGGCCCTTTTCTTTGCTGGGTCCGACGTGGTTCCCGAGCCTGAGATTCCCCGAGATCGAGGAGGTCTCACCTGTCGTGGACATCTACGAAGAAGGGGATGACGTGGTCGTGAAGGCTGAGATGCCGGGAATCAAGAAGGACGACGTTGATGTGAGTCTGACCGAAAATTCGATTACCATCTCCGGTGAGAAGAAGAAAGAGGAGAAGGTGGAGAGGAAGAACTACTACAGGCTGGAACGTTCCTACGGATCATTCAGCCGCACCTTCCGCCTTCCGGCAGAGGTCCAGTCGGACAAGGCAAAGGCCAAGTTCAAGGACGGAGTGCTCGAGGTGAGGATTCCGAAGACCGAAGAGGCCAAGAAGAGGGAGAAGAAGGTCAAGGTAGAATAGATTCCCGCATTCAGGGGGACCGGGTCTCGGCATCGGTCCCCCTTTATTCACTATACTCCTTCAATTATTCCAGCGATTCGAGCTCCCTGAGAAAGTACCCGAGGGTTTCATCGTCGAATATGCAGAACTCGATGAGGTCGAGTGGAGTGTCGGGTGTCTTCTCGAGAAACTTCCTCGCTCCCTTGATGAGTATCTCAGCGCACCTGTCCTTTGGAAAGCCGAATATGCCCGAGCTGATGGCGGGTATGGAGATGCTCTTGAAGCCCTGTTCAGATGCGATCCGCAATGCGCTCAGGAGGGCGTTTTCGAGTTTGCTGTCTTCGTCTCCTTCACCCATGCGCGGGCCGACGGCGTGAATAACGGCCTTGCAGGGAAGCCAGCCGGCGGTGGTCATAGCGGCCGAGCCGGGCGGGACGAGGCCTATCCTGTCGCTCTCTTCCTGTATGATCGAACCGCCCTTCCTGACAATCGCACCTGCCACGCCTCCGCCGTGCTTGAGATGCGAATTCGCGGCATTCACTACGGCATCGACATCGCGTTCGGTGATATCGCCCTTGACGACCCTCACGGTCCTGCCCCTTATCCTCTTCTCCTTCTTTACCTCCATATGGACACCTCCTTTTCAGTAAAACTCTGAGGGTTCTTCAGCTGATATCTCCACGGATCATTTTTTATAGAATACTATTTCAGCATATACGGAAAAGTCAACAAAAGCGCCTGTCGTCGAATCGTTCGCTGAGCAAGGCCCTCTGGCGCCCGTCACCCTTGACAACGGTCGTCTTATCTGGTATACCTTTAACTATAACGGGAGGGTCTTCACGGGCTGGACGGTCTGAAGCTGCATTGTATCCGATTGACGTTAGATGATCTGCGCCGGTTCCGGCGAACAAGAGCCGGCGGACCAGCCGCATGAGCTGATGGTGAGATGAGGGACGGATACAAGGATACGGTCGAAAAGGTCCTCTCAACGGCGGGGATAGAGATCAACGGACAGAGGCCCTGGGACCTGAAGGTGCATGACGAGAGGTTCTACCGGAGGGTCCTGCTCCGAGGTTCTCTCGGTCTCGGCGAGTCCTACATGGATGGATGGTGGGACTGCGATAGGCTTGACGAGTTTTTCTTCAGAATACTGCGTGCCCAGATACCGAGGAGGGTGAGAGAGGACAGGGTGTTCCTCTTCAAGATACTCCTGTCGAGGACTGTCAACCTGCAATCGAAGAGGCGTGCATTCAATATAGGCAAGAAGCACTACGACCTCGGGAACGACCTCTATGAGAGCATGCTCGACAGGCGGATGGTTTACACCTGCGCCTACTGGAGAGACGCGGATACACTCGACGAGGCCCAGGAGAAGAAGCTCGACCTCGTTTGCCGGAAGATTGGGCTGAAGCCCGGGATGAGGGTATTGGACATCGGTTGCGGCTGGGGTAGCTTCGCGCGGTATGCAGCAGAGAAGTACGATGTCGAGGTGACCGGCATAACCGTGTCGCAGAGACAGGTGGAGCTCGGAAAGAGGCTGTGCAGCGGTCTCCCGGTTGAGATCAGGTTTCAGGACTACAGGGATGTCACGGGGAAGTTCGACAGCATAGTCTCTCTCGGAATGTTCGAGCACGTAGGGTACAAGAACTACAGGACATACATGGAGGTCGTGGACCGCTGCCTGAAGGATGACGGGTTGTTCCTGCTGCAGACGATCGGCGGAAACGAATCAGCGGTTCAGACAGACCCATGGATCGACAAGTACATATTCCCCGATTCCCTCCTGCCCTCGATCAAGCAGATAGGGGGTGCGATCGAAGGGTTGTTCGTCATGGAGGACTGGCACAACTTCAGCGCCCATTACGACAAGACCCTGATGGCATGGTATGGAAATTTTGACCGGAATTGGAATAATATAAAGTTGAACTATGACGAGAGATTCTACAGGATGTGGAAGTACTATCTGCTATCCTGTGCAGGCTCATTCCGCGCGAGGCACAATCAGGTCTGGCAGATCGTCTTCTCCAAGAGGGGGGTTCCTGGAGGTTACGAATCTATCCGTTGAGAGTCCTCCAGCCTTGCCGAGAAACTGGGGGACCGGATGATAATAGAGCCACAGGTCCGCCTGTTCGACATCATAAAGTGCCTCTCCATGGCAATGGACCTGATAAGCCCGGAGGTCGTCAATCATCACGAGCGTGTGGCATACATCGCGTTCAGCATCGGTTCCGAGCTCGGACTCTCGGTCGAAGAACAGAACGACCTGATCCTTGCAGGCGCACTGCATGACAGCGGGGCACTCTCCCTTGAAGAGAGGCTCGACTTTCTGGAATTCGAGACCGCGAATCCTCACAGGCATGCCGAGTTGGGATACCTTCTCCTCAAGGGCTTCGACCCCCTTGCCGCCGCCGCCCGGCTTGTACGCTACCACCACGTTCCCTGGAACAACGGACGGGGGTCGGAATTCAGGGGCGACGAGGTCTCTATGGGCAGCCATATCCTCCACCTCGCCGACAGGGTGGCGGTGCTCATCGATAATCAGCAGGAGATTCTCGGACAGGGGATTCTGATCTCGAGGAGGATAAACGAACAGTCGGGCAGGATGTTCATGCCCCGGCTCGTCGAAGTCTTCAACGGCCTCGCGGCAAGGGAGTTTTTCTGGCTCGACGTGGCCTCCAATTCGATAAGCTCCGTGCTGCAAGGAATGGCGAGGCTGAAGACGGTCAAGCTGGACATGCAGGGCCTGCTCTGCCTGTCGGACCTCTTCAGGCAGATCATCGACTTCAGGAGCAGGTTCACTGCCACGCATTCTGCTGGTGTTGCCGTGTGCGCCGTGGCACTGGCTGGCCTTGCCGGCTTCTCGGAGCGTGAATGCAGGCTGATGAGGATCGCCGGTCACCTCCACGACCTGGGCAAGCTCGCCGTGCCTGTCGAGATCCTGGAGAAGCAAACGAGTTTGACGGTCGAAGAGATCAAGGTCATCAAGAGCCACACGTTCTACACCTTCCGCATACTGGAGCACATAAAGGCGCTGGATACTATCAATGCGTGGGGCTCTTTCCACCACGAACGGATAGACGGCAACGGCTATCCGTTCCACCACAAGGGGGTCGACCTCTCATTGGGCTCCAGGATAATGGCGGTCGCCGACGTCTTCACCGCCATAACCGAGGACCGGCCATACAGGAAGGGGATGAGCCGGGACAAGACCATTGCCGTCCTCAGGCACATGGCTGAAGACAGAGCCCTGGACGCCGATATAGTATCACTGCTGTGCCGCCACTTCGATGAAGTCAACGCCCTGAGGAAGAGCGCACAGGAGGCATCGGTCGAGGAGTACCGCAGGTTCGTGAAGCAGGCCGATCAGTAACCGTCATTCAGTATCTTCACGTTGAGCACATTCTTCATGATCCTCAGTGCTGCATCGTGGTCTTCGGGAGCAATGCCGGCAACACCGTCCTTCACGACCTCGACGTCGTATCCCCTCAGTACTGCGTCAGAGGCTGTGAACAGCACGCATATGTGGGTGACACACCCGGTGAGTCGCAGGGTGTCTATCCTGAGGGCCCTGAGTGTGCTGTCGAGCTTCGTCCTGTAGAAACCTGAGTACGTCGTCTTCTCGATGATGATGTCGCTGTTCGACGGCCTCAACTCTTCTACGATCTGTGCCCCCTTGGTGCCCTTGACTGCATGTACCGGCCAGTTGAAGCGCTTGAACTCCGCGTCGTCTGGATCATGAGAGTCGCAGACGTATATGATATGCCGCCCTTCCTTTCTGGCTGACTCTATCTCCCGCTTGATTACGGAAACCACCTTCCTCGTGTCGGGAACCTCGAGAGGCGCCCCTTCCATCACGAAGTCGTTCAGCATATCGATCACGACCAAAGCCTTTTTCGACATACAGACCTCCTGATCATTGCTTCTGTACAAAAATGCCGCTCTTCGGGCACGCAAGGCGGAGACTCAAACATGCGTGTTCACTTGACGATCTCTGTCCCTATCCCCTCTTCGGTGAATATCTCGAGCAGGAGGCAGTGCGGAACCCTGCCGTCGACGATATGGGTCTTGCCCACACCGCTCTCGAGCACATCGATGCAGGCCTGCACCTTCGGGATCATTCCCCCCGAGATCGTACCCTCGTCGAGCAATTCCTCGATATCATCCTTCCTGATGCTGGAGAGTGTTCTGCCCTCTCCGTCGATGATTCCCGGCACATCGGTCATCAATATCAGTTTCTCGGCCCTGAGGGCCGCGGCGAGCGATGCCGCAACGTAGTCGGCGTTTATGTTCAGCGTCTCCTGCTCTGCACCCGCGCCGACAGGGGCGACAACGGGTATGAACCCGTTGCGTTCGAGGCCGACCAGGACGTCGGGGACCACCTCCACCACCTCTCCAACGAGCCCGAGGTCGATGATCTCGTCGGTTCCGGTCTCGGGGGAAGGCCTCTTTATGAGCTTCCTCGACGCGCGGATAAGCCCGGCATCCTTGCCGGTCAAGCCGACGGCCTTTCCGCCGTGGCGGTTTATTAGGGTGACGATCTCCTTGTTCACCAGGCCGCCGAGAACCATCTCGACGATGTCGATGGTCTCCTCGTCGGTAACCCTCTGCCCGTGAACAAAGGTGGGGGTCTTGCCCATCTTGCTCATCATCTCCGAGATCTTCGGCCCGCCGCCGTGAACGATCACCGTGTTGATGCCGATATAGTTGAGCAGGACAACATCCTGCGCAAAGGCATCCTTGAGGTCGTCCCTCGTCTGAGCCGCCCCTCCGTATTTTATCACAAAGGTCTTTCCGTAGAACTTTCTGATGTACGGGAGGGCCTCGATCAGTATCTCGGCCTTTTCGATCAGTCTCTTCATACACTCACCGGGCGATTCTCCGGACTTTACACTCCCCGTCAAAGCAGCATAACGCCAGGCGGGCAGAGTCCCTGTCCAAAATCAGGTGGATATTTTAACACATCCTGGGGGACGGCTGCACTTGTCGGGCTCAGGGGCTGCAAGACCGTAGAGTGGTGCCGGAAGCGTGTATTCGCCGGCGGGTCAGAAGAGTTCGTACTTCACCAGCCTGCCGTCGAGGCCGCCGGTCTTGAGGGGTTTCTTCCACTTCGGCCTCAGTCCCAGTTGCTTGATGAGTTCACGTTCACCGAAATAGATATAAGCGGCGGATCCCTTGCATCTCTTCTTCAGGAAGTCACCGAGGGATTTGTACAGGCGGCCGAGTTCCTCCCTCTTACCCATGCGTATGCCGTATGGGGGATTCGTGATGATGACGCCGTCTTCGAGTCCTTCGCTCTCCCTGAAATCCAACACCCGGAGGCCTATCCTCTCGCCGTGTCTCAACTTGCAGGTATTCATCCGGGATATCTCCACGGCACGGGCTGAGAGGTCGCTTCCGAAGATGTATCCATGCGGCAGTTCACGTATCCGGCTGTCGAGCTCACTCCTCGTCCTCCTCCAAGTCGTCTCATCGAAGTCCGGCAGGAATTCAAAGCCGAAGCGCTTCCTGAATACCCCGGAAGGTATCCTGCAGTAATGCATGAGTGCCTCGCAGAGCAGGGTGCCCGAGCCGCACATCGGATCATAGAGTGGAACCGAGCCGTCCCATCCGGCATACCTGATGATTGCTGCAGCGACCGTCTCCTGCATGGGGGCTGCAAGGGCTTCCTCACGGTATCCCCTCCGGTGCAGGGCGCCTCCGGACGTGTCCAGGCTTATGGTCGCTTTGTCCCTGTTTACATGGAGGTTCAGCCATACATCCGGTCTTATCTTGTCGACGTCAGGCCTCCTGCCGGATGTCTCTCGAAAGGAGTCCACGATTGCATCCTTCAGACATAGGGATGCATAGTGAGAGTTGTTTATGCTGCTCTTCGAGACGTTGCCGAATACGGCGAACGTGTTCTCAACGCTGAAGAAGTCCGTCCAGTCCACCCTACGCGCCTTCTTGTACAACTGTTCGGTACTCCTGCAGCTGAAGGTGACGATTGGTGCAAGTATCCTCGAAGCGAGCCTCGCAGCATAGTTGATCCTGTAAAGCGCCTCCCTGTCGGCCGAGAAGTAGACGCCGCTGTAGCCGGCAGTGACATCGGTCGCGCCCAACTCGATGAGTTCGCAGGCCCCCGCGTCTTTTAAATCGTCTGATATCTGCGCAAAGAACCTGCCGGTCTTTTGATATTCATACATGGCCGACTCCGTCACCCGGGCTCCCTGGTGGAAACGGCCCATCCCCTCATCCGCTCCTTTCGGCACATGGTATGCAGAGGGTCTCGCCGCCTCTGCGTCTCGTCTTCGGCTCCATGACCTTCTCACCGCAAACGTCGCACCTGATGGATGGATATATCCTCGCCACCTCCGGGATATCCGCCTCCGTCCTCTTCACCTCGAAGAGGTCGCTGTCAGCGGCGTTCAATACGGCCTCGGTCTTTCTCGCCTTCCTGTCGTGCACCGCCTTCAAGACCTCCTCGGACCGCTCCCCGGAAGAATAACGCCTCCACATCCGCTGTTCCTCTTCGGTCTCTGCAGGCGGGCTCCACTTGACCGAGATCCTCAGGGCCTCTGCCGAGGGCCTCCTTATGAACGTGTAGACCTGCTTGCCGTAGTCGCGGAATATGAGGTTGCCCTTGCCGAAAGTGCATCCGGTCATCACCTGCACGGCGTCCACTGCGCAGGAGTTGTTCTCCACGACGGCAACCAGTTCCTCGTCCTCGGACCTCGGGCCGAACTCCCTGAGTACAAGGGCCGAGACCCTGTAGCCGAGTGCGAGGCCGGGACAAGCGTGTCCGTGAAACCGTATCACGTCTTCGAAGGTCGTCAAAGCACCTCCCTGTAGGTCGTCACGAGCACATTGTAGCCCTCGCGCGCGAGCCTCGCCGCCGCCCGTTCAGCAGAGCCGCGGTCCGAGAACTTCCCGATCATGACCCTGAAGTACCTCCTTCCCTTGATCGCGATCTCCTGTATGTAGACCCCCCTGTAAGCACGTGACAGCTCGGACTTCAGAGAATCGGCATTGCCGAAGTCCCTGAAAGACGCTACCTGTATGGTGAACGGACCTTTAGAGGAGGCGACATACTTCACTCGTCGGGCAGGGGACGCCTCCATCCCGAGATACTCCACCCGCACCCTTGCAGTGCCCCTGCCGATCAAGCCGATCTTTTTCGCAGCACCGTACGAGAGGTCTATGTCCCTGCCCCGGATGAACGGCCCCCGGTCGTTGATCTTGACCACCACGGAGCGTCCGTTTTCCGGGTTGGTGACCTTGAGCCTCGTACCGAAGGGGAGGGTCTTGTGGGCCGCCGTATGTGCATACATGTTGTACCTCTCCCCGGAGGCGGTCAGCCTTCCGTGGAACTTCTTGCCGTACCACGAGGCCACCATGTAGCGGTCTTCAGGCCTTACCTCCTGCCTCGAGGACGCGCAGGCCTGAAGCAGCATGACAACGACAATCAGGACAACGGGCTTTTTCATGTCAGGTGCCCTCCATTATGTATGGATTTACACCGTATCATGCGGGGTGTCGGGCCGCAATCCCGCCAACGTGCTGGATACCTTCAGGAGTTTAGAGTATGTACCTGCTCAGGTCTTCATCCTTGACTATATCGCCGAGCTTCTCCCTCACGTAGCCGCTGTCGATCGTGAGAGACGTGTTTCTCTTTTCAGGGGCGTCGAAGGAAATCTCCTCAAGGAGCTTCTCGAGTATGGTATGGAGGCGCCTCGCGCCGATGTTCTCGGTCTTCTCGTTGACGGTGGCTGCTATGGAGGCTATCTCGTCTATGGCGTCATCCGTGAATACTATCTCCACATCCTCTGTGGCAAGCAGGGCGATGTACTGCTTGACAAGGGCGTTGTCGGGTTCCGTGAGGATTCTGACGAAGTCCTCCTTACCGAGAGAGTCGAGTTCCACCCTTATCGGGAACCTCCCCTGGAGTTCGGGTATCAGGTCAGAGGGCTTGGCCATGTGAAACGCCCCGGCTGCGATGAACAGTATGTGCTCCGTGCGCACGGGGCCGTGCTTGGTGGTCACCGTGGTCCCCTCGACTATGGGGAGCAGGTCTCTCTGGACCCCTTCCCTCGATACATCTGGTCCGTGGCCCGAGCCCCTTGAAGCCACCTTGTCTATCTCGTCGAGAAATACTATGCCGGTCTGCTCGGTGCGCTTTATGGCCTCTTTAGTGACCATGTCCATGTCGATCAGTTTGTCCGCCTCTTCCCGGGTGAGCAGCTGGACGGCCTCGGATATCCTGACCTTCTTTCTCTTCGGTTTTTCGGGCAGGAAACTGCCGAGCATCTCCTTGAGGTTGATCTCGAGGTCTTCGAGTCCGACGTTCGAGATGACGCCGAGGGGCATCACCTTCTCCTTGACCTCTATCTCGACATAGCGCGAGTCGAACTTTCCGGCCCTGAGCTGGGCCCTCAGCTTCTCCCGCGTGTCTGAATACTTCCGTCTCTCTTCTTCACCCTGCTCCGACTCCCTGAATCCCCTTCCGGGACGCGGAAGGAGCAGGTCGAGCAGCCTCTCCTCGGCAAGGGCCTTGGCCTTCTGCTGTACCTTTTCGAAGTGCTCGGTCTTGACCATGTTGACGGCGATCTCGGTGATATCCCTTATTATCGACTCCACGTCCCTGCCGACATAGCCGACCTCGGTGAACTTCGATGCCTCGACCTTCATGAACGGTGCGTTCGCGAGCTTAGAGAGCCTCCTTGCGATCTCGGTCTTTCCGACCCCCGTGGAGCCGATCATTATTATGTTCTTCGGCAGGACTTCATCGCGAAGCTCGGGACTCAGCCTCTGCCTTCTCCACCTGTTCCTGAGAGCGATGGCGACGGCCTTCTTCGCATTACGCTGTCCTATGATGAACTTGTCGAGCTCTTCGACTATGCGTCTCGGTGTGAGCCCTTCCTCGATGGGGCTCCATTCTCCGTGAGAGCCGCCTTGTTCCGTCATGTCTTCGGCTTTCTCCATGGTCTTCATCTTATAACTCCTCTATTATTGTTCGTTCATTGGTGTAGATGCAGATATCCGCCGCAATCCTCATGGCCTTCTCCACGATCTCGCGCGGCCCGAGCGAGGTATTGGCATAGAGGGCCTTTGCAGCCGCCTGAGCAAAGGGGCCGCCCGAACCGATTGCAGCGATTCCCTCCTCCGGCTCTATGACGTCACCCGTGCCAGAAATGATGAATGTATGCTCGGTATCGGCTACTATGAGCAGTGCCTCGAGCCTCCTGAGTATCTTGTCGGTCCTCCAGTCCTTGGCGAGTTCCACCGCGGCCTTTGTGATGTTACCCCTCAAGGACTCGAGCTTTTCTTCGAACTTCTCAAAGAGGGTGAAAGCGTCGGCCGTGGCGCCAGCAAAGCCCGCAAGGACCCTCTCCTTGTACATCTTCCTCGTCTTGCGCGCATTGTGCTTCAAGACGGTGTTGCCCATGGTGACCTGGCCGTCACCGCCGATGGCGACCTTTCCGTCTCTCCTCACACACAGTATCGTCGTTCCTCTTATCATGACCACGTCTCCTTGTCCGGCCTGTATCGACTCACGCCGGCCTCTTCCTTGAGCCGCCGCCGTGGATCGGGAGGGCTGTAAATTCGTATTATAACAAATTATAACAAAGCCCCCCTATTTTTCTCCTTTTCTCTTCCCCGCAAGGGGGTGTGACTTGTCGTAGACATCCATCAGGTGAGAGACATCCAGGTGCGTATACACCTGTGTTGAAGAGAGCGAGCCGTGACCAAGGAGTTCCTGGATGACCCTGAGGTCGGCTCCGCTCTGCAGCAGGTGCGTGGCAAAGCTGTGCCTGAGCGTATGGGGGCCTACGTTTCCGCTGATCCCGGCCTCTCTCGAGTACTTGACCACTATCCTTCTTATGCTCCTGTCCGTGAGGCGGGCACCGGTTCTGTTGAGGAATACGGCTTCGGTATGATGCCTGACAAGGGCCCTCTCGATCAGGTACGCCTTCAACGATTTGACCGCCTTGCTCCCCACCGGGACTATCCGTTCCTTCTTCCTCTTGCCCCTCACCTTTATGAGCCCCTCTTTCAGGTTCAGGTCGTCCATGTCCATGGCGGCCAGCTCGCTGACCCTCAAGCCGGACGAATAGAGGAGGTCGAGGACCGCCCTGTCGCGTGCCTTCCGGAAACCTATGCCCTCGGGCTCCTCGATGACCGAGAACATCTCGTCCACCGAGAGAAACCTCGGCAGCCGCTTCTTCTGCTTGGGGTTTGGAACAAGGCGGGCGGGGTTCGAGCCTATCAGGCCCTCCCTGTGGAGGAACCTGAAGAACGACCTCAAGGTGGCCAGCTGCCTGCTTACCGTGGACCTCTCCTTGCCGTCTCGGAGGCGCTGGGCCATGAAGCCTCGGATATCGCTCAACTCGACCTCGGCGGGAGGTTTTCCGACAACTCCGAAGAACTGCCCGAGGTCCTCTCTGTATGCCCTCAGGGTGTGCTTGGAGGCACCCTTTTCCACCTCCATGTATCTCAGGAATTCATCCGTGTATTCACTCATCCGCTTTTTCTCAGGTATTCCTTCCACGCCGCAAGCGCCCTCTCAACGATGTATGCACGCCGTCTCTTCTTGTCCCTGATCCTTTCCCCGACCGGGGGAAAGAGCCCGAAGTTGACGTTACTCGGCTGAAAACCGTCAGGAGGCGATGCCGTGACGTAATGAAGCAACGCCCCGTGAGCCGACTCAAGCGGCGGGACCACGAAGTCGAGCCCCTTCAGTCTTCTCGCCGCGTTTATACCGGCAAGCACCCCCATGGCCGTGGATTCGATATATCCCTCGACTCCCGAGAGCTGTCCTGCGATGTAGACGTCCGGGCGGACCTTGAGCGTGAGGTCCGGCTCCAGAAACATGGGGCCGTTGACGAAGGTGTTCCTGTGTATGCTTCCATAACGCATGAATTCGGCGTTCTCGAGACCGGGGATCAGCCTGAAGACCCTCTTCTGCTCGGGCCACTTGAGCCGCGTCTGAAACCCTACCATATTATAGGCCGTTGCGTCCATGTTTTCAATCCGGAGCTGGACGACCGCATACGGCATCTCCCCGGTGCGCGGATCCACCAGCCCGACCGGCTTCATGGGGCCGAAGCGTAGGGTCTCCTTTCCCCTTCTCGCCATCACCTCAACGGGCATGCATCCCTCGAAGACCCGCTCGTCCTCGAAGACCCTCGGGGCCACCATGTCGGCCTCTAATAGGGCGGCATGGAACCTCTCGTACTCGTCCCTGTTCATAGGGCAGTTCAGGTAGTCGGCGTCTCCCTTTCCATACCTCGAAGCCCTGAAGACCTTGGAGTGGTCGATGCTCTCGGCATCCACGATCGGTGCGATGGCATCGTAGAAGTAGAGGTGGTCACCACCGAGCAGCCTCCTCAACGCCCATGAAAGGGCATCCGAGGTCAGAGGACCGGTGGCCACAATGCAGGGGCCTTCGGGGATATCCACTGCTTCTTCCCGTATCACCTCTATTGATGGATGCTCGGACAGCCTCCCCGTTATGTATTCGGCGAAGAGCGTCCTGTCCACGGCAAGGGCTGAACCCGCCGGCACAGTGCATCTTTCGGCTGCCTCCATTATCAGGGAGCCTGCCAGCCTGAGCTCTTCCTTGAGCAGTCCGGCCGCTGTTGCCGGCTCCTTGGACCTGAGGGAGTTCGAGCATACGAGTTCTCCGAGGAGACCGGTCTTGTGGGCGCCGGTCGTCTTGAGAGGCCTCATCTCGTATAACCTCACGCAGATCCCCCTCCTCGCCGCCTGATAGGCGGCCTCAGAGCCCGAGAGCCCTCCACCGATTATTGTAAGCGTCTCCATTGTACACGCACGCCCCTATGTGAGTGTGGTCCGGGAAAAAAGACCTGTCGTGTTGTTATAATAAAACATGTCTGTGCTCGAAATAAAGAAATATCCGGACCCCGTACTGAAGAGAAAGGCTCTTTCCGTCGAGGAGGTCGACGGTGCGCTCCAGAGACTCATTGACGACATGATCGAGACGATGTATGCAGCACCGGGCATAGGCCTGGCTGCGCCTCAGGTGGGCGAGTCCAAGCGTGTCATAGTGGTGCACGTGAAACTCAAGGAGGAAGAACACCCGCTGATCGTCCTGCTGAACCCGGAGATAATCGAGCGTGACGGGAAGGTAGTCTCAGAGGAAGGGTGCCTCAGTGTGCCCGGCTACGTGTCGAACATCGAACGGGCTGCGGCGGTGCGCGTCAGGGGGCTTGACAGGGAAGGCAGATCGGTCGAGATCGAGGCTGAGGGCCTTCTGGCAAGGGCGCTTCAGCACGAGATAGACCACCTCGACGGCCTCCTCTTCGTCGACAGGATGAGCCCGATAAAGAGGGAGTTTTTCAGGAAGCGCTATCTCAGAAGGCTGAAAGAGTCAGCCTGAATCCCTTGGCATTACTTGTTTTTGCTTTTACGTATCGGACTGGGCGGATACTTGGACCGTAGAGGCAGCCCTCCGGGTTTCTTCGTCTGATTCTCGAGTTGCAGGGCCTGCACACATTGCGGTTGAGGGCGGACTGACGGAATGAACGCGGCATGGCGATAATTTTCTTCGGCACTCCAATATTTGCGGTTCCTGCACTCGAGGGGCTGATATCTTCAGGAGAAGATGTCGTGCTCGTAGTGACTCAACCGGACAGGCCGGGTGGGAGGGGGCACAGACCCGTTCCTCCTGCTGTCAAGTCCGTGGCCGAGAGGTACGGGCTTACGGTCGTCCAGCCAGAGAAGATCGGCTCAGATGATTTCAGGCACACACTCGAGTCCATGAATCCAGAATTCATTGTAGTTGTGGCTTACGGCAGGATACTGCCTGCCGGAGTGCTCCGCGTACCTCGCAACGGCTGTATAAACCTTCATGCCTCGCTGCTTCCGAGACACAGGGGGGCGGCCCCGATCCAGTGGGCCATCATCAGCGGCGACAAGAAGACCGGTGTCACGACCATGCTCATGGACGAAGGGCTCGATACAGGGGATATACTGCTTCAGAGGGAGGTTGAGATACGAGCGGACGACAATGCCGCCACGCTCTCGGAAAGACTCGCTCGAGAGGGCGCGGAACTCCTGGTTGAGACCCTTAGGGGGGTGCGAAGCGGTGCGGTGAAACCCCGCCCACAGCGTGGAGAGCCGAGTTATGCCCCGGTGCTGACAAAGGAGGACGGACTCATCGACTGGTCACTGCCGGCCCTAACGATATACAACAGGGTGAGGGGGCTCTACCCGTGGCCCTGCGCATACACCTTCTACAGGGGGAAGATGCTCAAGCTCCTCAAGGTGGAGGCCATGGAGGGAGGGGGGCGGCCCGGTGAGGTCGTGCGCAGGGGTAAGGCTGAACTGGCCGTCGCTGCTTCAGCCGGCCTCGTGAGGATATTAGAGATTCAATTGGCCGGCGGAAAGCCCATGGATGTCAGGGCCTTTCTGCAGGGTGCCGGGAGAGACATAAGGGTGGGAGACAGGTTTGGCAGTCTACAGGACAATTAGAGGTTTCGTCCTCAAGGTGCTCTATCCCGTCTTTATGCTCCTGTCGGCCTTCAGGAAGGATAAAAAGGAACACCTGCAGCGGCTCATCATCGAGATGAACAACCGCCTCGTGGTCAGGGAGCGCCACAAGACGAAGAGGATACTTCTGCTCCTTCCGCACTGCATCCAGATAGACAAGTGCGAGATCAGGCTCACTCACAACATCTACAACTGCAAGAGGTGCGGCAGGTGCGAGATCAAGGACCTCATCGACCTGGCCGACGACTACGGGCTGACCCTCTTTGTGGCCACCGGGGGCACGCTTGCAAGGAGGATCGTGAAGGATGCAAGGCCGGAGGCGATTGTCGCCGTCGCCTGCGAGAGGGACCTCTCAAGCGGTATAGTCGACACGTATCCGATGCCCGTGCTTGCAATCCCCAACGAGAGGCCGTTCGGCCCCTGCTTCAATACCCGCGTGGACCTCGACAAGGTCAAGGAAGCCATAAAGACTTTCTGCTCGTGAGCACGGTTGTGATATAATCTATAGCATCGAGGGGTTTACCGGACTCCTCGAGTCACACCACACTCGAAATTCTCTATATTTTCTTACGGGAGGTGGAGCATGGAGGCAACCATAAAGTATGTAGACGGACTCAGGTTTGTAGCGGACGGGTCCACGGGACATTCGATCGTCATGGACGGGGATCCGGAATTCGGTGGAGAGGACACTGCCCCGAGGCCGACGGAACTCGTCCTCATGGGGCTCGGCGGGTGCACGGGCATGGACGTCATCTCCATACTCAGGAAGAAGAGGCAGGAGGTCACGGGGTTTGAGATCGAGGTCCGGGGCAAGAGGGCGGAGGCGCACCCGAAGAAGTTCACGGACATAAACCTCCACTACACCGTACGTGGCAGGGACATCTCGGAAGACGCCGTCAAGAAGGCGGTAACACTCTCCATGGAGAGGTACTGCTCGGTGAAGGCTACGCTTGAGGGAGTGGCGAACATCACATATTCCTACAGCGTGATACAGGAGTAGGGTTCAGGTTCGGCTCATGTTTCTCTATCTCGGCAAACGCCTGGCGGAGATACTGGTCACGCTGGTGGGGATAACCCTCCTGTCTTTCTTCATAATACACCTTGCGCCCGGCAAGCCGACCGACGTGCTGACCGATCTCAATCCCAAGATAACGCCGGAGGCGAGGGAGCGACTCGAGAAGTACTACGGACTCGACAAGCCCATCATCGTTCAGTATCTACTGTGGGTGAAGCGGGTGGTGAGGCTCGACTTCGGGGACTCCTTCTCCACGGACAGGCGGCCCGTATGGGAGAAGATAAGGGAGAGACTCCCGGTCACCGTATCGATCAACCTCCTCAGCATGATGCTCATATTCCTGGTGGCGGTGCCGGTGGGCATAACTTCGGCGACGCGCCGCTATTCCCTGTATGACAAGATAACGACGGTGGGCGTCTTTATTGGATTTGCAATGCCGGCATTCTGGCTCGGCATTCTGCTGATGATGCTCTTCGGCGTATACCTGAACTGGTTGCCCATATCCGGTCTCAGGTCCATGAACTACGAAACACTCTCTGCCGGAGGCAAGGTGATGGACCTGGCGAAACACCTCGTCCTGCCGGTCTTTGTATCGGCCTTCGGCGGCATCGCCGGCATATCGAGGTACATGCGAAGCAGCATGCTCGAGGTCGTAAGGCAGGACTACATCGTCACGGCGAGGGCAAAGGGGTTGCCGGAGAGCAAGGTCATCTACAGGCACGCCTTGAGGAACGCGCTGCTCCCCATCATAACGCTGCTCGGCCTCTCCGTTCCCGGACTGATAGGCGGGAGCGTGATATTCGAGCAGATATTCAGCATCCCAGGCATGGGACGGCTCTTCTGGATGTCGGTTATGCAGAGGGATTATCCGCTGATAATGGGGCTGCTCACCATCGGCGCGGTACTGACGCTGATCGGCAACATGCTTGCCGACCTCTGCTACGCAGTGGCCGACCCGAGAATCAGGAGGAGATAACGTAAATGCTTAGAGAGAGGTTCACACGCAACAGGCTCGCCGTGGCAGGTGGTATTCTCGTGGCGCTGCTCTTTATCGTGGCACTGCTTGCACCCGTGCTTGCCCCGTATGAGCCCGACTATATCGACAGATACCACGTGCTCGAGCCTCCGGGCAGACTCCATCCGCTCGGCACCGACGACATAGGCAGGGACGTCCTCAGCCGGATGCTCTACGGTGCACGGGTCTCGTTGTCCGTGGGGTTCGTGGCCGTGGGAATCTCAACGCTCATAGGGATGATGATGGGTGCCGTGGCCGGCTACTACGGCGGCATCGCCGACAGGCTGATCATGAGGTTCGTGGACGTGATGCTCTCGATACCGTCGTTCTTCTTGATCCTCGCTGTCATCGCCTTCGTGGGCCCAAGCATATGGAATATCATGTTCATAATCGGGCTGACATCCTGGATGGGCGTGGCGAGGCTCGTGAGGGCCGAGTTCCTCTCCCTGAAGTCGAGGGAGTACATACTCGCCGCAAGGGCTGTCGGCGCCTCAGACACGAGGATAATACTCAGGCACATGCTACCCAACAGCCTTGCGCCGGTTATAGTCTCCGCCGTGCTCGGCGTTGCGTCCGCAGTGCTCCTCGAGTCGTCTCTGAGCTTTCTCGGCATCGGGGTCCAGCCGCCGATGCCGAGCTGGGGCAATATTCTCACGGCGGGCAAGGCCAACATCGAGATCGCATGGTGGCTCTCCGTGTTCCCCGGGGCGGCCATACTCGTTACGGTGCTGTCCTACAACCTCCTCGGCGAGGGATTGAGAGACGCCTTAGATCCGAGACTCTGGGAGAGGCGATGATCAGCAGGCTCGTCTTGTTCGATATCGACGGCACCCTGATGGATTCGGGGAGGGCTGGCACGAGGGCCCTCGACAGGGCGTTCCTGGACCTCTTCGGCCTGAGGGGCGCGTTCGAGGGGATCAGCATGGCGGGAAAGACCGATATCCAGATAATCAGGGAATGCCTCAGGATGCACGGCCTCTCCGACGGCCCCCGTGAGGTCGAACGGGTGATCCGTGCTTACACGGCCCTGCTGGCCGAAGAGATAGAGAACCCGGAACGGAGCGTGATGGCCGGCGTCGTCGACCTGCTCGAGGTCCTCAAGGCAGGCGGCGTGCCGACCGGCCTTCTGACCGGGAACATAGAGGAGGGTGCACGGATAAAACTCGGCTCGATAGGCCTCTACGGGTACTTTACCGCCGGCGCATTCGGCAGCGACCACGAGGACAGGGACATGCTGTTGCCCGTCGCGGTGAAGAGATTCTCCGCGCTCGGCATAAGGGTTCCTCCCGAGAGGTGCATAGTCATCGGCGATACTCCGAGGGATGTCAGGTGCGCGCGGGTTCACGGAGCTTCGTGCATCGCCGTCTGCACTGGACCATACGGCAGGGACGCCCTCGCAGAGGCGGGTGCGGACCTCGTGCTGGAGAGCCTGGAGGAGAGGGAGGCCTTCCTGGGCTTTCTGAGTGCGGTGGTGTAGAATCCTTGCGTAGCATCTGGGGATAAGCCCTTTCAGCGAAATCTTGTTGCTTTTGAGCACGGGATATGATACTATTTTACGTGTTTGATCCCGTAAGTTGTCCCTGTCGCTTTCTTGCCAGGAGGGAACCCGCGGGCATGATGTCGACATTGCATCCTTAATCCTTACAGTTCAACCAGCACTTGGGAGGGGGACCGTTATGGAAGATCGACATGAACCTGACAACGCCTCCAACGTGGACGAGAAGTGGTTCCACGCCGTCTGCGAGAGCATCGGTGATGCAGTGATGGTCAGCGACAGGCACGGTACAGTGCAGTATCTCAATCCAGTATCCGAAAGACTGACCGGCTGGACGAAAAATGACGCACTCGGAAGACCGCTCGATAGTGTCTTCCGTATAATCAGCGAAGAGGACCGCAGGGCGGTCGAAAACCCGGCTGAGAAGGTCCTGCGCGAAGGCCGGGTGGTGGGATTGGCCAATCACACGCTGCTCATCTCGAGGGACGGCTCGGAGATTCCAATTGCCGACAGCGGCGCCCCGGTCAAGAATGAATCTGGTGAAATCCTGGGCGTGGTCCTCGTCTTCAGGGATCGGACAGAGGCCCGCAAGGCCGAGCTGGCCCTGCAGGAGGCGAGAGAATTCGCTGAAAGCATAGTCGCCACAATCCGCGAACCACTCCTCGTCCTGAGCGCCGACCTGAGAGTCATCTCCGCAAACCTTCCGTTCTACCGGACGTTCGAGGTCGGCGAGGAGGAGACCCACGGCAAGTACATATACGATCTCGGTAACGGACAGTGGAACATCCCGAGACTCCGTGAACTGCTCGAGGACATCCTGCCGCACGACACGAACTTCAACGACTTCAGGGTTGATCACGACTTCGAGCATATCGGCAGGCGCATCATGCTGTTGAATGCGCGACGCATTCACCGCAAGGCCGGCGACACACAGATGATACTGCTCTCCATCGAGGACATAACCGAGCGATCGAGGCTGGAGGAACAGTACCGCCAGGCACAGAAACTGGAAGCCGTCGGCCTTCTTGCAGGAGGCGTTGCGCACGACTTCAACAATCTCCTCACCGTGGTCCTCGGCTACGGAGAGGTCATCCTCGGCACACTCTCAGAAGGCGATCCACTCCGGCAGGATCTCGACAAGATACTCGATGCGTGTCACCGCGGAGCAAACCTCATACACCAGCTTCTCGCCTTCAGTCGCAAGCAGGCCCTGCAGCCCGAGGTTCTCGACCTCAACAGGCTGCTTGACGGCCAGCAGGGACTGCTGAAGAGGCTGATCGGCGAGGATATCGAGCTCCTGACCGTCTTTTCGGAAGACCTCGGCCTCGTAAAGGCGGATGCAGGCCAGATCGAACAGGTCGTCATGAACCTCGCCGTGAATGCCAGAGACGCCATGCCCAACGGAGGTGAACTCATCATCGAGACGGCCAACGTGGAACTGGACGAAGAATACGGCAGGCTTCATGCAGGCGTCGTCCCCGGCCCCTATGTCGTGCTCGCCGTCACGGACACGGGTACAGGCATGGACAAGGAGACCCGCTCAAAGATATTCGAGCCCTTCTTCTCCACCAAGGAGATGGGACGGGGAACAGGCCTCGGGCTCTCGACCGTATATGGAATCGTCAAACAGTCCGGAGGCCACATCTGGGTCTACAGTGAACCCGAAAAGGGCACGACCTTCAAGATCTACCTGCCGCAAACGGATGACGCCCCGGCGGCTGTTCAAGAATGCCCTGCGGACTTCGAGGTTCGGCATGGTGCAGGACACGTGCTCGTGGTGGAGGATGAACACGCGATACGGGAACTCGTGGGAGTTCAGCTCGAGAGTCTCGGCTACGAGGTGACCCTCGCCGCCGACGGCCGTGAGGCACTGGAGGCTGTGGAGGTGAACGGGCTGAGACCCGACCTTCTCATAACCGACGTTATCATGCCCGGGATGAGCGGTGCCGTGCTGCTTGAGCGGCTGCGCAGGACACAGCCAGGACTCAAGGTGTTGTTCATGTCGGGATATACCGACAACGTGATCGTTCATCAGGGGGTCCTTGATCCGGGGATTCCTTTCATCCAGAAACCCTTTTCAGCGCGGGAGCTTTCAGCGGCCGTACACAGGGTGATCCGTGGATGAAACCGCCTGTACCGTTGTCAATACCAATACTCAGCAGAGGGAGGAGATAATAATGAAACATGGCAAGAGCCTGTGCGTACCCGTGATGGTCTTCGTCGTCTTGATCCTGGGCCTTTACTGCAATCCAGCCCCTGCGGCTGATCCCGGCATCTACCTGAAGGTCGAGAACTTCACTTGGGAGGAATACGATGACAGCGGCTCACGACTGCTGAAGGAATCAGGCCCGATCTATGCCGTGGGTGTCTCTGTCGGGCCGGATACTGCGGCTCCCTTGGTGCTCGACGGCAGGGCCGAACTCTTCGGCGGAACCGTTGGTTATGACGGGCAGACCCAGTCGGGAACAGCGGTGGAGACGGATACGAACTATGCCGGGCTCAAGGCAGAGGCAGACCTCGGCTGGAGGGCCGTCGTGTCGGAGAGGTTCCGGATTGAACCGTTCGCCGGCGCCGGTTACAGGTGGTGGCAGCGGGACATCCAGGATTCGGACGTCGCGATCGGCTACCAGGAGACGTGGTGGAGCCTCTACACGAGGTTCGGAATCCGCGGCGAGTATATCGGCACAGGACTGCTCACGGCCTTTGCCGAGGCCGGTGTGAAGATCCCACTGATTACAGAAAATGAGGTCGACTTGAGCGTCATCGGAATCTCGACCGTGACGGTAGAGCCCGGCAACGCGCCTTCCGGGTTCGCTGAAACAGGACTCGCGTGGAGCAGGTTCAGGGCCAGCCTCTTTTACGAGGGCATGAGGTTCACGAAATCAGACCCTGTAACCGTAAGCGGGGTCCAGGTCTGGCAGCCCGAGTCTAAGGCCGATATCTTCGGCATAATGTTCGGCATGGACCTGTGACGGCCACGGGGGTCATTCCGGAGCCCTCCTGAAGTGATGAGGCTGCGGTTGAAATCCGTTTTTTCCATATGTTAGTATTCCGCTATGGAGGTCTCTGCCGTAAAGAAATCCATCAGGGCATGTGCGGCATCCTCTCATGAGCTTTGACCCGGCAAAGACCATAGGCGGAATCCTGCTCGTGCTTGCGCTTGTGGTCCAGCCCCTCTCCTGCACATCATCGAACCGTCTCGAAGGGTATGTCTACTACAGGCTGAATGCCTCGCCATCCACTCTCGACCCCGCCCTGATAGCCGATGTCTCGAGCGCTGCGATCGCAGCCAAGCTATACAACGGGCTCGTCAGGCTCGACGACGGGCTCGGGATAGCCCCGGACATTGCGCGGAAGTGGAGCATATCCGAGGACGGCCTCCGGTATACGTTTCTTCTCAGGAGGGGCGTGCGGTTTACGAACGGACGAGAGGTCAAGGCCTCTGATTTCAAGTATTCCTTCGAGCGAGTGCTCGATCCGTCCACGAGGTCTCCGAACACATGGGTCTTTGACAAGGTGGAGGGCGCAGAGGAGTTTCTGAAGGGTAGGGCGGGTGAGGTGAGGGGCTTCAAGGCAAAGGGTGATTACGTCTTCGAGATCACCCTGAAAAGACCGTTTTCACCGTTTCTGAGCATGCTCACAATGCCGCCTGCCTATGTTGTTCCGCGTGAAGAGGTCGAGAAACTGGGCGCGGATTTCTCGAGCCGCCCATCCGGCACCGGTCCGTTCACCTTGAAGGAGTGGCTGCCCGACAGGGAACTGCTCCTCGCAAGGAGGCACGACTACTTCGGCGGCCGGAGCAGGGTGAAGGGGATCGCTTACAGGATAATCGCCGAGGACCTCACCGCAGTAACCGAATTCATGCTCGGCAATCTCGACGTCATTGCCTTGCCAGCAACCGCCTACGCAAGGTTCAAGAACGACGAGAAGTGGAGCAGGTACATCCTGTCCCGCGAGGGGCTGAACACCTACTACCTCGGCATGAACTCATCGAGACCCCCGTTCGATGACCCTGAACTGAGGAGGGCGGTCTCATACGCGATCGACAGGGAGAAGATACTGAACACTTTCTACGAGGGCAGGGGCCGCCTGGCCGAAGGGCCCGTCCCCCACCTGCTCAGGAGGTGGAAGACAGGGAGGCCGATAGAATACGACCCGGAGAGGGCGAGGAGGATGATTCGCAAGAAGGGGCTGGAGGATCTGGAGGTTGACATGTACGTGAGTGCAGACAGGGAGGTCGTGGACCTGGCGGAGATAATCCAGGCATATCTCGCGAGGGTGGGGATCAACGTCAACATAAGGCAGCTCGAGTGGAGCGCTTACAAGGATGCTGTGAACAAGGGGGAGCCAGACATGTTCTGGCTGAGCTGGTGGGCCGACTATCCCGACCCTGAAAACTTCCTCTTTCCCCTCTTCCACTCCAGGAACCTCGGCCCCGGAGGAAACAGGGTGAGATACGTAAACAGAGAGGTCGATTCATTGATCGAGAAGGGCCAGTATGCAGTGGATGAAGAGGAGAGGGACTACTTCTATCAGAAGGCCGAGGAGATCATAATTGAGGATTCACCTTGGGTCTTCTTCTGGCACAAGACCGACTATGTGATTACACAGCCGTGGATAAAGGGCTGCAGGGTCTACCCGGTATACAGCATGGACAAGGGCACCGATATAATGATAGACTCGTCTGCGGTTCGACGGTGATCTCTCGCGAAGACCGCAACCGAACACCCGAAGACAAGGAGGACTCGATATCAAGGGATACATCCTGAAGAGGCTCATGCTACTCGTTCCCCTGATGTTCGCCATCACGCTATTCGCCTTCTTCCTGCTCAAGGCGCTGCCGGGGGATCCGGTGCTCGGGCTCGTCGGAGAGAGGGCGGATCCTGAGACGATGGAGAGCATGAGGAGGGAACTCGGCACGGACAAGGGATTCGTTGGACAGTACGCGGGTTATCTGAAGCTTCTCCTCAAGGGGGACCTCGGCAGGTCGTATTACACCAACAGGGATGTGCTGGCCGATATCTCCCGCAAGTTTCCAAACACCATGCTGCTCGCCTTTGCGGCCATGCTCGTAACCGTCCCCCTGGGAACAGGGTTGGGGTTCCTCTCGGCCGTGTCAGCCGGGGGCAGGTCGAGGTTCCTTGAGAGGTTGATCGACACCCTCTCGATCTCCGGGTTGAGCATCCCGGTGTTCTGGAGTGCGATAATCATCATGATGTTATTCAGCCTCAAGCTCAAGCTCCTGCCTCCGTCCGGCACCGGGGGTATCAGGTTTCTCGTCCTCCCAGCCGCTGTCCTTGCCATACCTGCTGCGGCGACACTGGCGAGGGTCACGAAGACGACCGTGCTGGAGATACTCAGGATGCCCTATGTAACCACTGCGAGGTCAAAGGGGCTGTCGGCGCTGAGGGTACAGTTGGTCCACGTGCTGAGGAACGCGGTAATCCCTATAGTCACCATCATAGGCCTCGATTTCGGCAGTTACCTGAACGGAGCAGTAGTCACGGAGACCATATTCGGCTGGGACGGCATAGGGAAGTTCACCATGGAGGGGATAATCAAGAGGGACTATCCGGTCATAATGGGATGTATAATAACGGGTACCCTCGTCTTCGTCGTCGTGAACCTGATTACTGATGTGATCTACCACTACCTCGATCCGAGGATAAGGCTCAATGTCAAGAAGGGGTAAACTCTCGATAATCATTGTCGCGGGCTTCCTGACCATCTCTCTGCTCGCCCCGGTTCTGCCGCTTGAGGACCCCTACAGGATCGACCTCGACTCGATAAAGAGGCCGCCCGGTCTCGAACATCCATTCGGGACGGACAACAAGGGGAGGGACATACTGGCGAGGGTGGTTTACGGAGGCAAGATATCGATCGGAGTGGCCGTGACCGCTGCGTTCATATCAGCACTGATCGGCTTCGGCGTCGGCCTTGTCTCAGGCTATTACGGCGGGGTCTTCGACAGCGTGGTGATGACCGTCGTGGACTTCTTTCTCTCGTTCCCCTCCCTCCTGCTCGCCATAGCCATCTCGATAGTCCTGCCGCCGGGAATCTATACCGTGATGATCGCCCTCTCTGCGGTCGGCTGGACCTCGTTTGCGAGGCTGATACGGGGACACGTGCTCACCGTCAAGGAGATGCCCTTCGTTGATGCTGCAAGGACTACAGGGTGCAGTGACTTCAGGATACTCCTCAGGCACATAGCCCCGCTCTGCATCCCCCTGGCGCTCGTGCTGATGGGGATAAAGCTCGGCGGCTACATCCTCACAGAGGCCACACTCAGTTTTCTCGGCCTTGGAGCCCAGCCGCCCACCCCGACATGGGGGTACATGGTCAGCGCAAACAGGGCATACATCCTCTCGGCACCGTGGATGGTCCTGTACCCGGGGCTCGCCATATCCATAACCGCATTCTGCTTCAACGTGCTCGGCGAGGCCCTCAGGGAGAGATACGACTTCAGCTCGGACATCCATTAGTCCGACGGTTTCATTCGGTCACACACGGTGTACCGCCCCCAGCAGTGACGATCCTGCAGTTCTCCTCGATCTCCCTCCTGTTCAACATGCCGATCACGAGGGAGTCGACGAAGGACAGGTCCCTGACGTACTCCACGGCCCTCTTCGCCTCTGTGCGGAGCTGCCCTTCGGCGATCACCTTCATGCCGACTACGCCTTTTGAGAGAGCGTGTATCTTTGCGGCCGTCTCTTCGACCTCCCTGCAGTCGTCCTCAGAGACGAGCAGCGCTTCAGGGCTCGGCCTCAGCGCTGCCTGCAGCCTCTTCGGCAGGAGTGCGGCGGTCTTCTTCACCCAGGGCACGGCGGCGACCCTGTCGTAGATCCCGAGTTTAGCGGCATCCATGTTGATCCCGGCAAGGTTTATCCTCACCCAGACTGCATCTATCCCAGGAGTCGTTGTGACGGCCTTCAGCGCCCCCAGCCCGTGAGACGACATCCCCACGGCCCTGACCTTTCCCTCGTCCTTTAGCCTGAGCAGGGTATCCAGGGCGCCTGACCGTGCCCGCAGTTCGCGTTCGGTCCTGACGGCATGCAGCAGGCAGACGTCGACATAGTCGATCCCCAGTTCCCTCAGGGCCGAGTTGAACTCCCTCAGCGTATCCTTCGGGCCGGATGTCGTCAGCTTGGTGGAGATCACGACGTCGGTGCGCCTCACCCCTCTCAAAGCCTCCCTGACGTGTGGATGGGTCCTGTACTGAACCGCAGTGTCCCAGAAGTTGATGCCTCGATCGAACGCATAAAGGAGAAGGCCTGCCAACTCCTTGGTGCTCATCAATGCCTGGGCACAGTGTCCCGAGGGATGCGCCGTGCCCGTCCCCATGCCGAGTCTCGAGACCTCGACATCGGTGCTGCCGAGCTTGACCCTTTCCATAGAACCCTCCGGAGTTTTCTGAAACTTGAGTTCGAATCCCATATGGCTTTTAACCCGCCTTCTGTAATATAATCCATATATGCTGAAAATAGCACCTGAAGGCTGGCCCTTTGTGGCGGCCGCAGCCGTCCTCACCCTCGCCGCCTACTTGATATGGCGGCCCTGGACGGCCGTGTTGCCGTTCGTACTCTTCCTCTTCATGCTCTTCTTCTTCCGGGACCCTGAGAGGGCCGTTCCCGCGGGAAAGGACATATTCGTCTCTCCGGCGGACGGCAAGGTGATAGTCGTGCGCGATACGACCGAGGACGAGTATATCGGGGGGAGGGCCAGGCAGATCAGCATCTTCATGTCCCCGTTCAATGTCCATGTCAACAGGGCGCCGTGCGACGGCAAGGTAGTGACCGTGAAACACACACCCGGCGGATTCAGCGCTGCATACACGGACGAGGCCTCGCTCAGCAACGAGAACATCGCGATGCTGCTCGACACGGAGTACGGCAAGGTGCTCGTCAGACAGGTGGCCGGCTTAGTCGCGAGGCGGGCCGTCTGCAGGGTCGCGCCCGGCGACAGGCTGAAAAGGGGAGAGCGTTACGGTATAATAAAGTTCAGCTCAAGGGTGGACCTCTACCTGCCCGAAGAGGTCGAGATACTCGTAAAGGTCGGCCAGCGGGTCCGAGCAGGTGAGACCATAGTGGCAAGGAGATGAAGGCACCTTCGGCCGACCCAGAGGGGATCCGCGCCTCCTGACAGGCGGTGTCGAGGTTTTGCGGGCTGCCTGTTTGAAGAAAGCACGCCGAGATATCGAATCGACATGGATACATCGTGTGTTGCTTTGCACTCGGTTGCGCTGCGTGCGAGCTCTTTGACGAGATACTCTCCGGCCCCGGAGAGACGATACTCGAACGCATCAGCCTTGTACGCTGAAAGGGGATGATCTCGAATGAAGAAAGGCGTCTACATACTGCCGAACGGGCTGACACTGAGCGGCATGTTCTTCGGGTTTTACGCCGTGCTCTCAGCACTGAACGGTGATTACGTGAGGGCGGCGTGGGCCATACTGATCGCCACCGTCTTCGACGGGCTCGACGGCTGGGTGGCAAGGCTCACGAACAGTACCACGAGGTTCGGAGTTGAGCTCGACTCACTGAGCGACCTCGTTGCATTCGGAGTCGCTCCGGCCGTACTGGTCTACACGTGGTCGCTGAACCCGTTCGGACGGGTGGGGGCGGCTGCGGCCTTTCTCTTCGTTGCATGCGGGGCACTGCGACTCGCCCGATACAATATCCAGATGGACTCGACCGAAAAGCTCTCGTTTACAGGCATGCCCATCCCGGCTGCTGCAATAATTATAGCGACGCTCGTGATCTTCCACCACAGCATCTCCGGAGATGTTCCGGAGAGGAGCATCCCCGTACTGTTGCTCACCGTGGTACTTGCAATACTGATGATAAGCACCTTGAGGTTCCACGGCGCAAAGGAGATCGACTTCAAGAAGAGAAAACCCTTCTGGGCGCTCGTCATATTCGTGCTCATCATCGTAATCACGCTCGTCCATCCCCCGGTCGCCCTCTTCTCCTTTGCAATGGTCTATCTCCTTTGGGGTATAATAGAGAACGCCTACCTCCTGTACAGAAGAATGAAGAAGAAAAAGATGAAGGGGACGGACGGCGCAGCGATCATGTGACGCCTCGCGTCACGGCAGAACAGCCAGAGGATTCGGATGAGATACATAAGGATTTTCGACACAACCCTTAGAGACGGTGAACAGTCGCCTGGGGCGTCGATGAACGTGGAAGAAAAGCTCCACGTGGCACGTCAGCTCGCGAGGCTGAACATCGACGTGATAGAGGCGGGCTTTCCGGTTGCGTCACCGGGTGACTTCGAGGCCGTAAGGCGGGTTGCCGAGGAGATCAAGGGGATCACCGTAGCAGGCCTGGCAAGGGCGAAAGACGTAGACATCGAGCGGGCCGCAGAGGCCGTAAGGCCTGCGGAGTCGGCGAGGATACACACGTTCCTCGCCACATCGGACATCCACCTGAAGTACAAGCTCCGCATGAGCCGCGAAGAGGTCTTAGAGGCGGCCGTGAGCGCGGTCAAGAAGGCTCGAGGTTTTACGGACGACGTGGAGTTCTCTGCAGAGGACGCCACGAGGAGCGACCGTGACTTCCTCTGCAGGGTTACCGAAGAGGTCATAAAGGCGGGGGCAACGACCGTGAACATACCCGACACCGTCGGTTACACAATCCCACAGGAGTTTGGAGAGCTCATAGAGTACCTGATGAACAGGGTGCCGAATATCGACAAGGCGGTGATTTCCGTCCATTGTCACAATGACCTCGGCCTCGCGGTGGCCAACTCGCTGACGGCGATATTGAAAGGCGCTGGGCAGGTCGAGTGTACGGTGAACGGCATAGGAGAGCGGGCTGGAAATGCCGCGATGGAAGAGGTGGTCATGGCATTGAAGACGAGGCCGAGGTTCTTCAACGCCGAGACCCGCATCGTCACCGAGGAGATATACAAGACGAGCCGCCTCGTCTCGAAGATCACAGGAATGGTCGTTCAGCCCAACAAGGCCGTGGTCGGAGCAAACGCATTCGCCCATGAGGCCGGTATCCACCAGGACGGTGTCCTAAAGGAACGCTCGACCTACGAGATCATGAAGCCCGAGACGGTCGGCATACCGCAGAGCAAGCTGGTCCTCGGCAAGCACTCGGGCAGGCACGCCTTCAAGGAGAGGCTGAAGGAACTCGGCTATGAACTCGGAGAGGAGGAGCTCAACACGGCCTTCGAGCGGTTCAAGCGGCTCTGTGACCAGAAGAAGTACATATTCGACGAAGACATCGAGACCCTCGTCTCAGAAGAGGTCAAGAGGGTTCCGGAGGTCTACAGCCTCGTGGAACTGAAGGTCTCAAGCGGCACGTCCGTAAAACCGACGGCCACGGTGCGCCTGAAGGTGAGGGACGAGGTCGTCGAGCGCACCGAGGAGGGAGAC
This sequence comes from Nitrospirota bacterium, assembly GCA_011051565.1. Taxonomy (GTDB): domain Bacteria; phylum Nitrospirota; class Thermodesulfovibrionia; order Thermodesulfovibrionales; family JdFR-85; genus BMS3Bbin07. The sequence goes on along the minus strand of DRKX01000121.1, from coordinate 25,077 downwards.
GGGCCAGTGGACGCCTCTTACCGAGCGATTGCAGGTATCACGGAGACAAGGAGCCACCTCGAGAGATTCGAGATAAAGGGGATCACCGGCGGCACGGATGCGCTCGGAGAGGTGATGGTGACACTCAAAGAGGGGGGACATACGGTCAGGGGTTACGGCTCTGATACCGATATAATCGTTGCCGCTGCAAAGGCATACGTAAACGCCCTCAACAAGCTCGAGGGCAGGAAGAGGAAGCCCGAGAAGGGGATATAGATCACACCCCGCACTGCAGAAGCAATGAGCCTGCAGCGCATTCCGACCCGTGCAGACTGCAGGGCAAGGGAGAGTGGAGGAACTGATGACGATTACCGAAAAGATACTCGCCGCGCACGCCGGCAGGAAAGAGGTCTCGCCCGGCGAGCTTATAAATGCAAGGGTGGACCTCATACTCGCAAACGACATAACCGCACCTATAGCCATCAGGGAATTCGGGAAGATCGGTGCAGAGAAGGTGTTCGATCCCGCGCGCGTGGCCTTTGTACCGGACCACTTCGCCCCGCAGAAGGATATCAAGGCGGCCGAACAGTGCAGGATGCTCAGGCTCTTCTCGAGGGATCAGGGCCTGGAGCTCTACTTCGAGGTCGGCAGGATGGGAGTGGAACACGCTCTCCTTCCGGAACAGGGGCACGTGGTGCCGGGAGACCTTGTCATAGGCGCCGACAGCCACACCTGCACCTACGGCGCCCTCGGTGCCTTCTCGACCGGCGTGGGCTCCACCGACGTGGCTGCATCCATGGCGACCGGTGAGTGCTGGTTCAAGGTTCCCGAGAGCATGAAGTTCATCTACTACGGAAGCCTCGGCAGGTGGGTCGGCGGCAAGGACCTCATTCTCCACACCATCGGCGACATCGGCGTCGACGGTGCACTGTACAGGGCCATGGAGTTCGAGGGAGAGGTGGTCAGGGCACTGCCCATGGCCGGAAGGCTCACGATGTGCAATATGGCGATAGAGGCGGGTGGAAAGAGCGGCATAATCGTCCCAGATGAGACCACGGAGGCGTACGTGAAGGGTAGGGCGAAGAGGGAGTACACCCTCTACAGCTCAGACCCTGACGCCGAATACGTGGATATAAGGGAGTACGACTGTACGAAGATCGAGCCCCTGGTTGCATGCCCCCACCTGCCGTCCAACGTGAGGCCGGCGAGAGAGCTGGCGGATACAGCCATAGACCAGGTCGTCATCGGCTCGTGTACGAACGGACGCATCGAGGACCTGAGGGAAGCCGCCGAAGTGATAGGGGGCAGGAAGGTCAATCCGAATCTCCGCATGATCGTCATCCCGGCCACACAGGCCGTCTACAAGCAGGCCCTCAAGGAAGGCCTGATCGAGATATTCATAGACGCCGACGCCGTTGTGTCCACGCCGACGTGCGGTCCGTGCCTCGGGGGCCACATGGGCATACTCGCCAAGGGCGAAAGGGCGGTCGCCACGACTAACAGGAACTTCGTCGGAAGGATGGGACACCCTGAAAGCGAGGTCTACCTCTCGAACCCTGCCGTTGCCGCCGCAACAGCCGTACTGGGCCGGATCGGCCTGCCGGACGAGTTGGGGCTCTAACCGTTCGATCCGCCGCTGAAAGCACCCCCGGAGAGGTGACGTCCTCCTCTGTATGGAGTGCCCCGAGAGCGCCACTCCATACAGTGGAGTGCCGCTCTCGGGGCTGTTCGTGATTAAAATATATTAAAAACTATGCATAGACTTGATTATCTCCCGCGTAACCCTTACAATAAACTATATAGGGTGAGCCCTCAGACCCTGCCGTCGTCAACTCCTGTCGTGAGGGGAATCCGGCTGAAACAAGAGCCTCCGAAGGCCCTGCGACGGCGTATCGCAGCCCGAGATGAGGCGGATACCGCGACCCTTGAAGGATTCGCGATGAATTAAGGGGTGGAGAGGAGAGCAACTTTTGACGGAAGACATGCCGCTGAAAAGGACGAACGCCTTCTTGTGCAACTTCGTGATGGACCCCCTTCTGGTGATAGACAGGACCGGAAGGGTCATAGCCTACAACAAGGCCTTCGCAGAGATAGTGGGAGGTGACGAATCATCCCTGACAGGCAAGGATTTCAGGGAGATAAAGGAGCTGTCGGGATTCTGGCCCTCTGTGCAGCACTGCCTCAATACGTGTGAAGACATCAAGGACAGGCTGCGTATCGGAGAGGTCGAGTACGAGGTCACGATCCACCCGGCCACCTCCATTGACGGCAACGAGATACTGAGTCTCCTCTTCTATGACGTATCACACTATCTCACGGTCGAGAAGGAACTGGTGAAACGTAACCGTGAGCTGATGGTCATCAACACGCTTTCGGGCGCCTTCATATCCTCGTATGATATCGACAGGGTATTCAACGACCTCCTCGAGAAGGTCCTGATGATAACCGATTTCAGTGTGGGCTGGATAATGCTGACCGGCAACAGCGGCCTTACACTCAAGAGTCATGCCGGAGTCTCGCTGAACTTCCTGAAGCAGTTGAACGAAGGAGAGCTCGACGAGTTTGTCTGGTCGATACTCGATGCCGCCGAGCCCCTGTACATACTCGAGAAGGACCAGATCAAGGGCTTTCATCACCTCAAGAAAGAGGGCATCGTATTCCTGGGGGCGATACCCCTCAAGGTGTCGAATTCGATCTCTGGCATGCTGTTTCTGGCCAGCAGGTCCGAAAGGGTCTTCGACTTCGACCTCGCTTCCATGATGGCTCTCGTGGGCAACCAGATATCCCTGATTGTGGAAAAGATCAAGCTTTTTGAAGAGGCGAGACGGCTGTCGATAACCGACGACCTGACCGGCCTCTATAATGTGAGGTACTTTTACCGCTCACTCGAGACGGAACTGGCGAGGGCGCGGCGTTACAAGGATGTCTTCTGCCTCGTCATATTCGACATTGACGACTTCAAGGTGATAAACGACACCTACGGGCACCAGATCGGAGACGAGATACTCAGAGAGGTGGCCGAGATCATCCTCAATTCAGCGAGAAAGACGGATATAGTCGCAAGATACGGCGGGGAGGAGTTCGTTATAATCCTTCCGAGGACCTCCAAGAAAGAGGCCCTGCTCCTTGCCGACAGGATCAGGGAACAGGTGGAGGGAAACGTCTTCAACAGGAACGACAGCGTCAAGATAAACATAACCATCAGCGGCGGGATATCCGGTTATCCAGAGGACGGCAAGACCGCGAAAGACCTCCTGTACAGAGCCGACATGGCCCTCTACAGGGCCAAGGGGTCAGGGAAGAAGAAGGTGGTCTGCCACTCGGATGAAGCCCCGTAAATTCCTGGCCAACCACCGCCCTCCTTCTGCTATAATATCATATGCTGCAGGTGTTCAAGAGACCGGAGAGCCTCAAGGACGTCCCCTTCAGATTCTGTCCGGGATGCGGACACAGCATCGTCCACCGTCTCGTTGCAGAGTGCATCGACGAACTCGGCATAAGGGAGAGGACCATAGGCATAGCACCCGTCGGCTGTGCGGTCTTTGCCTATGATTACTTCAATTTCGACGTGATAGAGTGCGCACACGGGAGACCCCCTGCGGTCGCCACGGCCTTGAAGAGGGTCATGCCCGACAACGTCGTCTTCTCTTATCAGGGAGACGGCGACCTTGCATCCATCGGTCTTGCAGAAATCGTCCACGCCGCCAACAGGGGCGAAAACCTCTCCGTCTTCTTCATAAACAACGCCACTTACGGCATGACAGGCGGCCAGATGGCCCCCACGACCCTCGTGGGACAGAAGACCACCACCACTCCGTCAGGCCGCGACCCGGAGAGGCAGGGACACCCCCTCGGCATTGCCGAGATGCTTGCAACCATCGAGGACGTCGTCCTTGTGGCGCGAACGGCGATAGACGGAGCAAAGGGGATAAAGGAGACGAGGAGGCTGATAAGGAAGTCCTTCCAGTACCAGATAGACGGCCGGGGGTTCAGCATGATCGAGATACTCTCACCATGTCCGACCGTGTGGAGGAAAGACCCGGTTGAGTCACTGAATTGGATATCGGCACATATGAAGCCGGTTTTCAGGACCGGGCTGATAATAGACAGATACGGGGAATCGCAATAGTGGAGAAGGGTATCATCATCGCCGGTTCCGGCGGTCAAGGCATACTGCTGTTCGGCCGCCTGATCGCGTATACATTGATGCTCGAGGGGAAGAACGTCACGTATTTCCCCGCCTACGGCGCCGAGGTGAGAGGTGGAACGGCCAACTGCACCGTCATCCTGTCGGATGAGTTCATCGGGTCACCATCGGTCACAAATCCCGATATCCTGGTTGTCTTCAACAGGCCCTCTCTCGACAGGTTTCTCTCAAGGCTGAAGAAGGGTGGCGTCCTGTTCTACGACTCATCCCTGATATCAGACGACGACTGCAGCAGGACGCTCCAGTCGGTCGACGCCGGCCTTCATGTCTTCAGAGTGCCGGCCTCCGCTGAGGCAGCACGGCTCGGTTCGATAAAGTATGCAAACATGGTGATGTTCGGTGCCTTTCTCAAAAAGGCCCTCGCTTCGAACATATCACGTGCCGAGAAGGCGCTCCGGGCCCTCGTCTCCGAGAGACACTCCGCGCTCATACCTCACAACCTCGAGGCGATAAGGGCAGGGTATGAGTTCTAATCGAGTCGGGAGGCGAACCCGCCCGCGCATCAGAAAGGCCTGCACCCGTGACGTGAGGGAGATACACCGCCTCATCAATTCGTTTGCGAAGAGGGAGAAGATGCTGCCCCGGTCCCTGAACGAGATATACGAGACCCTGAGAGATCATGTCGTGTGTGAAGCCGAAGGCGGGATCGTGGGGGTCTGCGCCCTTCACATACTATGGGAAGACCTCGCCGAGATACGGTCCCTCGCTGTAAAGGCCGAGGCCCAGCGGCAGGGCACGGGAAAGAGGCTGGTGAGGAGCTGTATCACCGAGGCAAAGCGCCTCGGTATAGACCGCATATTCGTCCTGACCTACACCCCGGACTTCTTCAGGTCTCTCGGGTTCACCGATATCGACAAGTCGGAACTGCCGCAGAAGATATGGGGAGACTGCCTCAGGTGCCACAAGTTTCCCGAGTGCGACGAGTCCGCCCTGATCAGGAAGGTGGGAGATTGATCTTTATGTAGGCCTCTTCACGCAGTCTTTCTATGTGCTTCCTCAAGCGCCTGTTCACCTCCCTCTCCCTGAGAAGGCGCTCTATGTCGTCCCAGACATCCCCCACCGGTGTCTCTCCGAACCGGTCCCTGTTTTCATTGTAGAACCTCTCTATCTCTTCCGGGGGTATCTTTATGAACACGCGGACCTTTATGTCCACATACTCTTGGATGATTTCATCATCGGTTTTTCCGCGCAGGCGGATCCTCTTCGCCGCCCTCAGCAGGAGCCTCCTGTTGATCAGGGCGTTTATCGCCGTCTCCCTTGAAATCCCGGGTGTCAGCTTCTCCGCACTGCTCATGTATTGTTCAAAGTCGGCGAGCGTGATCGCCTCGTCGTCGATGAAAGCAACGACTCTGTCGATCACCTCGGCCCCTGCCGGCCCGAGCACCGCAGCCGTCAATGTGAGCAGCAGTGTCAAGGCGAGCAGAACCGCCGGCGTGTACCTTACAGGTTGTGAAACCCTGCCGTCAGAAGGCGTGTCCGATGCTGAAGTGTACCTCTCCTGCACTCTCATCCTCCTCTCTGTCAAGCTTGTATCCGTAATCGATACGTATAGGTCCTGCCGGCGTCCTGTACCTTATGCCGAGTCCGGCGGTATACCTGAGGGTCAGGTCCATGTCGGCGGTGCGCCTCCAGACGTTTCCTCCGTCAACGAACCCGACGAGGCTGAACCCCCTGCCCACGTAGGCCCTGAGCTCGACGTTGGACATCAGGAAGGCGTTTCCGCCGGTCGGCGTTCCATCCGTGCCCTTGGGTCCGAGCGTGTCCTGCTCGAAGCCCCTCACCGTGTTCCTTCCACCGAGGAAAAACCTCTCGACTATGGGCAACTCCCTCGTGTCTGCAAACCCCTGGGCAGCGCCGCCCTTGAGAGAGAGTGCGAGGATGAACCTCCTTCCGACCCTCCTGTAGCCGCTGCCGTGGACCGTCAGCTTCACGAAGTCGGTCTCTCCGAGGAGATACGTGCTCGCTACCTTCAGGGATGCACCGATCAGTACGCCCCTGCTCGGGTCGAAAGGGTTGTCCCTCGAGTCGTAGAGTATGCCGGGACGTATGCCGCTTATGGCGATTGTCCCCTCGTCCTCTCTCGACAACACGACGTCGGGCTTGAGGTCGAAGGTCTTGACGAGTGAGAAGTCATAGGCAAGCTGTGCCTTCATGTTCCTCGTCAGGTTCTTCTCTATGGATATTCCCGAAGACTTCTTCTTCATCCTGTACCTCACCTCCCCTGTGTCGATGCTCTTCTCGGTGCGTGCCTCGTTGAGCAGGAAGGCATTGAAGACAACGGCCTTTCCCAAGAGGTACGGCTCGTTGTAGCCGAGGACGAATCTCTCCTTGAGTGTGCTGAGCTCCCCCCTCAGGTGTATCCGGCGGTTCATCCCCCAGAGGTTCCTGTAGCTTATGTCGATGGAGCCGCGCAATCCCTCGTAGTCCTCGTAGCCCACACTGAATTCGATCACCCCGGGCTTGCGCTCGCTGACCGTTATGACTATGTCACGCGTGTGGTCTTGCCTGTCGAGCAGCTTTATGTCTATATCCTTGAAAATGCCGAGCCTGTAGAGGCGCTTCGTTCCTTCCAAGAGCACCTTGTAGTTGAACGGCTCGCCTTCCCTGTGTACAAGCTCCCTCTGTATGACCTCTGTCTTGGTGAACCTGTTGCCCCTGACTATGGTCTTGCCGAAATACTCCTTCACGCCTTCCGCGATCCTGAAGACCACCTTCACGGACTGTCCCGAAAGACTGGTGTCCACGGAGACGTTCACGTCCGTGAACCCTTGTTCCTTGTAGCTGTCGGTCAGGCGTTTCTTCGCGTCGATTATATCAATCTCATTGTATGGCGCCCCACTTCTCAGCATCAAGATATCCTTGACCTCCCCGTCGGTAAAGAAGCTGTTCCCCTCGACCTCGATCTCGCTGATGACAAACCTCCCGCCTTCGGAGAGTACGAATCTTATGTCGACGTCACCGGTATCGTCGTCGATTCTGATCACCTTGTCCACCACCTCTGCGTCCAGATATCCCAGGGCCCTGTAGAGGCCGGTCACTATCTCCGAGTCGGTATCGAGGAGATCGGGATTGTACGGGGCCCCCTCCTGGAGGTTTATGACGCTCTTGAGCTTCTTCTCGGATATGGATGCGTTCTCAAACTCTATGTTCCGGACCTCGTAGGACCTCCCCTCGTAAATGAAGAAGCTGACGGAGACCGTCTTCTCGTCCTCGGCCTTCAAGGGAGCGACCTGTGCATAGATGAAGCCCCTCTCGTGGTAGAGTGAGATGATCTTGGCCGAGACCTCCTCTATCAGCTCATCCGTGACCTCTTCCGCCTCTCTGAAAGGCATTATCTTGAGTATCTTGGAAGTGCTTATCTCCTCGTTTCCGTTTATCACTATCTTCAGCTTCTTTCCCGGGTGAACGAGGACGGTGAGCAGTCCGTCTGAAAAGGTGAAAGGGCCGACTGCAGGGTTGAGATATCCCTTCGATTTCAGGTACTCCCTGATCCTGCCGAGGTCTTTCTTTATCTCTTCAACGTCGTATATATCCCCGGGTTCAATGTACATACGCTGGCGGAGCCAGCCGTCAGCACCCACGATCTCGACCTTCTCTATGACGAGCGGCGGCCCCTCGTTAAGGCGGAGCCTTACCCTGACCCTGTAGGGTCTCGGTGTCCTCTCAACGGCCAGCGAGACCTCTGCAGACGGAAATCCGCTCAATCTAAGCGATTCTTCCAGTTCCTTCCTCGCCTTCTCCAGGAGGTCGTAGCGCATCAGGTCGTCCTCCTTGAACATGAACCTCTCCCTTATCTCCCCGGCCGAGAAGTATTTGTTGCCCGAGACCACCACCTTGTCGATGTAGTCGCGCTCCCGCACCCTTATGAAGAGGGTCCGGTCCGCGTACTCCACCGATATATCCTCGAAGATATCCTTTCTGAAGGCGCGTTTTATGCCGTCATCTATTGTCTTAACGTCCACGAGCCCCCTGTGTATACCCATCAATGACAGGAGTTCCTCCCGGCTGCAGGAGGCCAGTCCGCTGACGACTATCTTTTCCACATATAAGGACCGTTCCTCGGCGTGAGCCTCCACACCGTGCAAGACAGCGACCGATATGCAGAGCACGACGAGCAGCCGCAGCACCATGTAGATGGACGAGGCGGAATCCACGCCCCTGCCCGCGGCAGAAGCATAACGCTGCCTGAATCGTCTGGATACTCTCATCCACGCACCTTCATGATATCACTTGAACTCCACCCTGAATTTCAAATCGGCACCGAGTGTGCCGAGTTCGTCACGTTCACCCACGAGGGCTATGTTGTCGCTCAGGAAGAACTCCAGTCTCAGGGACTGCTCCGGCGCATTGCCGAGCGACGTCGTGTATGTCACGTACAGCCTGTCGGAGAGAAGCCGCTTCGAGACCGTCACCTTCGGACCTATGGTGCCGGTGATCTCGGAGACATAGGGCTCGACCTGTATCCTGTCGAAGCCGGTGATGTTTCTCAACCGCTCCTCTATCGTCTCCTGAAGCTTTCCGGTCAGAAACGATGCAGCCTCGGACGCGCCGATACCGCCCTCGAACCCCTTGAGCTTGGTGCCGAGTTCTCCGACCGTCAGCAGGCTCAGTATGTCTATCTCGTCGAGCATGGGTTCGGATGTGAGGGAGAGGTTGAACTGGTCGACGTAGCCCTCAAGGGAGAGGTGTATCCGGTATTCCTTCACCCTCGTCCTCGCAACTATCTCGAAGAACGGATTTATCCTCATCGGGTCCGTGAAGTCGGCACTTGCGTTGATTATGGTGAACTCATTGTTTCTGAAGAATATCTTTCCGCCTTTCAGCTCCACGCGTCCTATCAGAGAGGGACTCTTCAGGGTGCCGAGTATCACGAGGTCTATACGTGCAGGGGCGTTCACGACGTTGTTGTCAATGATTATGTCCTCATCACCGTAGAGGTTGATGTTGAGCTCAACGGCGTCGAGGATGCCGTACTGATTCTTCTGCAGCGGGGGCTTCTTTGCACTCAGTATCCAGCTCCTCCACTCGATATTCCTTGAATACCTTCCCTTCAACACCCTGAGGTCACCGATGAGATATACACCATCCCTTTTGCTCGCCAGCACAAGGTCGCCGGAGAGCTTGAAGGAGACCCCTTCCTGCAGGTAGAGGTAGACATCCTTCACAATGCCTTCAAGGTGGTAGTACTCGAGCCTCAGGCCCTTCAACTGCGCGACACCCTTGAGGCTCACCTCTCCGGATGCAAACCTTCCAGAGAGAGTGTCGAGGACCACCCTGTTTTCGTCGATATAGACATATCCCTTTATGGAAGAGAACCTGTTCGGGATTCCGCGTACGGCGAACGACGTCTCCTCGATGGAGAGGCCGCCGCTGACCACGGGATCAAGCCAGTCGCCGCTTATTGCGAGGACGAAGTCCGAATAGCCCCTTATGTATTCGAGACCGTGTATGAACCCCTCGAGTGGGCTCAGGTAGGCCCTTCCGCTCATGGTCAGGTCATACCCCCTGTCGAGGTCTATGTCACCGCTGACACTCAGGGCGGCCAGACCGGTCCTGAGGCTGAAGGAGCCGAACGTGACCTTGGTACCGTCGATCTTCAGCATGAGATCCTTGGTGTTCGTAAAGTCCTGCCCGTAGAGGTTGAGCTTGAGGCTCTTCAACAGCACACTGCCGACAATGGTTCGCCTCGTCCCAGAGAGTGCCACCTCGCCCCTCAGCGAGAGGAATAGGTCCTCGGGGACGTCCCTGAGGAACAGGAGTATCGCGTCGTTGTAGGACCCTTCCCGGATATCCACCTTGACGTTCCACGGGAGGTCTCCATCCATGCTCATCCGGCCTGCTATCGAGACCTGATCCCTAAAGAACCCGCCCAGCATGGTGATCTCCCGGTTTTCCATCCTCAGACGTATCCTGCCCAGACCGGGCTCCGAGAGGAATGCAGCCGCTCTGCTCTCATCGGCCACCTCGAATAAGCCGTCGAACTCGCCCTCCGGCGCCCTGAGTGTACCTCCAAGCCTCAGCCGTCCCTTGAGACGGACTTCGCCGGGCAGTCTACGCGAGATGTCGGCCGGGACGAGAAAGACTGCAAGGTCCCCGCTCTTCAAGGTTCCGTCCGAGAGGACCGAGAGATTACCCTTCAGGAACGAGTCCCCCTTTGCGAGGAAGAAGCCCGTGAGTCCGACCCCCTTGCCGCTGTACCTGAAATCCGTCTCGATCCGTGCATCGATGCCTCTTATCTTCAGCTCTTCGCTTGTAGCATGACCTGTCAGGACGAGGGCCTTTAGTGGACCGCCGACCCTGAAGCTCCCCGACAGCAGACCCCCGGCCCAGGCGGCAATCCCGGAGGTGTCCGAACCGGGGGGCCTGACCGCGATCCATTCATCCAGGGTATCGATCCGCAGCCTCGAGAAAGTACCCCGGATGGAAAACACCGGGTCCTTGAATGCGAAGAGCTCGGTCTCGGCGGTCTCTACGGTGCCTTCCGCCGAATAGGTGGTCCCGTTCAGCCTCCCCTCGAGCCCCTCGATCTCCAACCCCCTCTTCCTGTACGATATGACGGCGTCGAGACATCCGAAGGGCCGTTCGAGATAGTGGAAGTTGCAGAGCCTTATGTTGCCGGATACGACGGGATCGTCGAGAGACCCGGTGACCGTGCCCTCGAAACGGCCGGTTCCGCTTATCACTCCCTCCCTGTAATACACCTCGTCGATCTCGTCTGATGAGGCGACGGCCTTCAGGCTCAAGGTCCTGTTGTTGAAATCGAGGTATCCGGCAGATTCGAGCCTCGTCCTGCCGGACGACGCCTCTATGTCCTTCAACGTGAGCACGCGCTCCTTCATCCGGAAGGAGCCGCTCGCCTCCCTGATCTTCTTTACGAAAGACCCTTCAGGCGACTCGGCCTCCCCCCCTGCCGGAAACGCCGTGAACCGAAAGGTCCCGCTGGGTTCAAACCTCCGCCCCTCCGACTCGAGGATGCCCGATACACTGCCGGGCGGCAGCCCCGGGTCCCACTTGATCAGCCTCAATACATCGCGGCTGTCAAGGGCATCAGCCTCTATCTTCAGGGAAAACCTGGTCGGCCTCGACAGCTGGATGCTCACCTCTACGGAGGCATTGCCGTTGTACGCCGAGACCCTGCCGTCTCTAAACCGCAGTGTCCTGTCCTCGTAGAAGACCTTGCACTTCACGCTCTCAACATCGACGCCGTAGATATAGCCTCCCTTCATGTCGGCGTCGAGTTCCGCCACGGGACTCAGTGCAGGGCCTCTGACCTTCCCGGAAAAGCCGGTGAAGCCCCGGAGCGGGACCTTCTGCTTGAGGAGTTCCATGAGGGTTTCGATATGGAGCCCCCCTTCTACGTCGAGGTCGAAAGAGAGTCCGTCGAGAAACGCCGGTACGGAGTCCGGTGGGCGGCTGCCTGAATCCCCTGCCTCCCAGCGCACACTTCCCCTTGCCGCTATGTTGCCGGTCCTCTTCCCCTTCAGCATGAATATGTCAGACAACAACCCCACGGAGAGGTCCGCCTTCACCGACCCCTTGAAGGCCCCGTCACTGAATTCTCCAGCCAGGTCCAGCGAGGAGTCCCTGCTCCTGAAACCGAGGCCCTTCAGGCGCACGCCTCCATCGGCGACCGACATCAGCAAGTCCAGTGTTCCCCTGATCACCTCCCTCTCTTCGCGCGCGAACATTATCTCCGAGTCCTTCAACTTCAGGGTCCTGCGTTTCAGGTTGACCTCGGCCCTGACTTTGCCGAGGGAGAAAACGAGTCCCCTTTCGGGGTCGGAGAGCCTCATCGATGCATCCTTCAGGAGCACTGCGCCGATTTTCACTCGCCAGCCCGCACCCTTTCTTTGCGGCCCCCCTGCCGCGATCAGGCCGGCCAGCGCCTCCGCCGACCGCAATGTCGCAGCAGACCGGAGGCCGTCGACGGTCACGACCGGAACATAGAGTTCGCGGCGCAGAAGGGGCAGGAGCCCGACGTAGAACCTCGCCTTCCTCGCCGAAAGCACCTCGGCGCCGTCTCCATCGGATACGCGCAGCCCCTCGACCCCGAGGAACAGGGGAAAGAGGTTGACGTACATCCTCTCTGTTGTGATCCTCTGACCCGAGACACGGGAGAGTTCGGGAAGGATCGTCTTCTTGAGGTGATTCGACATGTAGGGGGATCTCGCGTAGAAAAACGCCCCGACGGCAAGGATTGCAAGGATGCATAAACCTGTCGATAAGAGTATCTTCTTCGTCTTCACTGAGAGCACCAAAGCATTATTGTCTGGACCGCCCCCCTCGACATCAACCCGATGCGGGCGGCCGATTCATTCCGCACCGCCCTTGTCCGTGAAGGCAACGGGTCGAGTCCGGTTTTGCAGCGACACGATACTGCAGTCATTCAGGTGATGAATGTACCGAAACCGTAAAGATCAACCACACCATGTCGGCCTGCTTACAACCCGGCAGTCACCGCGCAGTGGTATATATTATGGCATTTTTCACTGAAAGAATTCAGACGGAACGCCGTGTGAGGGTGTGGCAGGTTTTCATTTTGGAAGCTTCTTATCTATAATAGATGAGGTTGCGGCAAGGACCGGAAAAATAAAGACCACACCGGAGGTTTCTGATGTTATCGGAGAGAGCAAAAAGGGTAAAACCCTCCCCCACACTCGCTATGGACACGAAAGCGAAAGAGATGAAATCGCAGGGTATCGACGTGATCAGTTTCGGTGTAGGGGAACCGGACTTCGATACGCCCGACAACATAAAGGATGCGGCCATGAGGGCGATAAAGGAGGGACACACAAAATACACCCCCGTCGGAGGCATCCCGCAGCTCAAGGATGCAATAGCCGAGAAACTCCGCAACGACAACGGCCTCTCGTATGAGAGCGACGAGATCATCGTCTCGTGCGGAGCAAAACACAGCCTCTACAACATAGCCCAAGCCCTCCTGAGCCCGGGTGACGAGGTTGTCATCCCCTCGCCGTACTGGGTCTCGTACCCTGCACAGGTGCTCCTGAACGACGCAACGCCTGTTTTTGTCAGGACACGCGAGGAGGACGATTTCATGCTCGACCCCGACGAATTGAAGGAGCATGTCAGCGGGAGGACGAAGGCCATCATCCTGAACTACCCTTCCAACCCCACCGGTCTCGGTTACGACCGATCCACGCTCGAGGCGATCGCCGAGGTGGCGGTGAAGAACGGCATATATATAATCTCCGACGAGATATACGAGAAGATACTCTACGACGGCGCCGAGCATACGAGCATCGCTTCCCTGTCCGCGGAGGTGAAGGCGCTCACCATAGTGGTGAACGGCCTATCGAAGTCGCACGCCATGACGGGATGGAGGATCGGCTACGCCGCAGGACCTCGGGATGTCGTGAAGGCTATGACCAAGATACAGAGTCAGTCCACGTCGAACCCCGCATCCATCGCCCAGTGGGCTGCGGTTGAGGCGTTGAGGGGGCCCCAGGACTTTATCAGGACCATGGTGGAGGAGTTTGACAGGCGGAGGAGGTTCCTCGTCGAGGCCCTCAACCGCATTGAGGGGATGCAGTGCCGTATGCCGACCGGCGCCTTCTATGTATTCCCGAACGTCTCCGGAATCATCGGCAAGGGCCTTGACGGCAGGACCATAGGGGACTCCTCGTCCCTCGCACTCTATCTCCTCGAAGAGGCCAAGGTCGCTCTCGTGCCCGGCAGCGCATTCGGGGCCGAGGGATTCATCAGGATCTCTTACGCCACGTCAATGGAGAACATCCGAAAGGCCGTGGAAAGGATCGGAGAAGCCGTTGAAAGACTCTCCTGACCCGGGCTTCCGTTCAGGATATGTCTCCATAGTGGGAAGGCCCAACGTGGGCAAGTCCACCCTGCTCAACAGCATCCTCGGGGAAAAGGTCGCCATAGTGACGGACAAGCCCCAGACCACGAGAAACAGGATAGTCGGTGTCAAGACGACTCCCTCGGCACAGATCGTATTCATCGATACGCCGGGCATACACAGGCCGATGGAGAGGCTCGGCGAGTTCATGATGAAGGAGGCGATGGATAGCCTCAAGGAGGTCGACATAGTCCTCCTCGTGGTCGAACCGAGAATGCCACGCAAAGAGGAGGAGGCGATAACCGACCTGCTCAAGGAGAGAAAGAACCTGACGGTCTTCCTCCTGATAAACAAGATCGACACCGTCCCGAAAGCGGAGATACTCCCGGTCATAGACAGATACTCAGCCCTCCATCCATTCAACGAAATAATACCCGTCTCCGCCCTTAAAGGTGACGGCCTCGACATCGTCCTCGGCAAGATAATCGAATACCTGCCGGAAGGCCCGAAGTACTACCCTGACGACATATTCACGGATCAGCTCGAGAGATCCATGGCGGCCGAGATAATACGTGAGAAGATAATGAGCCTGACGGAGGAGGAGATACCCTACTCGGTAGCGGTCGAGGTGGTGCAATGGGAAGAGAAAGAGAATATGGTCGTTATCAACGCAAACATCTATGTTGAAAAAGAGAGCCAAAAAGGTATAATAATAGGTAAGAGGGGAGCGATGCTCAAGGCTATAGGGATCGCCTCAAGGAGAGAGATAGAGGATTTGCTCAACACGAAGGTTTATATGGACCTCTGGGTTAAGGTCAAGAAGGACTGGAGAAAGAAGACCGGAACCTTGAGGGAATTGGGGTACCGCTGATGCTTATCCAGATGAAGGTGGAAGGACTGCTGTTCGACCCGAGAAGCGGCATGTACATCCTTCTGCTCAAGGAGATAGAGGGGAACCAGACCCTGCCGATCTGGATCGGGAAACCGGAAGCGGACTCCATAGCCCTCGCCCTCGGCCGCGTCATAACGCCGAGGCCACTGACCCACGACCTGCTGAAGAACATCCTGACGACCCTGAATGTGGGAATATCGAGGATAGTAGTCACCGATATAATAGACAACACCTATTACGCGAGCCTCTACCTGCATGACGGCACAAAGGAGATTCCGGTGGATTCAAGGCCGAGTGACGCCGTTGCCATAGCCTTGAGGCTACATGTGCCGATATTCGTCGAAGACGACATACTCGAAAAAAGGCATACCGACGAGCTGGAGGAATGGCTGAAAAATCTGAAACCCGAAGACTTCGGGAACATCATGTAGCGCACCTGGAGGGGAGTGCGGCGGCGCAGACCTTCAATCCGGATAATGTTGAAAAAGACAAAGGGTATCGTCCTGAGAAACAGGCCCCACCACGACGCCGACCTGATCGTAACCTACCTCACGCCGTGCAGCGGCGTGCTGAGCCTCTATGCAAAGAGCCCGAGGAAGGTCGGAAGCAGGTTCGGAAGCAGCCTCGAACCCCTCACGTATGCGAGGATAGGCTACTTCGGCAAAGAGCATACGGCCCTGCCGCGGCTGACACAGTCCGACATAGTGAGGCCATTCAACATGTTGAGGGAGTCCACGACAGCCTTCCTAAGGATATCGGAGGCCTTCGAGCTGACACTGAAGCTGCTACCCGAGAGGGAGCCCAACAGGAAGGCCTTTCCGCTCCTGCTCAACCTGCTTGCGTCCCTCGAACAGGAGCCGGAAAATCCGCTCCACTTGACCTTCTACAAGCTCAAGCTGCTCTCGATCGCGGGGTATGCACCCAGGGTGGGCGTGTGCCCCAGATGCGGCAAACCGGCCGGGAGGTTCTACTTCAGCGAAGGTAGCACGCTCTGCAGCGGTTGTGCAGGATTCTCCGGCGGGTTCATGGAACTCAGCCCCCCTGTGCAGAGGGTCTACAATTACCTCCTGAGGACCGGACCGGAAACCGTCAAGAGGCTCAGGTTGTCCGCTGAGGTCCTGGCAGGGCTTGAAGCGCTGATAAGCTCTCATATAAACTATACCGTAGTGGACAGGCTGAATACGAGAGAGTTTGCAGAAGGACTGAAGTCACTGTAGGTCTTCTGTGAGAGCCGGTACCGTTTCAGGTATCATAAACCGACCGGGTTAGGTTAAAATTATCCCTGTAATCAGCTGTGGTTTACACGGTCGAGGGGGGAAGCGGTGAGAGGAAAGAAAGGGACCATAAGAGACCTGATATCCATACAGGAGAGGGTCAACAGACTCTTCGAGGACGTCCTTGTCGAGATGGAATCGACGGGGGAGGGCGGGTCCGTCTCCTGGTCTCCACGCGTCGACATCTACGAGACGGATGAAGAGTTCGTCGTGAACGCGGAGATTCCGGGGGTGAACGAGAAGGGGCTCGATATCAAGGTAGAGGGCAATACGCTCGTGATAAAGGGTTACAGGCCTCATGTCCACGCCCTGTCCCCGGAGGAGGGCGGCGGGAAGTACCACATGGTCGAGTGCTCCTACGGTGCTTTCAAGAGGTCTTTTCTCCTTCCAGAAGGCGTCGACGCCGGAGCGATAACCGCGACACTCAGGGACGGAATCCTCAGGGTCGTACTGCCGAAGAGGTCGAGAGAGACGGCAAGGAACATAAGGATAGACTGAAGGCATGCTGAGTGCAAAGCTGGGACATTTCCTTGACAAACCGCTGGAGCCCATCGCAAGACGGATACGGTTGACCCCGAACTTCTTCACGACATCAGGCTTCCTCATCACGGTTGCAGCCGCTGTGACCATTCCATTCAATCCGAAGGCCGGGGGGGTGCTGATACTGGTCGGCGGGGCCTTTGACGTCCTCGACGGGGTGGTGGCGAGGACGAACGGAAAGGTCACCGACTTCGGGGCCTTTCTCGACTCCGTGCTCGACCGCTACTCGGATGCCTTCCTCTTTCTCGCCATCGCATGGTACATGATGCTACAGGAAGAGCAGACCGGTGTCTTTCTCAGCATCGGGGCCCTCGTGGGAGCGTTCCTCATCAGCTATGCGAGGGCGCGTGCCGGAGCACTCGGCAGGAACTGCCATACCGGCATAATGGAGCGACCCGAACGGATAATCCTCATCTCGGTGGCCTGTTTCACCGGCTACTTCCTGCCCGTCCTCTGGGTTCTCTTCGTCTTGACCCACCTGACCGTGATCCAGAGGATACTGCACGTGAAGAGGGCGTGCCTGAAATGAGACGCTGCGAGCCCTACGGCGCCGTTCCGCTCATGTATACAGACCGTCCTCCCATGGGGTATAATAAAATGACACCGTACGACCAAACCCTGTCCGGCGTATTTGCTGCAGATTGATGCTCGGCAAAGGCCTCGGGTCGTCTGTTTGACCAGCAGCGTACTCTCTTATGGGACCTAACTTTCTATGCATCGGGACATATCGTGCCGGGACCACCTGGCTGTACAGGGTGCTCAAGGAACATCCCGACATCTTCCTTCCAGACGAGAAGGAACTGATGTTCTTCAGTCACCACTACGACAAGGGGATCGGCTGGTACGAGAAGTTCTTCGAAGGCCGCCGCGGAGAGAAGTGTGCCGGAGACATATCTCCCACCTATCTGAGTTCGCCGCAGGCGGCAGGACGCATATACAGGCACTTTCCGGACATCAAGCTCATAGCCTCGCTCCGCAACCCCCCGGAGCAGGTATATTCCCTATACAATCTGTGGCTGTCGAGGGGATACACCGACAAGGACGTGAAGACAGTGATCGAGGAGGAGGCGGAGTTCCTCGACAACATCCTCTACTGGAGGCACCTGTCGAGGTATCTCGAGTTCTTCGACCGCGACAGGATACTCGTCCTCCTGTTCGAGGACCTCAGGAAGGACCCGAAGGCATACCTAAAGGAGGTCTATGACTTCCTGGGGGTCGAGGAGTTCTATCCGGAGAGTGTCTACGAGAAGTACAATCAGTTCAGGGAACCGCGGAACATGATGGTAGAGAAGTTGATAACCGGCACAGGAGACCTGCTCCGCAGACTGAGGCTCCTCAAGTTGAAGTCCGTACTCAACAGGCTCGGCGTCAGCGAGGGGATCAAGAGGTTCAACACCAAGGGGGCTGAAAAGGACGCGATACCCGAAGACGTCCGCAAGCGCATAAACGAACATGTAAGAGAAGACACGCGCAGGCTTGAAGAGTTCCTTGGAAGGGACCTATCATTCTGGAGGTGAACCGGTCATGCCGATAATCCTGGTTACCAACGACGACGGGATACAGTCCGAGGGCCTGGCGGCCTTGTACAGGGCTATGAAGGAGATCGCAGACGCCTACATCGTGGCGCCCGACAGGGAGAAGAGCGCCGTCAGCCACGCCCTCACCATGCACCGTCCCCTCAGGGTCGAGGAGGTTGAAGAAAGGATTTATACCGTGAACGGCACACCGACCGACTGTGTAGTGGTGGCTGTCGAGAAGGTGCTCCCCGAGAGACCGGTCATGGTGATATCGGGCATAAACCGCGGTGCGAACCTCGGAGACGACATCACCTACTCCGGAACCGTCTCAGCCGCTATCGAGGGTACGATATTCGGCATCCCCTCGGTGGCGGTCTCCACGATCCTCACCAAGGACCGGCGGATATGTTTCGAGACCGCTGCGAGCTTCTCCAGGAGGCTCGTCAGGTTTGTCCTCGACGGCGGGCTTCCGCCTGATACGCTCCTGAACGTGAACGTGCCGGACCTGCCGGAAGCCGAGGTCAAGGGGGTCAAGTTCACCAGGCAGGGCAAGCGGGTGTATGACAATGCGATCCATGAGACCTTCGACCCCTGGGGAAGGAGACACTTCTGGATAGGCGGGGGCACACCATCGTGGGAGGAAGGCAATGACACGGACTTCGACGCCGTCACCAACGGATACATATCCATAACGCCCATACACCTCGACCTGACCAACTATGAGGCGCTCACATACCTCAAGGAGAACTGGAGGGACCTTGCCTGACACAGAGAACATCTACGACGTAATAGTCATAGGTGCCGGGCCGGCCGGCATCTTCGCGGTGCTCGAGCTGCTGAAAGAGGCACCCGGGCTGAAGATTCTGCTCGTCGAGAAGGGCAGTGACATCGACGATAGGAGTTGCCCGCTCATGCACGGAAAGAGCTCCTGCGCGTCCTGCGCCGTTTGTGACCTGCTGAGCGGATGGGGCGGGGCAGGGGCGTTCAGTGACGGCAAACTGAGCCTCTCCTCGGAGGTGGGAGGCCACCTCTCCAGATACATGCCGAAGGAGACGATCGAGGGGCTCATAAGCTACGTCGACGACGTATACAGGCGATACGGCGCCCCTGAGAAGATATTCGGCGAGGCCTCGGACGAGATCGAGAGGATCAAGAACCTTGCATCCAAGAACGACCTGCTCTTCATCCACACGATGATAAGACACATCGGGACAGAGCGTTGCAGGGAACTCCTGAAACGGATGCGCATTTACATAGATGAGAAGATAGACGTGATCTTCAACAGGAAGGTGACACGCATACTCACCGACGGCACGCGCGCCACCGGAGTGAAGCTGATCAGCGGGGAGGAGTACGCCGGGAGGTTCATCCTGTCGGCCCCGGGCCGCGAGGGGTCGAGATGGCTCGAAAGGGAGGCCAAGAGGCTGAAACTGACACTCCTCAACAACGCCGTGGACGTGGGCGTGAGGGTCGAAGTGCCTGCATCCGTGATGGAACCGCTCACATCCGTCACCTATGAGCCTAAACTCGTCTATTACTCGAAGGCGTTCGACGACAGGGTCAGGACCTTCTGCGTCAACCCCTACGGCGAGGTCGTCAAGGAGTATCTCAAGGGAGTCTGGACGGTGAACGGCCACAGCTATGCGCGCCGCAAGACCGGCAACACGAACTTCGCCCTCCTGGTGAGCACGTACTTCACTGAGCCGTTCAAAGAGCCCATATCCTACGGCAGGTATATCGCCAGGCTTGCAAACTTCCTCGGGCAGGGCGTCATCGTTCAGCGCCTCGGAGACCTCAGGCGGGGCAGGCGCTCGACCCCTGAACGGATAGCCTCAGGCATAGTGGAACCCACACTCAAGGATACCACCCCCGGAGACCTCAGCTTTGTCCTGCCCTACAGGTATCTCACGGACATCCTCGAGATGATGGAGGCGCTTGACCGCATAGCCCCGGGTGTCAACTCGAGGCATACCCTGCTGTATGGTGTGGAGGTCAAGTTCTACTCGATGCAGATAAAGCTGACACAGGAGCTCGAGACCGAGGTAGAAAACCTCTTCGCCATAGGTGACGGCGCAGGGGTCAGCCGCGGACTCATCCAGGCCTCTGCTTCAGGGGTCATTGCGGCACGGGCGGTTCTCGCGAGGATTCAATGACCGATTACGAAGAGCTGAGACGGCTGATGGTCGAGACCCAGCTCGTCCCGAGGGGGATCAGGGACGCGCGCGTGCTCGAGGCGATGCTGAAGGTGCCGCGCCACCTCTTCGTCGGCGAATCCCTGCAGCACAAGGCATACGATGACATGGCCCTCCCGATAGGCAACGGGCAGACCATCTCGCAGCCCTACATGGTCGCCGTGATGACGGAACTGCTCGAGCTGAAGGGGGATGAGCGCGTGCTCGAGGTGGGAACGGGCTCTGGATACCAGGCGGCGATACTTGCGGAACTGGCTGCTGAGGTCTATTCCGTCGAGCGCGTGGAACCCCTGGCGGTAAAGGCCCGGGAGCGCCTCGAAAGACTCGGCTATGACAACGTACATATAATGATAGGTGACGGTACCGAGGGGCTGCCAGACAAGGCCCCTTTCGACAGGATCATCATAACGGCCGGCACGCCGGAAGTACCCGCGCCCCTCAGGGAACAGCTCGCCGACAACGGGATACTCGTCGCCCCGGTCGGGGCACGATTCAGCCAGCAGCTGATAAGGCTCCGTAAGAGAGAGGGCGGGATCACCGAGGAACACCACACGCCCTGTGTCTTCGTACCCCTTGTAGGCAGGTACGGCTGGAAAGAATGAGACGATGTATGATAATATTTAAGACTGAATCGAAAACCAATAAAGATATTCACAAGGAGCAGATGAGAAGATGAGGATGTCAGGTGCGGAAATATTGATAGAATGCCTGAAGAGGGAAGGGGTCAAGCACATATTCGGCTATCCCGGGGGCGTCGTCCTGAACATATTCGACCTCCTCTACGACAACGAGGACCTGCAGGTGATCCTGACACGGCACGAGCAGGGGGCTGTGCATGCAGCCGACGGATACGCACGCTCCACGGGAAGACCCGGAGTCGCCCTCGTCACCTCTGGGCCGGGAGCGACCAACACCGTGACCGGTGTGGCCACTGCCTACATGGACTCGGTCCCGCTCATCGTCCTGACAGGACAGGTCTCGACTGGACTGATCGGAAACGATGCCTTCCAGGAGGCCGACATAGTCGGAATAACGAGACCGTGCACCAAGCACAACTACCTCGTGAAGGATGTCAAGGACCTCGCCAGGACCCTGAGGGAGGCCTTCTACATAGCGACCACGGGCAGGCCGGGTCCGGTCCTCATAGACCTGCCGAAGGACGTCACCAGCGACAAGACGACATTCAAGTGGCCCGAGCATGTAAGCCTGCGCAGTTACAATCCCACATACGAGGGAAACAAGTGGATGATTAAGCAGGCGGCACGCACCATCCACAAGGCGAAGAAGGCCGTCATCATAGCAGGCGGAGGAGTCGTGCTCTCCAACGCGAGCAAGGAGCTGAGAGAGCTTGCCGAGTACGCGCGCCTGCCGGTCACGATGACCCTGATGGGACTCGGCGACATTCCCGGCACCCACGAGCTATCACTCGGCATGCTCGGCATGCACGGTACATACTATGCCAACAAGGCGATCCAGGAGTCGGACCTGCTGGTGGCCGTGGGCATCAGGTTCGACGACAGGGTCACGGGAAGGGTCAAGGACTTCGCACCCCATGCAAAGATCATCCACATAGACATAGACCCCACGTCCATAAGGAAGAACGTGCGGGTCGACATACCCATCGTCGGTGACGCGAAGCGGATACTGAAGTCCCTCCTCAGTGAATTGAAGGAAGAGGAGGACAGGGCCCAGTGGGAGCCGGTACGCAAGGCCTGGCTCAAGCAGATCGGGCAGTGGAAGAAGGAGCACCCGTTGAGCTACGCATACAGTGACACGGTCATAAAGCCCCAGTTCGTCGTTGAAAAGCTGTACGAATTGACGAAGGGCAACGCTATAATATCGACAGAGGTGGGACAGAACCAGATGTGGGCCGCCCAGTTCTTCAAATACGACAAGCCGCGCACCCTGCTCACCTCGGGCGGCCTCGGCACCATGGGCTACGGTTTTCCGGCTGCAATGGGCGCACAGCTGGCCCACCCCGGAAAGACGGTGATCGACATAGCCGGAGACGGCAGCATACAGATGAACATCCAGGAACTCGCAACCTGCGTGCTCTACAAGCTGCCGGTAAAGGTCGCCATACTCAACAACCAGTACCTCGGAATGGTGAGGCAGTGGCAGGAACTCTTCTTCAAGGAGCGTTATTCCTGCAGTCATCTCGACACGGTGCCCGATTTTGTCAAGGTTGCAGAGGGATACGGTGCAGTGGGGCTCAGGGCCGTGAAGCCCTCGGAGGTGGAACCCGTAATAAAGGCCGCCCTCAAGGTGAAGGACAGGCCCGTCTTCATGGACTTCGTCGTCGATTGGAGGGAGAAGGTCTTCCCGATGGTGCCTGCCGGTGCGGCCATAGACGAGATGATCCTGGGAGAAGAAGCGGAAGAGAAGAAGACGAAGAAGCTCCGGGCGGTCAAATAGGGGGTTTAAAGACCATGAGACATACGATAAGCGTACTCGTTGAAAACAAGTTCGGTGTCCTGTCGAGGGTCGCGGGGCTCTTCAGCGGCCGCGGTTACAACATAGAGAGCCTCTCCGTGGACGAGACCATCGACCCGAACATCTCGCTGATGACCATCGTCACCACGGGCGACGACCTGATAATCGAACAGATCACCAAGCAGCTCAACAAGCTCATCGATGTGATAAAGGTCGTCGACCTCACCGAGGTGGACCATGTCGAGAGAGAGATGATCCTGGTCAAGATCGCACCCAAGCAGCAGGACAAGGCCGAGGCACTCAGGCTTGCGGAGATATTCCGCGGCCGTGTGGTCGATTCGAGCCCCAAGACGTATACCTTCGAGATCACCGGCGACGAGAAGAAGATAGCCGCCTTCGTCGAGCTCATAAAGCCGTTCGGGATAAAGGAATTCGTAAGGACCGGAAAGATCGCTATAGCTCGAGAGGGGGTGAAGAAGACCCGGTGAGCAGGCTGAGAGTCGTATTCCACGTCAATGAGACGCCGAGGTGGGACGTAGCCCTCGCAAACATCACGAACCTGCTGAGGGATGTGGGAGATGACGGCGCAGAGGTCGTTGTGCTCTCGAACGGCCCCGCGGTCGAGGCCTATGGAGACGCTGAAAAGGTGAAGGTGATGGAGGAACTCGCCGCCCGGGGCGTGAGGTTCCTTGCCTGCCGGAACTCCATCAGGAACCTCTGCGCATCAGGCACGCTCTGCATAGACGAGAACAACCTCCCCGGCTTCCTCGGTGTCGTGCCAGCGGGGGTGACCGAGCTGATCAGGAGGCAGGCCGAAGGTTTCGCCTACATCAAACCTTAGAACATGCTGGCAAGGGCTGCAGTCTACCTCAGGATGATAAAGTTCTCACACTCGGTCTTCGCCCTTCCGTTTGCATTCACGGCCGCCCTGCTTGCTGCTGACGGGATCCCGTCGTGGAGGAAGGTCTTCTGGATCACTGCGGCGATGGTCGGCGGCAGGTCGGCCGCAATGGGCCTCAACAGGGTCATAGACCGCAAGATCGACGCCCTCAACCCGAGGACCTCGATGCGTGAACTCCCGGCCGGGACCATAGGGAGGGCCGAGGCCGCAGCCTTCATAGCCGCATCTGTGGCACTCTTCCTGTATGCGGCTTACATGCTCAACCCCCTCTGTCTGAAGCTCTCGCCGCTGGCCCTCGCGGTCTTCGTCCTGTATCCATACACGAAGAGGTTCACGTGGCTGAGCCACCTGGTGCTCGGTACGGCGATAGCCGGTGCTCCCCTGGGCGCCTGGATCGCTCTGAGGGGGACGTTCGACGGCGAGATAGTGCCGCTGGCGCTCTCCGTCGTCTTCTGGCTCGCCGGGTTTGACATACTCTATGCGCTCCAGGACGTGGAGTTCGACAAGAGAGCAGGGCTCCATTCGATCCCCCAGAGGTTCGGTATCAGGAGGTCTCTGCTCCTCTCACGCATGTTCCACGCGCTCACGTGGCTGCTCCTGCTCCTGACCGCCGCCGTCTTCGATCTCGGTGCGGCTTTCCATGCCGGGCTCATCGTCGTCGGTGTGCTCCTCGTCTACGAACACCGCCTCGTGAAGGAGGACGACCTGAGCAGGCTCGACATCGCCTTCTTCAACATGAACGGCTACATAAGCCTCACCGTCTTCGGGTTCACCCTCCTGGACAAGGTCCTCTGAGTTGAACGGCTTTCCTCGGCCCTCCCCTGTGGTATAATTAGGTAAACACGCTCTTTATGAATTAAAGTTAATAATCCGGATGTCCGATAAATCCGTATGGTGATGCTCCGGACATGATCCGGAGGCGGAAAGAAGCAACAGGGGTTTGAGCCGTATTTTTATATTTTCCTGACTCCGGGGGGCGGAAAGAGTCGGGAGGGCACCTGCTG
The DNA here is from genome assembly GCA_011051565.1 of Nitrospirota bacterium. GTDB lineage: Bacteria > Nitrospirota > Thermodesulfovibrionia > Thermodesulfovibrionales > JdFR-85 > BMS3Bbin07. Next base: position 321 of record DRKX01000121.1, on the reverse strand, counting down.
CGTGTTCAAGGTTTGATGCATGGGCCTTCCCAACCCTCCACAGGTTCCCGTCAGGGTCGTTTCGTCCGGCAGCGCGTCATGATTACAGTCGTGAGGATGGATACGGCTACAGCGGCCACGTCCTTTGCAGGGGTCGAGGGGGTGCAGCTTAGGTGCAGAAGGTCTTGATCGTAGACGACGAACACGTGGTCAGGCTCGTCTTGACCGAGATACTCGAGAGCAACGGCTTTTCCGTGATCGGTGCTTCGAACGGCAGAGAGGCGCTGGAGGTCTTCAGGAGGGACCGGCCGGCCTCGGTGCTCCTCGACCTCAAGATGCCCG
>DRKX01000120.1 GCA_011051565.1 Nitrospirota bacterium | reverse complement strand
GGAGCCGCTCGATCTCAGCGTCGGAAGCACCCATCCTGATGGCGCTCCGGAGGTCTATCGCGGTGCCGGAGAACAGGCAGGGCCGTATCATCCCGTCTGCAGAGAGCCGCAGGCGGTTGCAGTCGGAGCAGAAGTGGTGTGTGACAGCGCTTATGAACCCGAGCACGCCCTCTGCACCGGCAAGCCTGTAGTACCTCGCAGGCCCGTGCCTCCTGATCCTGACCGGGGTCAGGGGGGCTATGCACTCTATACGTTCCTTTATCTCACCGACGGGGATGCACTTGTCCCTGCTCCAGCGGTTCTGTGAACCGGGCATGAACTCTATGAACCTGACGTGGTAGGGCGTGGCGAGCGTGAGGCGGGCAAAGTCCTCCACCTCGTCGTCGTTCAACCCGCGGATGACCACCACGTTTATCTTGACCGGTCTGAGCCCGGCGGCATGGGCCGCCTCGATTCCCTGCAGGACGCGTTCAAAGTCGCCTCCACCGGTCATCTCCCTGTAACGCTGAGGCCGCATGGAGTCGAGACTGACGTTCACCCTGGCAAGGCCGGCCTCCTTGAGCTCTTCGGCGTACCTCGACAGCAGGAGGCCGTTCGTTGTGAGGCTTATGTCCTCGAGTCCCTCGATGCGGGCCAGCCTGCCCACCAGGTACTGTACGTTCTTTCTTGCAAGCGGCTCGCCGCCCGTGAGCCTCACCTTCCTCACGCCGAGCCCTGCGGCCACGGTGACGATACGCTCTATTTCCTCGTAGGAGAGGATGTCGCCGTAGACCGCCTCAGCGCCGCCGCGTGGCAGACAGTAGAGGCACCTGAGGTTGCACCTGTCGGTGACCGAGACCCTCATGTAGTCTACGACCCTATGGTAACGGTCCGATAGGCTCATCTGACGCCTGTCACCGGGCCTTCTCCTTCTGGGGCCCCTTGCCGAGTGAGCGGAGCTTCTTCTCGGCGAGCTCGGCCTCTTTCGACTTCGGGAACCGCTCCTTCAGTGTGGCGAGGATCACCCTGGTGGTGTTCTTGTCGCCCAGCTCGAGAAACGAGTAGGCCTGCTTCAGCATTGCGCCGGGCACCTTGTCGCTCTTCGGGTACTTCCGTATCAGGGTCTCGTAGGCTAGTATGGCATCCTCGTAGAGACCCTCCTTGTAGTAGGATTCGGCGATCCAGAACTGGGCGTTGTCCGCGAGGTCAGACTCCGGGTATCTCCTGAGAAAACCCTCGAACTCCTTTCTCGCCTCCTTGTACTTGCCGCCACGCAACGTCTTCAGGGCGTTCTGGTAGATGCCTTCCTCGGTGACCGGTGCGGCCTTCTTCTTTTCCGCTTTCTTCACGGGCGGCTTTCCCTTCGAGACGAGGTCGACCCTCTTCTCCAATGCCTGCAGCTTCGCCTCGAGCTGCCTGAGCTCGCCAGCCATCTCCTCCACCCTCGTCTTCAGGGCCGTCACCTCGGTCTCCTGCTCAGAGAGAGCTTTCTCCACGGCATAGCTGTTCTCGTCGAACTTTCCCTGCAGCAGCTGTATGTCCCTGTTCAGCCCTGTCAGCTGGTCGTAGATCATCTCCTGGCTGCTCCTTATGGCCGTTAGGGTCTCCTTGTTGGCGATCTTCTCGGTCTTTCCCTCGAGGCTGCCGAGGCCCTGCTTGATGGCAGCAACCTCGCGTCTCTGCGCGTAGACCTCCCGCTTGAGCTCGTTCATGTCCCTGCGGAGGGACTCGAAGCTGCCTGCTGTGACGCAGCCTGACAAGAGGAGGACCACGACGCAGAGGTTGAGGGCTGAGGCAAGTCCCCTCCTCGTGTGCTCCCTCGGTCTCATTCACCGGCCTCCTGTTTCAGCACCACGAAGTGCGCCCTCCTGTTCTTGGCCCAGCACTCCTCGGTGCTCTCGGTGCAGAGCGGCTTCTCCTCGCCGTAGCTGACCGTCTGCAGCCTGTCCGCCGGAACGCCGAGTGTCACGAGGTAGTCCTTCGCCGCCTTGGCCCTCCTGTCGCCGAGACCGAGATTGTACTCGCTCGTGCCCCTCTCGTCGCAGTGGCCTTCGATCAGGAGCCTCGTGCCGGGGTTGTCGATCATCCAGTCTGCTATGGCGCGCAGCACGGGCTTGTCTTCGTCCTTGACGTCGTACCTGTCGAAGTCGAAGTGTATGTCCCTCAGGACTTCCTTCTTCTCCTCCTCAGGGACCTTCATCTCTGCAGGTGCCTCGGCGACCTCAGTGGTCTCGATCTCCGAGACCTCGGGCTCCTTCACGAGGCCGGGCGTCTCCTCGGCCGGCTGCTCCGCCGTCACCCCGCCGGGAGGCTGCGCCTCTCCGGGCTTTGACGTCGTCACCTTCCGCTGTGCACACGAAAACGTAAGCCCTATGACCAGCAACAAAAACAGAAACCTCTTCATGATAAAACTCCTCCTAAAAGATTTTTTTTGGTGACCATCTCGGGCCGAAGGCCCGGATGTCTCTGGCCGTTATCCTCTTTTGAGCCTCTCCGTTGGCCCTCATTATATATACTCCCCTGGCGCCGTCGCGGTCTGATGTGAAGGTTATGTACCTGCCGTCGGGTGAGAACGAGGGCTCCTCGTTGTTGCCCCTGTCGGTCAGCTGCAAGGGGTCTGAGCCGTCGGGAGCAACGGTGAATATCTGGTTCTTGCCGTAGACGCGGCCGCTGTAGGCTATCCTGTCGCCCTGCGGCGACCATGCCGGCGATGTGTTGTAGTTTCCGCTGAAGGTGATCCTCCTCACGTTGCCGCCGCCGATGTCCATGACGTAGACCTGCGGGGAGCCGCCGTGGTCAGAGACGAAGGCGACCCGCTTGCCGTCGGGCGAGACCGATGGCGAGACCTCTATGCCCCTCCACCGGGTCAGCCTCCTCTGCCTCGAGGTGCGCAGGTCGAAGAGGTAGATGTCCGGCGTGCCGGCCTTTGAGGACGAGAACAGAAAGCCGCTGCCGTCGGGCAGGAAATCCCCCGCGATGTTCGTCCCGGCCGAGCGCACGAGGAGCCGCTCCTTCCTCTCCTTGAAGTCGAGCAGGAAGATGTACCAGCGCCTGCCGCGCGCCGCAGAGTAGATGAGACGCTTTCCGTCAGCCGACCAGTGGGGCGATAGTATCAGGTCTCCGCCGACCCCGGTGTCCTGGAGCCTCTTGCCGTCCCAGTCCATTATGTAGATGCCCTTCCTTCCGTCCCTCTGGCCGATGAACGCGATCTTCGTCCTGAAGACACCGCTTGCGCCCGTCACAGCCGCGTAGATATCGTTCGATATCGTGTGGGCAAGGGGCCTGAGGTGTCTGAGGGCGGCCTTGTACTGCTTCTGAAAGAGCCTCTTCGCCTCGACCACATCGTACAGATATATCGTCGCAGACAATCTGTCGCCGTCCACCGACACCGAGCCCTTGACCACGATCTCGACACCGAGGGGAGACCAGTTACTGGGGTCGAACACCGGAAGGGGGGTCTCTATGTAGGCATCCCTGTCGACATACGCGAATACGCCGGAGAACTGAAGGTCGTCCCTTATGATATCCGATATCTCCGCTCCGGCCCCTGCCCCGGAGAGCCTGTAGATCGCGACGGGAATCT
>DRKX01000119.1 GCA_011051565.1 Nitrospirota bacterium | reverse complement strand
GGTATTCAACCGTGATCGTACCCTCGAGCACGGTGGTTCACAAGGGTCACTCCTCTGTCGGGAGGAAGAACCTCAGGGCCGTCTGCGCGAGCCTCAAGAGCTTGAACCACTACCTGAGAAACTACCGCGAGTTCGGAACGGTTGCAGTATGCTTTGCACTCGCATCAGTTGCGGCGAGGAGCACGATCGATGCCTTGCGCATGCTCCTTGGACGCGGGCGGGCAAGGAGACAGGCGCAGAGGGAGTAGTGTCTCGCTGCATTGATATGTAATGATGACAATCATGGACGACTTCAGGGGTCAACCCGTGATCAACGTCTTGATAGGCGGTGACGTATGCCCGGTCGGCAGGAGTGAGCCTCTCTTCAGAAAGGGCGATGCAGCCGCCGTGTTCAACGACCTGATTCCAGAGTTCGAGTCCGCCGACCTCTCGGTCGTGGCCCTCGAGAGCCCGCTCATCGAGAGGAGCTCGCCGATAGTCAAGTGCGGGCCTGTGCTCGGCGTTGGAAGCGCATGCATAAACGCCTTTAAGGAGGCGGGGATAGACGTCGTCAACATCGCTAACAACCACATCATGGACCACGGCCCGGCAGGGCTCGAAAACACTCTGAGCGTCTGTGCAGGGGCAGGAATCGCGACAGTTGGGGCCGGCAGAGACCTCGATGAGGCCGGCCGGATACTCGTCAGAGAGGTGGAGGGGATCAGGATCGGCATCTTCGCCGCTGCAGAGCACGAGTTCTCTGTGGCTACGGCCGGTTCAGGCGGTGCAAACCCCCTCGATCCGATCGATTACGTACGGAGGGTCAGAGAGTACGGGGACTCCTTTGATTACCTGATAGTATTGATTCACGGCGGGAACGAAAACTATCCCTATCCGAGTCCGAGACTGAAGAAGACCTGCCGCTTCATGGCCGAGATGGGAGCCGACGCCGTGATAGTGCAGCACACGCACTGTCCGGGCTGCTACGAAGAATACGAGGGTACCCATATCGTGTACGGCCAGGGCAACCTGGTATTCGACTGGCCGGACCAGGACAGAGCCTTCCACGAGGGTTTCCTCGTGAGGCTCTCGGTCGCACCAGACCTGAGTTCGGCAGTGGAGATAATCCCATACGTGCAGTCGGACTCGAGGCCGGGGGCCAGGAGGATGGACACGGAGGCTGAGCGGCTGTTCCGAAGCTCGATCGAGGAGAGGTCGCGTGCGGTTACGGACGACGACTTTGTTCAGGCCCAATGGCTCCGCTTCTGCGAAGGGGTGAAACACGAATACCTTAGCAAGGCACTGGCCCACAACCGGGTGCTCAGCAGGCTGAATTCACGCGGGGCCGTGGTGAAATACCTGTATACGGCGGACTCCCTCACCTGCATGAGGAACGTCGTCACCTGCGAATCGCACAGGGAGGTCCTGGAGACCATACTAACACACGGGATGATATAGATGGACAGGGTACGGATGCCGCCGGAGAAGTACTATGACTGGTCACGCCGCAGGCGGCTGACCGAGGCCGACGGATGCAGGTTTGAAGACTGGAAGGACGGCTGTGCGTTCGCCTTTCACCAGGACGGTTTTCCGGTATTCATCCCTCCGGGAGCACTTCGCAGCGGCGACGAGTATTCAGGGGGCGACCCCTATGGCGTCGAGGCCAACCTCGAGGGCGGTTTCCACGCACAGAGGATCGAGTCGACGCTTTACCTGCTGGGGGCTGCACTGGGTGAGGGGACGGCTGCCCATAGGATACTCGACATGGGTTGCGGTGAGGGGCATATCACCGCCAGGATCAAGGAGAGCTTTCCGGATGCAGAGGTCTCGGGGCTCGATTCTTCGATCACGGCGGTCGGTCGTGCAGTGAAGAGGTTTTCCGGGATCGACTTCTGCGTGGCTGATGCCTGCAACCCGCCCTATTGCGGAGGGTACTTCGACGCCGTCGTATGCAACAACATCTGGGAACACGTTCCGAACCCCCTGCTGCTTCTTGGGGCCGCCGGCCGGATACTGAAGCGCAACGGCCACCTGATCCTCTCCACACCGAGCCGCTACCGACTGCTGAACATCCTGAGGGTGATCAGGGGAAAGGGGGTCGATCTCCTGTCGCCTCATCACGTGACCGAATATACCGTCGGCCAGGTCGTCGAACAGCTGAGGTGGGGAGGTTTTGAGGTCGAGATGATACGCGGCAGCGCCGCCCCCGTGAGGACACGGTCTCTCAAGGCGATGGTGGTGAACCGCCTGGTGCTGCCACTTATGAAGAGATATCTGAGGATGGTGGGGTCCGACCACGTGCTCGAAAGCACGGCCTTCTTCCTGGCCCGGAAGGCAGGTCCGTATCGGGAGCGCGCAGGAGGAGGCGGATGCGTGTAAGGCTCGCGATCCACGGCAGTCCTGGAAGCTTTTCCGACCGCTGGATCCGGTACTGCTCGGAGCAGGGGATAGACCACCTTGTCGTCGATTGCTTCGATACCGGCATCATGAGGCGGCTCGAGGGAGTCGACGGCCTGCTGTGGCACTGGTCCCACACCGATCCGAGGG
>DRKX01000118.1 GCA_011051565.1 Nitrospirota bacterium | reverse complement strand
TCGCTCGCGGAGCGCAATATAGTGCTGAACCGCCTTCAGGACAGGGTCGCCGTGCTCAGGGCCGACGTCTCCTCCGTTGCTTCCGGGGGAGAACGCAACCTCCTTGAGGGTTTTGATGCCGTGGTGTCTAATCCGCCGTTCAGGAAGCCAGGTACCGGAAGGGTGAGTCCCTGCGGTGAAAGGGCCGTTGCGAGGCACGAGATAAGGCTGTCCCTGAAGGACCTCCTCAGGACCTCCTCGGCGCTCCTGAAGACGAGAGGGAGGTTTTACATGATCCATCATCCGTCCCGGTTCAGTGAGGCGGTCTGCACGATGAGGGACTTTCATCTCGAGCCAAAGAGGGTGAGGTTCGTACACCCCGACGGTTCCTCTGAGGCCACGATGGTCCTGATAGAGGCGGTAAAGGGCGGCGGGACGGAACTCAAGGTGGAGAGGCCCCTGTTCGTATACGAGGAGGACGGCTCCTACACCGGGGAGGCGGCCTCTTTCTTTGCCCCGTAGGTTCTCCGGCCGTTTCTTCAAACCAGCGGGGTTATGTTAAAATGTTGACATAGGCCGACTTGGAAACAGAGGTGGGTTCCATGCATTCCGGATCAGCGTCAGCGACAGACAGGCTCAGCCACGGTAACGTCGGTAAGACGTCTGAGTCTGTACTGTTTGAATACCGGCGTCTACCCTCTCACGCTGCGTGCAGTATCCGGCCTGATGCCTTAACCGGAACCGGTGCAGAACCCTCCGTATCGCTTAAAGCCGCTTCTCTCCTCCGGGGCGTGGTTGATCTCCTGCCTGTCGGGTGCGGGTCATGAAGAATGGGACCATAAGTTCCAAGATACGCATTCCCATTCTTTCGTTCCTCCTGCTGGTAATCGTCTTCATCATCTCGGTCTCGATCTCGACGGTGAACCGTGTATCGAGGGAGTATTTCACCACGTTCTTCGAACTCCACAGGTCGCACATAGAGTCCATCATAAGGACCGCCGGGAGCCGAGAGGAGGCCCTCAGCCTGATCAGGGAACACCAGGAGGGCGAGGCCGTCTCGTATGCTGTTTTCCGTGACGGCGTTGCGATTCTCGGCGATGGAGACATGCCCGAACTTGAGGAGATGAAGAAACCGGGCAGGCTCATAAGGATCGGCAGGGAAGGGGCCGAGAGATATGGATACAGATTCGCCTATCCGCCGTGGGGATGGGATGTCTTTCTCGTGAGCTCACCTTCGATGCCCGGCTCGGTGGAGGCTGCAAACAACATAATGATCTCGGGGATAAGCTTCGCCGCGGTTCTGTTCATCATAGGGATAATGGCCGTTGTGAACAGAAACCTGAAAGCGCCTCTCGACCGGCTCATTGGGGAACTCAAGGAAGGACGGCCCCTTACACGCACAGGCGTGATGGAGTTCGACTTTCTCGTTGACGCAATGAACGGGACCTTCGAGTCGTGGAAGGACCAACGCCTGAAGACCGAGATACTTCACAGGGCGGCGGTGGCCCTCAATGAGGCCATGTCCCTCGACGATACGCTCAAGACCATACTCGATGCCGCAAGGGGATTGATTTACGCCGACTATGCGGCCATCGCCCTCTTCAACGAGAAGGGGGAGTTCGAGAGGCTCATTTCCAACGGCATCGACACCGACGAGACACGGCGGAAGGTCGGCACGTTTCCAAAGGGAAAGGGGATTCTGAGGATGATGCAACTGAGCCTTATGCCCGTCAGGATAGACGACGTGACGAAACACGAGGCGTTCTCCGGACACCTGCCCGAGGGTCATCCCCCGATAAGGAACTTTCTCGGGTACCCCATCTTCTCGACCAAGGGCCTGCCACTCGGTTCCATATATTTTGCAAACAAGGCCTCCGGGCCGTTCACTGAAGAGGACGAGAGGCTCCTCATGGCGATCGCCTCTGACGCTGCAGTGGCGATCCAGAGGGTCTCGGCGACCGAAGAGCTGAGCAGGTTCAAGAAGATCATAGACTCGGCCTTCGACATAATCACGTTTACAGACGAGAACGGCCGGATCGTCTACGTGAACAGGGCGTTCGAGGAGCTGACGGGTTACTCGAAGGCCGAGATATCGGGCAAGGGGCTCTTTGCACTCAACGAGGATATCTACAGTGAGGATTTCTACTCGAGAATTTTCGACAGCATACGATCAGGAAGACCCTGGATGGGCGAGCTGGTCAACAGGAAGAAGAACGGCGAGGAGTTCATTGTCTCGTCGGTCGTCTTTCCCGTTTACGCCGACAGCGGCAGAATCGTCAACTTCGTATCCATACAGCGTGACATAACCGAGGAGAAGAAGCTGTACGAACAGTTGCTCAGGGCCCAGAAGATGGAGGCCATCGGGACGCTCGCCGGCGGCATAGCCCACGACTTCAACAACATACTCACGGCGGTGCTCGGCTATGCCGAGGTCATAAAGCACAAGATAAGCAAGTACGACCCGATCTACAAGGGTATCGATATTATAGAGAGATCAGCGCAGCAGGGTGCAGCCCTTGCAGGCAGGATTCTCGGCATAACGAGGAAGGAGAAGCTCGAGCTCAAGCCGGTGGACATCAATTCGATCATCAGGGAGACGTTCGACATACTGAACAGGAGCATTCCAAAGGAGATAAACATAGAGCTGAATCTGAAGGAGAGGGTCCCGCCGATCAAGGCCGATCCGGTGCAGATCCAGCAGGTGGTCATGAACCTCGCCATCAATGCCAAGGACGCAATGCCAGACGGTGGAACGCTCAGGATCGAGACGGACAGGGTCGGAAGGGAGAACGGTGCTGCAAACGGGATACCGTCCGAGGGGGGCTTCGTGAAGCTCTCCGTATCCGATACGGGAGAAGGCATAGACAGTGATCTCCAGAGCAGGGTCTTCGATCCCTTTTTCACGACAAAAGAGACCGGAAAGGGCACGGGGCTGGGCCTCTACATAATCCACTCCATCGTGACGAACCACGGCGGCTATATAAACCTCTACTCAGAGCCTGGCAAGGGGACGAGATTCAACATATACTTCCCCGAGTACAGGGGGCGTGCCGGAGATACCGAGGTGTTCGAAGAGGACGAGCTGGCCGGCAGCGGGCTCATACTCGTGATAGACGACGACCGTAATATCAGGGAACTCGGAACCGACCTGCTCGAGTCTCTCGGCTATACCGTGCTTACTGCCGCCAACGGCATGGAGGGCATCAGTCTCTTCAGGGAGCGGAAGGATGAGATCAGGGCGGTCATACTCGACATGATCATGCCGCGCATGAGCGGTTCCGAGGTCTTCCAGAGACTCCAGTCCATGGACCCGGACGTGAAGGTCATCCTCTGTTCCGGCTACAGTCACGAGGGCCTCGCCGGGATCAAGGAACTGCTCGACAGCGGTGTCAAGGGTTTCGTTCAGAAGCCGTTCACCAGGAAGACCATTGCAACGGCACTTAAGCAGGTCCTCTCGTGAACACCGCCGCCGTGGCGTCAGCCGCAACGCCGAGGGGGGCGTGCCGGAGAGAGCGTGCGAGAGAGCGTGCGGTTTTGTGTTAAAATATGATAATAACCCGCTGCACCAGTGGGTTCAGCCCGAGTCTACAGGGAGGAGAGGCATATAGCAACGGTTTACGGGAATCTGTCAGGACTGAAGAGACAGGACATAAACGACCTTGAGCGGATATACAGGAGGCGCATCCCACCCGAAAAGATCATAACACCCGAGGTTGCGAGGTATTTGACGGGCCTTTCGGAGAGGATCGGCCGGCAGATCGGGATACTGATCGCAAGGTCGGGTGCGGTCACGCACGTCATAGTCGGTGATGCAAAGGGGCTCTACATCCCCGAGCTGAGCGACTATCCCCTCGGCAGGAAGCCCCTGCGGGGGATCAGGCTCGTGCATACCCACCTCAGGAACGAACCACTGAACCAGGACGACCTCACGGACCTCGCCCTCCTGAGGCTCGACATGGTCGCCGCTATAAGCACGAAGGGGGCGCTTCCGGACACCGTATACATCGCCTACCTCGTGCCGGGCGGCAACGGCAGGCCTTACGAGGTGATGGAACCGCAGAGCTTTCACTCTCTGAGGTTCGACTTCCTCTCAACGGTCCGCGCCGTCGAAGAGGAGATGGAGCGAAGCAGCCTCATCGCTCAGGACGACGTCAGGGAGAGGGCCATCCTTATCAGTGCGTCGGTCAGGCCGAGGTATGAGCAGGAGGAGTCCATCGGGGAGCTGGCCGAACTGGCGGATTCCGCCGACGTGATCGTCCTCGGCTCCATCATCCAGCGTCTGAAGGAGATAAACCCGCGTTACCTGATGGGTGCGGGGAAGCTGAAGGACCTCATAATCGACGCCCTCACAAAGGGTGCGACACTGCTGATATTCGATCAGGACCTCTCACCGTCACAGATGAAGGCGATCACCGAGCTCACCGAGCTGAAGGTCATAGACCGCTCCCAGCTGATTCTCGACATATTCGCCAGGCGTGCCCACAGCCGGGACGGCAAGGTACAGGTGGAACTCGCGCAGCTCAAGTACAGGCTGCCGCGGCTCTCGGGCAAGGGGACGGCCATGAGCCGCCTCACCGGCGGTATCGGCGGGAGGGGGCCAGGCGAGATGAAGCTCGAGATAGACAGGCGGAGGGTCCGTGACAGGATACACCTGCTCGAGAGGGAACTCAAGAAGCTCTCCGAAGCGAGAAAACAGAGGAAGCACCGCAGGATCGAAAGAGGCATACCCATCGTCTCCATCATAGGATACACCAATGCCGGCAAGTCCACCCTGCTGAACAACCTCACAAGCAGCAGGACCTTGACCGAGGAGAGGATGTTCGCCACGCTCGACACTGCAAGCCGGAGGTTGAGATTTCCAAGGGAGCGGGAGGTCATAATCACGGACACGGTCGGCTTCATCAGGGACCTGCCGAAGGACCTGATGGCCGCCTTCAGGTCCACGCTCGAGGAGCTTGAGGATGCAGACCTCCTCGTCCACCTCGTGGATGCATCGAGCGAGAGGTTCGAGCAGCACATCGAGTCGGTCGAGAGGATACTCGACGAACTGGGCCTCTCGGACAAGCACAGGCTGCTCGTCTTCAACAAGATCGACAGGATAACCGCCGAAGAGGCCGGCAACCTCTGTAACCGCTTCAGGGCGATCGCCGTCTCGGCCAGGGACAGCAGTACGTTTGCCCCGCTGCTTGAGGCCATAGAGGGGTATCTTTGGAGCGAAAGGCCGGCAAGGGCCGTGGGGTGAGTGCAGATGGGTATTGAATTCGAACCGAAGTGGCTCGCCTGGGAGATTACGCGGAGGTGCAACCTCAGGTGCGTGCATTGCCGTTCCTCCTCCGAGAGGGTCGTGGATGAACACCCGGACTTCTCGACCGAGGCAGGCTTCAGGGTGCTGGACGACATATCGAGCTATGCAAGGCCTGTCGTCGTGCTGTCGGGCGGAGAGCCGCTCGTGCGCGGTGATGTCTTCGATATCGCAAGGCGCGGGACCGAGCTCGGCCTCAGGATGTGTCTTGCAACGAACGGTGTGCTCGTGGATGACGGCACGTGCAGGGAGATGAAGGCCTCGGGGATAAGGATCGTATCGCTGAGCCTCGACGGTTCCACGGCAGAGGTGCACGACGACTTCCGCTGTCAGGAGGGTGCGTTCGAGGGCACGCTCAGGGCGGCCGAGCTCTTCAGGCGGCACGGTATCGAGTTCATCGTGAACTCGTCTTTCACGAAGCGCAACCAGGCGGAGATTCCGCGTGTCTACAGGCTGGCAAGGGAACTCGGCGCCACTGCATGGTACATGTTCATGATAGTGCCCACCGGAAGGGGCGAGGAGGTGATGAGGGAGCTCATCTCCAAGGAGGACTACGAGGAGATACTCCAGTGGCACTACCGGATGGAGAAGGAGGAGGAGCGCATGCTCGTACGGCCCACATGCGCTCCGCACTACTACAGGATCGTGCGGCAGAAAGCACGCGAGGACGGCGGGGGGTTCAAGCGGAGGTCCCTAAAGTTCTCGACCGGTGGTGCAAAGGGATGCATAGCAGGTCAGGTCATATGCCTCATAGACGTCGACGGCAACGTGCTGCCCTGCAGTTACTTCCCCATGCCTGCGGGCAATATATTCAGGCAGTCCTTCAAGGAGATATGGGAGGAGTCGGCACTCTTCAGGGAACTCAGGGACTTCAAGTCCTACAAGGGCCGCTGCGGTTCGTGCGAGTACATAAACGTCTGCGGCGGATGCCGGGCGAGGGCCTATGCGGTGTCTGGCGACTACCTCGCCGAGGAGCCCTTCTGCAGTTATGTGCCCGTGAAGATGAGGACTTAGGGCCGACATGTCGGGAGTCAGCCTTCAATCCGTGCGTTTTTGAGTGTTTTGAGATGATTCCCCTATTGCGGAAACCGTGTGCCTTCGGCCGGGCCGTGTAGGCCTGCGGCCGATCAATCTTACGGAGGTTTTATGAACGATACATTTCTAAGGGCCTGCCGTGGTGAAGTGGTGGATTACACGCCCGTGTGGATAATGCGCCAGGCCGGCAGGTACCTGCCGCAGTACCAGAAGGTCAGGGCGAAGGTGGACTTCCTTACCCTGTGCAAGACGCCTGAGCTGGCGGCCGAGGTGACGCTGCAGCCGGTGGACATACTCGGTGTGGATGCCGCGATACTGTTTTCCGACATACTCATACCCCTTGAGGCGATGGGCATGAAGCTCAGGTTCTATGAGAAGAAGGGGCCCGTGCTGGGCAACCCCGTGAGGGAGGCGAAGGATGTCGAGAGGTTGAGGATACCCGAGCCTGCCGAGAGCGTGCCGTTCGTCCTCGAGACCATAAGGATACTCCGTAGTGCATTGAGCGGAAAGGTCCCGCTCATAGGCTTTGCAGGGGCTCCGTTCACGCTCGCCACCTACATGATCGAGGGCGGCGGGTCGAAGAACTTCGCCAATACCAAGGCCCTCATGTACAGGGATCCAGAGGTCTTTCACGCACTGATGAGAAAGATAACGGATACCACTATCGCCTACCTGTCGTCGCAGGTCGAGGCCGGGGCCCATGCGGTTCAGCTCTTCGACTCCTGGGCGGGTGCACTCGCGCCTGACGACTACAGGGCCTTCTCCTTGCCATACGTGAAGGAGGCCGTAAGGGCACTCAGGCCGCTCGGTGTGCCGGTCATATATTTCGTCAACAACTGCGGCGGACTGCTCGAACAGGCGCGTACCTCGGGAGCCGACGTAATCGGCATAGACTGGAGGGTCGACATAGGCAAGGCGGTTAAGCGCCTCGGCACCAAGGTCTCGGTTCAGGGCAACCTCGACCCGTGCGCCCTCTTTTCGTCAGAGGAGGTCCTCCGCTCAAAGGCCGGGGACATACTGAAGAAGGGACGGGCGGC
>DRKX01000117.1 GCA_011051565.1 Nitrospirota bacterium | reverse complement strand
TCGACTTTCCGGCCGTTGTGTCCACGTTCAGGTCTTTCTGCTCGTCGCTGTCGATGGTCTCGGTGAGGCCGGCGACCCCGCTGAGACTCACGTTCGCCGGTGCCTTCCAAACGCCCCTGCTGCCGTCGACCATTGCGTATACGCCGGCTATGGCACCGCTCGGCGGCAGTGCCGAGAGGGAGCCGGCGAGCTTTGTCACGAGGTTCTTGTAGACGACGTGCGAGCTGACGAGGCTGTTCTCGTAAGTCTTTTCGTAGTTGTCGGCGGAGTCGACGATCTGCGTGAATGCGGCGTTCACCTGTTCGAATATCATCGTTATCTTGGGCTCGGCGCTCTTCAGCTTTGCAGTCTCGTCTGTCCCGGTATATATCGTGCTGTCGGCGTCCGGCGAGTTGCCGTTGAATATGCCGTCCCACTCGTCCGCGTCGAACGAATAGCCTGAGTAGGCGTTGAAGGAACCGCTCCAGATGCTCTCGGCTCCCTTGTCGTACGCCACAAGGGTCTTGAGTGAGTCTTTCAGGGAACCGGATATAAGGTCCTTGATGTCGTCTCTCAGCTCGCCTCCCTTGACGGCGTTGGAGTCCTTCGCCATATCATCCACCTTGTCTGCAATATCGTAGATGAACTCGAAGAGGTCCTTCAGGCCTGTCGCTGAGGGCGAGGACTTGAACTGGTCCAGCAGCACGGTGTATCTCGCCTTGAGCGAGCTCTCAGTGCCTCTGAGCGCGCTCAGGTCAGACCCTATCCTGTCGACGTCTGCCACGGCATTGTCGAGTTTGGTGATGATCGCCTTGACATCATCGTCATCCGTCAGTGCATCGAGGCTGACGACATTCCCCCCCCTCGTTATCTTGCCCTTGACGTCCCTGTAGCGGACCTTGATGCCGAGGCTCGACTTGAGCCAGGGGGTGTATGCAGCGCCGTACTTCAGGTTGTTGATGCCTATCTTGTTCCTGAACTCCTCGATACCCTTTTCCCATCCGAATTTCGCGTCGGACTCCTTGGATTCGAGCAGGTCGAGCACGGCGAATCGATCCATCAGCTTGGCGCACTGGGCGAGGGCCTTCTGCTGAACATCGTATAGGTCGTCTTCGAGCCTTACGGCGTCGGGAAAGAGTATGATGGTCGGTTCATCCTTCTTCTTCAGCGCATCGAGTCCCGTCTCGAAGTCGGCCTTAGCGGGATCGTCTTCGTATGAGCCTATCGATATGATGTAACACTTCCCCCCGCCGTTCTTGAAGAAGAGCCTGAGGCTGTCGTACATGTAGAAGCTGGACTCCATCTCCTGTGAGCTGAGGACGTTGTTCTCATCGATCACGACGGTCTTCACGTTGACGGGCGGGGCACCGCCGAAGAGCGCCTCGTACTCGAGCAGCGAGGTCACCTTTGTCGGCACGTTCCTCAGGTCGTCCGGGCCGAACTCTTCCGCCTTTTCCGTGTACCCGATGAATGCCGGAACAGCCGTCTCCACCTCTGCCACGGATGGGGGGAAGAGGGAAATCTCTTCCACGTATACGTCCGGTGTCTTGTAGGTAGCCATAAACCCTCCTTCTCTTTTAAGGTTTAAACATACACGTATATGTCCGAATATACCCTGTTGTTCGCAGCGTCAGGCCTGACGGACCTCACCGTGGGGTTAGGCAGGTTCTCTATCTCGAACATCCCGTTGCCGCCGCTCTTCTTCAGCCGTATGCCCTTGACGGGCTCTCCCTGTAACGGCAGCGCCGTGCTCGATACAAAGGGGACCGCCTTCGTTCCGTCGCTCAGGTCCTGGACGGCCTTCCTGTCGAATGTCACCGAGGGGTCCGGATACGAGACCTCGAGGTCTTCCGGAGCCGCGTCGCTGCGGTGCTTGAGGACCACGAGGTAGTTCCAGAAGGTCCGTCTCTTGCCGAACTTCACGCGGTATCTCTTCTCGGCCACTCCGCCTCCCGAGTCCGTGAAGCGGTAATGAGCGGGCACGTAGTCGTTTGCGAATATCTCTATCACGCCGAACACGTCCCTGCCGGCCGGTTCGTCGCTCGCATAGAAGTCGAGCACCGCGGTCCCGTCGATTTTGAGTGAGAACCTGCCGGGTCTCCGTCCCCGGAGGTCGACCGGAAAGTCGAGCCTGCCGTCGACGACCCCTATGGTCTCACTGTAGATCTGCTCGTCGAACTCGTCGCGTATCTCTACAGCGGCGGAAAGGGCTGCAGAGTCGGCGCTGTAGCGGAAGTAGAAGGGCTTGAGCGCAAGGCGGTCTGCCGTCGAGACATACGCCGAGTCCGTACCGGCTGTAAGCAGCAGGTCGCCGCCCTGCTGGTTGTCGTTCATGTTGTGCATGCGGTAGATGTGCGCCGAGGGGTTTTCGAACGGGAGGTCGGTGTAGTTGAGCAGGAAGGGGTTTTCCGCCCTCATGATGAAGGTGAGCTTGAGCTCCCCATCCATGGGCCTGAGCGGTTCTGCACCGCCGGCTCCCTCGTACATTACTGCAAAACCCTTAGGCGTCAGGCCGAACAGCAGGGAGTGATCCTCCAGTGTCTTCAGGCACAGGGCCGAAGGCTCTATCCTGAAATCCCCGCTCACGCCTGACTTGTGGTATTCGTGCAGTATCTCTACCTCGAACAGGGTGTTGAATTCATACTTCATCAGGTCCCGATCCCCCTTCCCGAGAGACTGACGGCCCTGACCGGCGGCTGCTCGTCCGCTGCGGCGGCCTCCTGTATGGTTATCATCCTTATTTTGTACAGGACCGAGGGCATGTACTTGGCGCCGAGCGATCCCCAGAGGTGGTTCTGCTGCTCGAAACTCAGCGTGAAGAGCTCGGCGATGAGTTTCTCGATATCCGGGTGGAGCCCCGGCGTGTTCTCGTGGTTGAAGACGCCGTTCGCCTGGAAGAACCTCATGGCGCCGGAGAGGAAACCGAGCCCTGTGGCGTACTTGTTGAAGTTGGCCGTGATCAGTACGTAGAGGTTGATCTTCACGTCAGGGTTCACGTGTACGACCTGTCCGCCGGATGTCAGGCTCGAGGACTTCTGCGCCTTCATCACGCGTTCCTCCTCGACGCTGACGAGGGTGAGGCCGAGCGAGTTGTCCGGGACGGCAATGTCACCGTTGGGCTTTACAACAGGGGTTATGTGAACAACGGTCTCGCTCGTTATGTTGAGCTCGGGCAGGCGTACGAGGTACTCCTGTATGCCTGTCTTAATTACGTCGAGCACCTTGTCTATCATATCAGTCTGGTCTGTTCGGTCCGGTCTTGGTCAGTTCGGTTTCCAAGGGGCACCACGACCCGGCGGGTGCCCTGCAACACTGCTGCACGGTCCGCATGTCTTGTTTAGCTGAATCCCGGAATCGTAGAGCCGCGGCCCTCTCGGCGTGTCTCGAGTGCCCTATAGGCAGTTTGCCGGGAGTGCCGGATCAGTGACCTGCACAGGAACGATCTCGTCGTGTTCCGCCCTGTGTCGGTCGTTTCGGTAAATTAGATGTTATCACAAGGAGATGATAAATTCTTGACCTATATCGCCTTTTTTTTGACGTTTCTTGCCGGCGGTTTGAGGCCGCCCGGTCGGTTGGCGGATGCATTGACGTCAGGGGGATTGCTGGGGGCGCTTGGCGCGGACCGGTGACTCCTGCCTCTTGAGCAGCCTGGAGTAGGAGGGGGGGACCGGTTTCCGCTGGAGTGACTTTCTGTAAGTCATTGGAGAGACGTTCATTATCTTCTTGAACGTCCTGGTGAAGTGGAACTGGTTAGTAAAGCCGCACGAGAAGGCTATCTCGCTCATGGAGAGCCCGTTCCTCCTGAGCATCTTGATCGCAGAGGATATTCTCAGCCTGTTTACGTAGGTGGTGAAGGTGATGCCCGTCTCCTTCTTGAACGTCCGCTCGAAGCAGGATACGCTCATGCCCGCCTCCTTGGCTATCTCCGAGAGTCTCAGGCGCTTGGTGTAGTTCTCATTGATGTACCTGATCGCCCTGAAGATGCTGTTCCAGCCTTCCTCCCGCTCCTCATCCGCGGATTCTCCGCCTTGGTGCATGAGGCCCAGCGCGTTCCTTATGCTGTTCCTCAGGTCGTACACCATGACAGGCTTGTTGAAGTAGTCTCTTGCACCGAGCCTGAAGACGGTCACGGCGAGTTCCTCGGAACCGCGGGATGTGACGACGATCACCGGCACGGACGGTTTGACATACCTGAAGAACTGCAGCAGTTCGGTGCATGAGGCATCCCCGCAGTGATCCATGACGACGAGATCTATATCGCTTGTGAGGAACAGGTCGCAGGCCTTGTCCGCGTCGGTCTCTACGACCATGCAGCACTCCCTGAGTGAAGCAGCGAGGCCCCTGTGATACTGGGCAGCGTCCGGATCTGTGAGTAGTATGCGGTGCCTGCCGTCCAAGTCGTTCGATGACCTCATGGATGATTCCGCGTCTTCCTCCTCCTGCTCAATGGTTGTGATCGTCAAACCGCAAAAGCCGTATGGTCTTTACGCGGAAGGGGTGCGTACCGAAAGCATAGCATGGATTGAGGCTTTAATTCAATAAATGCAATCAATTGACCGTGAAACTTTGG
>DRKX01000116.1 GCA_011051565.1 Nitrospirota bacterium | reverse complement strand
GATCAGTGAGCGCGCCGCCCTCCTTCACGCGCGCAACCAGTGCGTCCCGCCTCCTGCCGGCGACCTCGAGAAGTATCAGGCCGTCGTCGAGCAGGACCCTCTGCCCCTTCTTCAGGTCCCTGAGCAGCGCGGGATAGGATATGAAGAGGGTCTCGTCCGTGGTGATTCCGTCGCCGGGCTTGAGCAGCACGGATCCGCCCTTCCTGAGATGGACCGAGCCGCCCTCTACTTTCCCGATCCTTATCTTTATCCCCTGCAGGTCCAGCAGTATGGCCACGGGCCTCTGGAGCCTGCGGCTCCACTTCCTGATCGCCTCTATGTGGCGCCTGTGCTCTGCGTGTGTTCCGTGGGAGAGGTTCAGCCTCGCCACGTCCATGCCGGCCCTTATCAGGGACGCGATCATCCTCTCCGACGACGTGGCCGGACCGATCGTGCATACTATCTTCGCCCTTGCCGACTTCATTCAGACCCTCTCGGTTATTTCCGCGCAGGACACGCTCCCAGCATCATCTGAGTCTATCATAGCAGATTTCAAGCCTCATCTCTCAAGTATCCGGCGAACCATGCGCCCGGGCGTGACTTCACGAGCCTCACGGGCAGGGACCCGCCCCACCGCGCGCCTCGTTCGCCCTTGTCGGAGCCGGGGTGTGGCAATTTTGTCACGGTTTCTTTTATCATTTATTATTCCGGCAGAGCTCCGGGCAGCCGTTTCAGGGGCCGGTCACCCGGACCCCGATGAGTTCGGTTCCTGTGGTCTTGTCGTCCTGCCGGTGCAACGGAGGGGTGGCCGAGTGGTTTAAGGCGGCGGTCTTGAAAACCGCTGTGGGGGCAACTCCACCGTGAGTTCGAATCTCACCCCCTCCGCCATTCACCGCCTGCTGCACCCTATCCGACCCTCGCTCCGGCCTTAACGTTCCCCTCCGGGGTTATGAGCACGAGAGACTCTCCGTCGTTAGCTGCAAGGAGCATCCCCTCGGACTTGACCCCCATGAGCTTTGCGGGCTTCAGGTTCGTAACCACTACGATCCTCTTGCCGACAAGCTGCTCCGGAGCGTACACCCTGCCGATCCCGGCAACGATCTGCCGCTCCTCGCCCGTATCGACCCTCAGCTTCAGCAGCTTGTCCGACCCCTCTACGCGCTCGGCCTCTTTGATCTCTCCGACCTTGAGCTCGACCTTCGAGAAGTCGCCGATCGAGATGCGCGCTGTGCCTTCGGCCGGCTTCTTCTTGTCCGGAGCGCTGCCGGCCTTCCGTCCCTTCTCCCGCTCGATCCTCGGAAAGAGGTGGCCTTCCCTTCTCACCCTGTTGCCGCTGACCCGCACGTCCCCCCAAATGGGCAGCGCCGTCCTCTCTCCTATCCCGCCGCCGATACCCAGCCTTTCCCAGATATTCTCCGCGGTTTCGGGCATGAAGGGAAAGAGATAGACTGCGAGCAGGGCGAGTGCCTCGGCAATGGTGTAGAGGGTGTTGGAGAGGACCGCCTCGTCCTTCTCCTTCCAGGGGGCTGCATGCTGAACGTACTCGTTTATCTCGCCGAGGATCGTCCACAGATAGGCGAGAGCGTGATGGAACTGGAGCTGCCCGAGGAAATCACCGAAGGCCCTCAGGCTGTCCGAGGAGAACCGCGCCTGTATCCTCTTCTCAAGCCCGTCCCTGTCCTTGCCGTCCACCGCCACGGGTATGACGCCGTCTCTGTATCTCTCTATCATGGTGAGCGAGCGGCTTACGAGGTTGCCGAGGTCGTTCGCCAGGTCGCTGTTTATGCGGCCGGTCAGCGCTTCCTCGGAGAAGTCACCGTCGAGGCCGAACGGGACCTCCCTGAAGAGGAAGTACCTGAAGGCGTCGGTGCCGTACTTACCGATGATCTCGTTCGGGTCGACAACGTTACCGACCGACTTGGACATCTTCCTCCCGTTCACGGTCCACCACCCGTGTGCGAATATGTTTCCGGGAAGGTCCATGTCGAGGGCCATCAGCATGGTCGACCAGTAGACCGCATGGGTCGTCAGGATGTCCTTGCCCACGATGTGATGGTCGGCGGGCCACCAGGCGAGGCCCGACTCCTCGGGAAGCCGGGGAGCGAGGTAGCGGGTGGCGGAGTAGTAGTTGAGGAGCGCATCGAACCAGACATAGGTCACGTAGTCCTCGTCGAACGGCAGCACTATGCCCCAGGGGAGCCTCTTTCTGGGCCGCGATATGCAGAGGTCGCCGAGGTCCCTCGCGCGCAGGAAGCCCATCACCTCGTTCCTCCGCGTCTCGGGCAGGATGTATCCCGGGTTTTCCTCTATGTGCCTGATCAGCCTCTCCCTGTATTCCGACATGAGGAAGAAGTAGTTCTCCTCCTCTATCTCCTCCACCGGCCTTCCGCACTCCGGACACCTGCCCTCGACCAGTTCCTTCTCTGTCCAGAACCTCTCGTCCGGCGTGCAGTACCACCCCTTGTACGCCCTCTTGACGATCCTGCCCCTGTCCCAGAGCCTTCCGAGCATCTCCCGGACGACCCTGTGGTGTTCCTCGTCCGTCGTCCTGATGAACGCGTCGTTGGATATGTTGAGCCTCTTCCAGAGGTCCTTGAAGTTCTTCACCATGATGTCCGCGTGTTCTTTCGGTGCGAGGCCCTTCTCCTCGGCGGCCTTCTGGACCTTCTGCCCGTGCTCGTCGGTACCCGTGAGGAAGAATACCCGCTCGCCCCTGAGGCGGTGAAACCTCGCGAGTATGTCGGCTGCGACCGTAGTATAGGCATGCCCGATGTGGGGTATGTCGTTGACGTAGTATATGGGGGTTGTGACGTAGAACCTTCGCATCTCTATTTGTGTTTCCTCCTCTTCTTGTTCTTCTTGTGCCTGAAATACGGCCTCTTCTTCTTTCCCTCACCCTGCTTCCCGCGCTGGGACGCATCGGCGGAGACGTCCTTTCCTTCGGACACTGCCCCGGCATCCGCAGGCCCCTCCCCGGCGGTCTCTGCGCCTGAAGGCCTCGCTTCACCACGGGCTTCGCGGGGGGCGGACTTCCGTCCCCTGCCGCGCCGCCTCTTCGGCTTGCCGCCCTCTCCATTGCCCCGCCTCTCCCTGCCGGCAGGGGCCGCCGCCTCTTCGTCCCTTACATCGGCCTGGACGGGCGGGATGTCGCCGTTCAGCAGGGAGGCGCCGGCACCGCCCTCCATAGACTCCTCGATCGACGCCTCCTCCTCGACCTCACGGCCGGACTGCCACTCGTCGTATTCGTAGCTCAGGCAGCACATCAGCCTGCCGCACACGCCGGAGAGCTTGGCGGCATTCAGCACCAGCTCCTGCTCCTTCGCCATACGGATCGATATGGGGGCGAAGCTCGTGAGGAACGTTCGGCAGCAGAACTCCCTGCCGCATACACCGATGCCTCCTATCAGCTTGGACTCGTCCCTCACGCCGATCTGGCGCATCTCTATGCGGGTCCTGAACCTTGAGGCGAGGTCCTTGACGAGCTCCCTGAAGTCTATCCTGCCGTCTGCGGTGAAGTAGAAGATGATCCTCTTCCTGTCGAGAGTGGCCTCAGTGCATACGAGCTTCATCGGGAGCCCCCTTGCGGCTATCCTCTCGAGGCAGTGACGCCTCGCCTCGTCCTCGAGTTCACGGTTGTTCTCGGCAGCCGCGAGGTCCTCTTCGGTGGCCTTTCTCACCACCGGCTTGAGCTCCTTGGAGGCCTTCCCCGCGCTCTTCTCGTCCGTGGAATCCCCCTCTTCAGCGGGGAGTTCGACCCGTTCCCGAACCACGGTCCCGATGGTGAGTCCGAACATCGACTCCACGACCACCTTGTCGCCGCGCTTCAGTTCGAGCCCTCCGGGGTCGAAGCTGTATATCTTTCCGCACGGCTTGAACCTCACTCCCACAGCAGCCGGGCGGGTCTTCACTCCGTTTTCGTCTCTATCATTGACCGACACGTTCATTACACTCCCTCTGTCATCTGTTGTATTGGACAGCCGCGGCAAAGAGCGACTTTATGTAGTTCGACACTATCGACAT
The DNA here is from genome assembly GCA_011051565.1 of Nitrospirota bacterium. Taxonomy (GTDB): domain Bacteria; phylum Nitrospirota; class Thermodesulfovibrionia; order Thermodesulfovibrionales; family JdFR-85; genus BMS3Bbin07. Next base: position 6,233 of record DRKX01000116.1, on the reverse strand, counting down.
GTTGAGGTTGAATCTGAAGTGCTCCATCAGGGCGGTGAGCTCGGTGTATAGCCGCAGCAGCGCCTCGAGCTCCATCGCGCGCCCCACGGCCGACATCTCGTCCTCAAGCCACCTGTTTATGAGCAGGTCCCCGGCATCGGGGCTTATCTTCATCACCATCACATCCCTCAGCACCGTGAGGAAGAGGCTGCACCACTGTTCCATCTCGGCCCTGTCCTTCCACTGAACGGAGAGTCCTCCCCTGAGGATGTCACCTACCATGGCCCCGACGGTGTCGCGCAGCAGCATACCCTCTCCCTGTATCGCCACTCCAGGCCGCCCCATGGAAAAGACCGCGAGAGACTCCAGCTCGGCGGCATCGATGCCGCTGAGCCTTCCGGCTATGACCTCCCTGCAGGCATCGGTGCTGAGCGGGGAAAACCTCACCACGAAGCAGCGCGACCTTATGGTATCGAGCAGCCTCTCGGGCGCCGCCGTCACCAGTATTATGAGGCTGTCTGGCGGAGGCTCCTCCAGGGTCTTGAGGAACGCATTGGAGGCCGCCTGGTTCATGCACTCCGCATCATCCATCACCACCACCTTCTTCCTGCCCTCGTACGGGGCGAAGGAGAGGAACTCCTGGATCTCCCTCACGGCATCGATCCTGATGACGCCGCCCTCGGGCTCGACGAGCTTGAGGTCGGGATGAACCAGCGAGGAGAACTTCCTGCAGGAACTGCACCTGTCGCACGCATCCAGGCCTTCGGCCCGCGCGCCGTCACGCCCCCGGTCACTGACCGTGACGGGGTCGAGGCAGTTGACCGCGCGGGCGAACTCGATCGCGGTGAGCCTCTTTCCGATCCCGCTCTCGCCGGCGAAGAGATACGTGGTCGCAACCCTTGACGTCGCGAGCGAGCCAAGGAGTATATGCTTGGGCCTGTCGTGGCCTGTTATGGCATTCATCAGACTCATTCAGAAACCGGCCTCGAACGCGTTCCTGGCCTGCGGCAGCAGGCGCACTACTTCTCTGCAACCCTTCCGAGGCTCACAATCCTGTCGTCGGGGTCCACGTCCATCAGCTTCACGCCCTGGGTGTTCCTGCCGAGCACGGAGATGTTTCCGGCCTTCGTCCGTATCAGCTTCCCAGCATTGGTTATCATGACTATCTCGTCATCCTCCCTCACCTGCAGAAGCCCCACGGCCGGCCCTATCCTGTCGGTGACCTTTATGGAGATCACTCCCTTTCCTCCGCGCTTGTGCGAGGGATACTCCTCGACCTTGGTCCTCTTGCCGTAGCCCCGCTCCGTGACCGTGAGTATCGTGGTCCTCTCCTGCACGACCACGGCGGAGACGACCTCGTCTCCGGGGCCGAGCCTTATGCCCCTGACACCCCGGGCGGTCCTTCCCATGGGCCTTACGTCCTCCTCCTTGAACCTTGCCGCAAGCCCTCCCCTGGTGCCTATGAGGAGGTCGTCGATACCGGATGTCATCTTCACGGCTATCAGTTCGTCCCCTTCGTCGAGGGTTATGGCTATTATCCCCCTGCCCCTCGGGTTGCTGAAGTCCTGAAGCGGTGTCTTCTTGACGGTCCCCTTCTTGGTGAACATCACGAGGTAGCCGTCGCTGAAGTCTTTCACGGGGATGGCCGTGGTGATCCTCTCGCCCTCCTGAAGCTGCAACAGGTTCACTATCGCCTTGCCCCTCGAGGCCCTGCCGGCCTCGGGTATCTGGTATATCTTCAGCCAGTACAGCTTGCCGTGGTTTGAGAAGAAGAGCATGTAGTCATGGGTCGAACCGATGAAGAGCTGCTCGACGTAGTCCTCCTCCCTCGTCTCCATCCCTATGAGGCCTTTTCCACCCCTCCTCTGGCTGCGGTATTCGCTGAGGGGGTTGCGCTTGATGTATCCCCTGTGGGATATGGTGATGACCATCTCCTCCTCGGTGATGAGGTCTTCGATGGTTATCTCCTTCGTGGCGGCCACTATCTGGGTGCGCCTCTCGTCGCCGTACTTCTCCTTTATCTCCAGGAGCTCGTCCTTGATTATCTCGTTCACGAGGGCCTCGCTCGCGAGAATCGCCCTGAGCCTCTCGATCTCCCTGAGCGTCTCCTCGTAGTCACTGATGATCTTGTCGCGCTCGAGCCCCGTGAGCCTCTGGAGCTTCATGTCGAGTATGGCCTGGGCCTGGACCTCGGAGAGCTGGTATCTCGTCGTCAGGCCGGTCTTGGCCTCCTGCGGATTCCTCGACGCCCTGATAAGCGTGATGATCTCGTCGAGGTGCTCGAGGGCGATCTTCAGCCCCTCGAGTATGTGGGCCTTCTCCTCGGCCTTCCTCAGCTCGAAGCGCGTCCTGCGCAGTATCACCTCCCTGCGGTGCTGGAGGAAGTAGTTGAGTATCCGCTTGAGGCTCATTATCCTCGGCTGTCCGCCCACGAGGGCGAGCATGATGATGCCGAAGGTGCTCTCCATCTGTGTATGCTTGTAGAGGTTGTTCAGCACTACCTGGGCCACCTCGCCCCTCTTGAGCTCGACGACCACCCTTATGCCGTCCCTGTCAGACTCGTCCCTCAACTCCGCGATCCCCTCTATCTTCTTGTGCCTGACGAGTTCGGCGATCTTCTCTATCAGCCTCGCCTTGTTCACCTGGTACGGCATCTCGGTGATCACAATCTGTTCCGGCCCCTTCTGCGGCCTCTCGATCCTCGCGCACGCCCTCACCCTGATGATGCCGCGGCCGTGTGTGTAAGCGGACACGATCCCGTCGAGCCCGTGTATGATACCACCCGTGGGAAAGTCGGGCCCCTTTATCCGGGTCATCAGGTCCTGGACAGTCGCGTCTGGATTCTCCAGGAGCATGACGAGGCCGTCGATCACCTCGCCGAGGTTGTGGGGCGGCACATTGGTGGCCATGCCCACGGCAATGCCCGAGGAGCCGTTTATCAGGAGGCTCGGCACCCTGGTGGGAAGCACCACGGGCTCGGTGGTCGTCTCGTCGAAGTTGGGGATGAAGTCGACGGTCTCCTTGTCTATGTCACGGAGCAGTTCCTCAGCGATCTTTGCGAGCCTCGCCTCGGTGTAACGGTACGCAGCCGGCGGGTCGCCGTCGAGCGAGCCGAAGTTGCCCTGGCCGTCTATGAGCGGGTAGCGCATGTTGAAGTCCTGCGCCAGCCTGACGAGGGCGTCGTAGACGGCGCTGTCACCGTGGGGATGATACTTCTTGAGCACCTCGCCGACTACACCGGCACACTTCGAGTACCTCCTGCCCGGAAGCAGCCCCTCCCGGAACATGGCATAGAGTATCCTGCGCTGCACGGGCTTGAGCCCGTCGCGCACGTCGGGCAGGGCCCTGCCTATGATCACGCTCATGGCGTAATCGAGGTAGCTTACCTTCATCTCCTCTTCTATACTCACAGGCACACGAGACATAAACCCTCCTGAAAACGGTTGATCCAAAGCGTCAGACACCTGGAAACACAGTGCAAACACAGAGGATGCAAAGTGCTGCGGAGACTCGAATATCCACAGTATAGTATAAACTATTCGCCAGCCTTTTTGCCCGCGCAAGAGGTTTCCAGAAATAGGGGCTGAAATCGCCGCTGAATCGCCCCTCGCCGGGAAGACTCACCCGTAACATCCGCCAAACGGCCTCAAAACAGGGATACGCCTGGGGCTGGGACGTCCGGCTGTTGATTATTCCTTATTTTTCAGGGTATTATTCCAGATCACCGAGACCGCGTGGACATGATCAGAAAAGATTTCATAACAGTCTCCATCCTGACCGTCCTCACCCCCGCGGCACTCTACCTCTTCCGCTCTGCGGACACCAACTTCACACTCCGCTGGCCGTGGCTGTTCGAGGTCTCGGGCGCTGCGGCGACGGCCCTCGTACTCGGACCGGGCATCCTGTCCGTGACGGCACTCGCGTGGGTCCTGTCCGGGACGACGCTTCATGAGCGCCGCCCCGCGGCCTTCCTCTTCGCAGTCTCCTTTGCTGCCGCCTCGGTCTTCTGGCTCGAACCACAGTTCAACATAGACACGTCGAGATACTTCACCCAGGCCAAGCACCTGGAACTCTACGGCGTCGGGTATTTCCTGAAGGAGTGGGGCGGGGACTTCCCGGTCTGGACCGACGCGCCGCTGCTGCCCTTCATCTACGGCCTGATCTTCAGGTTTGCCGGAGAGAAGGCCGCCTACACTGAGGTGTTCACAACACTCCTGTTTTCCCTCACGGTGGTGCTCACGTACCTGACGGGCAAGACCCTGTGGGACCGGAAAACGGGGCTGTACGGCGGGCTCTTCATGCTCGGCATCCCCTACATCTTCACGCAGGTTCCGCTCATGATGGTGGACGTCCCCACGATGTTCTTTCTGACCCTCGCCATCTACTCTTTCATCAGGGTCATGGAGGATGGCGGCCCGTGGAGGATCGCATCTTCATCGGTCGCGGTATTTCTCGCAATGTTCTCCAAGTACTCCACCTGGCCCATGCTCTCCGTCCTGGCGGTCATACTCGCGGTCTACCTGAAGACGGGCCGCCAGGGAGTGCTCCGCAGGGGGGCTGCAGTCGGGTTGATTGCAGCGGCCCTTGCGGCTTCTGCGGTTGCACTGAAGTACGACGTCATCTCCCGCCAGTTCGGCATACTGACCGGCTACCAGGTGACCGTCCTCGACGAGTGGACCGAGACCTTCACGTCGGCCTTCCTGTTCCAGAGCCATCCGTTCATCGCCCTCTCGGCCGCATACTCGGTCTACGTCGCCGCAAGGCGGAGGGACACCGGTTACGCGATCATTTGTTACCTGCCGCTCGTACTCGTCGTATCCAGGATCACGCTGCTCCGCTACATCATTCCCCTCTTTCCCATGCTGGCCCTGACGGCCTCCTACGGGCTCAGCGGCATCAGGGATACCAGGCTCAGGAGGTTCATCGTACTCTGCACGGTCCTGACCTCGCTCCTGCTGGCATACGGCCTCTACCTGCCGTTCCTGCAGAGGCACGGCTCGATGAACCTGAAGAACGCCGGCAAGGCCCTCAACGCCCTCGCTGCAGATGTCGTCGAGGTCTACACCCTGCCGCAGGAAGGCACCGACGTAAACCCCGCGATCGCAGTACCGGTCCTCGATCTCTTTACCGAGGGGACGATCGTCTACGACTACAGGCTCAACTCCCTGCACCAGAAGCGTCCGCCCGAGGAGGAGGTGTCTACCTCACCCACAAGGTTCACGTGGGAATACAGAAATCCCGCTTACTACGCACCGAATGGCACAGCCGCTGCGGGGAGGACGGCGGTCGTGGTCATATCGAAGACCGCTGACCCCGAGCTTCCAGACTACGTTGAGCAGCGGACGAGGGAGAGGCGGGTGTACAAGGTCTTCAAGACCTCCACGCCTGGCTTGTTGAGATACGGCACGGTCGTTACCATTTACGATTAGTGTCTCGCCGGGAACAAGCGCCGGATCATGGCGAAGGAGTCCAGAATCGGGCTGTGCCCTGAGGCCGGGTTCTTGCGAGAGGTGTTCAGGCGGTCGGACCCCTTCCCCTCGACGGTACCGTCCGCCTCGTGCTGCCCCTTCTCCGGCCCTTTTGCCTGAAGGATCATATTGACGATGTCTTTCATTTTCGCTATACTTTCAGTATGTACCTGATTCGAGCGACTATAGAGGGTCTCCTGTTAGGCCCGGCAATCGTTTTCCACCTGCTGGTCCTGATAGGCGGCATATTGTACGGCCTTGCATTGTACCGGACTGACGCTGCTGCCGGAATTATCCTGATCATCATTGCAATCATCTCAGTTGTCAAAAATGAATTGAAGTTCATCCTTGCCTTCTATGCCTGCTTCGCGGCTGTGCTCTTTACCTGATCCGGGCACGTGCTGCACACCCGCCCCAGCATCTCTTCTCCGAAATATTTCCTGCGCTCCTCCACGACCGCGCCCCTGCAGTGTTCGCCCACGGCCTGCTCTTTCCGCTGCGCCGGCGGCGTCTCCTGCACTCCTTCACCACGCCCTCCATCATGAGAACTCGACCGTGAGCTCGTCGTCTCCGGAGCTCATCACGAGCTGAAACGCCGTATCCGCCACCGACAGCCCCTCGTACTCAGTGTCCGAGAGATTCCGGCACACCACCTTCGACTCGATGGGCGAGAATTCCGCCCTTGTTTTACTGGAAGTTCCTCTTAGGCTAATACTGAAAGGCTCCGTGCTATAGCGGAGCTCGAGTTTCAATCCTTGTTTTGCTGGAAGTTCCTCTTAGGCGAGG
>DRKX01000115.1 GCA_011051565.1 Nitrospirota bacterium | reverse complement strand
TCGGCGGCCACGAGGAGGTCGGCATTGTTCAGAAACGGGGCGACCGTGCCGATGAGCCTTATCTGTATCGGCCAGTGAGAGAGGCCGGTGCCCTTGGATGTGCTCTTAGCGGATTCATCTCCGGCCGTGCTGCAGGACGGGCAACCCCTCATAGAATCTCTTTCCATCTCTTCGTCCCTCCGTTTGTTGTTGAAGTCTGTACCCATGATTATATGCCGGAGACTCGGAGAAAGATATGATCTGAATCATACCCCGGACTCTTCGCTCGGAACCGACTCAGTCGGAACCGACTCGCTCGTGGAATCCTCCGGCGTTCCGGTATAGTATAATTATAGTGCATCGCGCGGCCTGGTTGCGATGGAGGCCGTTTTCCCGGCGCATGGTGCCGGAGACCGTCTGGATCAAGGAGGAGAGGTATGGCCGAGGTGCTGGATCTGAAGAGGCTCATCACGTTTCACGAGGACAGGATTTCGAGGGAGATGCTCGCGGACACTCCCGAGATGCGGGTGGCGCTCATGTGTCTGGAGCCCGGGCAGGAATTGAAGCCCCACAAGGCGCCCCTGAGGCTCATGATGTACTGTGTCGAGGGCAGGGGCGTGTTCACCGTCGGCGACGAGGAGATCGAGGCCGACGAGAAGACGGCGATCCTATGCGACCCGATGGTGCCGCACGGTTTCAAGGCGTCGAAGGGGGAGAGGCTCGTCGTCATGGCGGTGGTCACACCTGCAGAGTAGGGCTTTTATGTTGCCCTCGACGGTAGGCGGTGGTATACTATAACCTGTACGGCCGCAGAGGGGCTGCCGCTTGAAACGGCTGACTTCAGAGGGGGTGGATGGACTACACGATCAGGATAGGAGGGGAGGCTGGCCAGGGCCTTCAGACCATAGGCGGAGTGCTTGCAAGGGTCTTCTCCCGCTCGGGCCTCCATGTCTTCACGAACCAGGACTACATGTCCCGCATACGCGGGGGACACAACTTCTACCAGATACGCCTCTCTGACAGGCCGGTGTCGTGCCCGAGGGAGAAGGTCGACATCCTCGTCGCGCTCGACCTCAACACCGTCGAGACTCACAGGCAGGCCCTGTCCGACGGCGGTGTGATCATCTATGACGCCTCCTCAGCCGGGAGGACCTTCGACACGCCCGGGTTCGTGAACATACCTTTCGAGTCTATCGCCGAAGGGGCCGGCGGCAGGATCATGGCCAACACCGTGGCGACCGGCGCGGTGCTCGGAATGCTCGGCATGGACCTCGGCGTTCTCGAGGAGTTGCTCAGGGAGAGGTTCGGGAAGAAGGGAGAGGATGTCACCGCCGGTAACATCAATGCAGCGAGGGCCGGGTACGAAACCGCCTTGCGGGCCTGCGGGGCGTGCGGCTTCAAGGTGTCCGGACCGGCAGAGGAGAGGCCCCTCATGCTCATAAACGGCAACGACGCGGTCGGCCTCGGCGCGCTTGTGAGCGGCTGCAGGTTCTACGCGGCTTACCCCATGACACCCTCTACCGGCATCATGGTCTTCCTCGCCTCAAGGGCCCGAGAATACGGGATTGTCGTTGAGCAGGCCGAAGACGAGGTGGCTGCGATAAACATGGCCCTCGGCGCCTCTTTCGCCGGTGTGAGGGCCATGACCGGCAGCTCGGGTGGCGGCTTCGCCCTGATGGTAGAGGGTCTCTCGCTCGCTGCAATGACGGAGACGCCGCTGATGATCGCCGAGGTGCAGAGGCCGGGGCCGGCGACCGGACTGCCCACGAGGACCGAGCAGTCCGACCTCCTCTTCGTCCTGCACGCTGGACACGGCGAGTTTGCAAGGGTCGTCCTCGCACCCGGCACTCCGGAGCAGGCCTTCCACCTGACGAACAAGGCCTTCGACCTTGCCGAGAAGTACCAGGTCCCCGTGCTCATACTCTCGGACCAGCACCTCGCAGACAGCGAGTGGACCTTCAGCGGCCTCGACTCCGGCAGGCTGAGGAACCGCGACTACAGGCTCAGGGGAGAGGCCCTGCGGGGCATTGCCGCTTACAGGCGCCACCGGCTGACGGACGACGGTGTGTCACCCTTGGCCGTGCCAGGCGAGTCGGCCCACCTGGTGGTGACCGACAGCGACGAACACGACGAGGAGGGACACTTGATCGAGGACGCCGCGACGAGGGCGCGGATGGTGCAGAAGAGGCTCCACAGGAAGCTCCCCCTGCTCAGGCGCGAGATCGATCCGCCGATCCTCTACGGTGACGAGCGGCCGGACGTGGTGATAGCGGGCTGGGGCTCTACGTACGGGGTCATCAGGGAGGCGGTCGACCTGCTTTCCCGGAGACACGCGGTCGCCATGCTCCACTTCAGCGAGCTCTGCCCCTTTCCCTCGACCGACAGGTTCGACTACCTCGGCATACTCGACGGTGCGAGACTCACGGTATGCGTGGAGAACAACGCGACCGGCCAGTTCGCTCGCCTCATGAGGGCAGAGACCGGCCGCGGCTTCGACGTGCTTATAAACAGATACGACGGGAGGCCGTTCACGCTCGAGGGCCTCGCAGGAGAACTTGATGGTCACGTCTCGAGACTTTGAGGGCCGCACGCCTGCATGGTGTCCCGGATGCGGGAACTTTCCGATCCTGAAGACCCTGAAGGAGGCACTCGCCGAGCTCGATATCGAGCCTCACGGCATCACCGTGGTCTCCGGCATCGGGCAGGCTGCCAAGCTGCCGCACTACATGAGGTGCCACACATTCAACGGCCTGCACGGAAGGACCCTCCCGGTGGCCACGGGCATAAGGCTTGCAAACCACGCGATGCCCGTCATTGCAGTCGCCGGAGACGGAGACTGCTACGGCGAGGGCGGCAACCACCTGATCCACGCGGCCAGGAGGAACGTGAACGTGAAGCTCTTCGTCCACGACAACCAGGTCTACGGCCTTACGAAGGGGCAGGCTTCCCCGACGACCATGGAGGGCGTGGTCACCAAGACCCAGCCCTTCGGCAGCCTGTCAGAGGCGCTCAACCCGCTGGCGCTCGCCGTAGCGCTCGACTGCAGTTTCGCGGCGAGGGGATATGCGGGTGATACGGAGCAGCTGAGGCACCTGATGAAAGAGGCGCTCCTGCACAAGGGGTTCGCGCTCCTCGACATCCTGCAGCCGTGCGTGACGTTCAACAGGGTAAACACATACCAGTGGTACGGCGAACGGGTGTACCGGGTGTCAGGCGGCCACGACCCCACGGACAGGATCGAGGCCTTCAGAAAGGCCCTCGAATGGGGCGACAGGATACCGACGGGGATCATCTACAGGAACGTCAGGCCGACACTCGAGGAGCGGATACCCGTGATCAGGGACGTCCCGCTTGTCGCCATGCCGCAGGCACAGGTCGATCCCGACAGGTTGATGCAGGGCTTCTATTGAGCCCGGCGGGCGGGGATGAGGCGCTGCCCCGGATCAACCCGATACCTGTGCGCGGCCGGCCCTGCCAGCAGCGCGGTCCTCAGATGAAGCCTATCTTCCTCGAGGTCTCCTTCTTCAGCAGGCCGGTCACGAGCACCGAGGCGGTTGCAAGGAGGGCCGCGGTCGCCGCCTCGAACGCCTCTGTACCCCAGCCCTCGACCCTGATCGGGCCGGCGGCACCCTCTGTGAACGCATAGGCCAAGAGCCCGCTCCCCAGCATCAGCAGTCCGTACAGTACACTCCGCCTGCCGGAGGTCCTCTTCTTTTGCAGGTAGAGGTTCACGCATCCGACGAAGCCGAGTATTGCACCGTTGTAGGCGAAGCTGATGCGGCTGGTCTTCACGAGCTCCGACGTCTCGACCGAGCCCGAGGCGTAGAGCATCATGTAGCCGCCGAAGAGCAGTAGCGGGAATATCTTGTAGTCGATCCGCGTCACCAGCCTGTAGGTGAGTATGCTTATGCCGAAGTGAAAGAGGAATATGTTGGAGAGCACGGTGAGCATGATTCTCGTGTTGCCCTTGAGGTCCGGCATGTAGGGCGGAGCGTTTCCTGCCTGCCTGCCGAATGCCGTGAGGGAGGCCCCTGCCTTCATGATGGCGAAGACAGCCAGGGCCCAGAAGATGTTCTTCAGGTGTGCATCAGTCGCTCCCCTGCTCCTCGCGATGAGCACGGAGAACATGAACAGAAGGCAGACTATGTATATGCCGTGGAGAATATACGTCAATGCCGTCCGGCGGTGAGAGCTCGAGTGTCGATACCCGGCAGGCCGCCCCTCCTACCATTGGTCCAGGTCTTATTATATGCATAAGACCGCGGCATTTGCAAACACCCGCACAGCCCCGGCGCACGCTCCACACGGGCGCTTCCGGATGCCAGCGAATTTGCAGAAACAATGAGAAACGCGGGAATAAAGACCTGAAAAACCGATATCCCGG
>DRKX01000114.1 GCA_011051565.1 Nitrospirota bacterium | reverse complement strand
TTTAGGCACTGTGGCAACCATCCTGCAAACCTCCTTCCCGGGATTCTGGATGCTGAATCCTTTTGGTTTAAGGGATGGTTGCCCCATTTGTCAATTATGAGTAAACTACTCCCCTTCGTGTAGATTATTTTTGAGGAATGCCGAGTGCTTGATTTTCGACGTGCCCTGTGTTAAAATCTTTAAGATAACCGAATTCAGTCTCCTTATTCTGAAGTGGCGGCTGTATTTCCGGCGGGAGAGCCGAGCGGTCTACTTCACGACATGATTTCTCAGATTATACCTTAAGAAATATCCTCTTTTATACCTGGGATGTATTTATACTTGCCGATGTCTTCACTTGTCGATGTCTTCTTTAACTTGTCCAAACGCTGATCCTGGATCAGGATAATTTAAGGAAGGCGTTAAGCCAGCAGGGAGGTTGGTGTCATGGCGAGGATCAACAGGCATAAGGGGAAGGTATTGACCGTCTTGTTTGTGTTCGTCCTGGGCCTGCCGTTGACCGGACGGGCGGCCACTGTCGGCAATCCCGCAGAGGTCGTCGGAGCAGCAGGCAGGTTTTCTCTCGGGGTGGAGTATGACGGAATCACCGGCCGTGACCTCGAATGGAAGGGCGGCACGATCGTCATGAAGTCGGAAAGCACCACTATCACTGAAACCATTCCGGCCGCAGGCGGCAGCATCGAGGACTTCGAGGTCGAGTCCAGCCGGGTCTTTCTGAAGGGCACCTTCGGGATTCGTCCGGACGTGGACCTCTATGTAAAGCTCGGTATCGCCGATGCAGACTGGAGGTTGACGGATAAGGCCCCTGGAGAGCCTGACTCGAGGGCCGAGTTTGACGGTGACATAGACATCGCCTACGGTGCAGGGGTCAAGGCCGAGGTCTTCCAGACTTCAGGTGGATTGAGATTCTTGGCCGATGCCCAGTATGTCCGCTATGAGGTGGAGGGTGACTTCAAGACGGACGGGAAGGATTTCGACGAGGACTTTGTGGACGATATGAGGACGACCGATCCGAATGCAACGTTCTCCTCAACGAAGAAGACCAAGTTGCAGCAGTGGCAGATCGCCCTCTATGTGCAGGGGACCGTCGGCATCTTCAGTCCCTACGGCGGCGTCAAGTACTCCGAAGTCAAGACGGACTTCAGCCTTGACGGAAGCGGCCGGTACCTCGACATCCCCTATACCGTGGAGATCGACGGAGAGGGTGAGGCCGACAGCAACTTCGGCGTCTTCCTCGGTACGGACGTCTACGTCATACCCAACCGGCTGAGTGTGAACGTCGAGGGTAGATTCTTGGATGAGACCGCATTCTCTTTGGGGGCGACCTACAGGTTCTGACGCCGTCTTGGTCGTGGCCGACCCTCTCTCCTTGGGCAGGTTGCTCTGGACTCATCCACAACCGTCACGCCTGAAGGGAAAGCACCGCACCGGAGCGGGACAAATTTTTGTCCCGCTTTTTTGTATAATTTATTAATCGACTCTTCAACACTCCAGACCGAAGACATGCGATACATAATACTCGGAACCGCAGGACACATTGACCACGGCAAGAGCGCCCTCGTCAAGGCCCTTACAGGTGTCGACCCCGACCGCCTGAAGGAGGAGAAGGAGCGCGGCATAACCATAGACCTCGGGTTCGCAGACATCCACTATCCCGACGGTCTCACGGTCGGCATAGTGGATGTCCCCGGTCACGAACGGCTCGTCAGGAACATGCTCGCCGGTGCAGGCGGCATCGATATAGTGCTCCTCGTGATAGCCGCTGACGAGGGGGTGATGCCCCAGAGCAGGGAGCACCTCGCGATCTGCGACCTCCTCGACATAAAGTCAGGCATAGTTGCCATAACCAAGGCCGATCTCGTCGAGGAGGATTGGCTCGAGCTCGTCAGGGACGAGGTGAGGGACTTCGTGAAGGGCACGTTCCTCGAGGGAGCCGGGATAATCGACGTGTCGTCGAAGACCGGCAGGAACATCGACCTGCTCAAGGAGGAGATACACCGGATATCGCTTCAAGTCAGGCCCAAGTCGGCGGGCGGGCCGTTCAGGCTGCCCATCGACAGGGTCTTCACGCTCAAGGGGTTCGGGACGGTCGTCACCGGGACCGCCCTCTCGGGCTCCTTGTCGGTTGACGACCCCGTACAGATACTCCCCGGGGAGATCAAGAGCAAGGTGAGGGGGCTGCAGAGCCACGGCACGCCCATCAACAAGGCGTATGCCGGCCAGAGGGTCGCCGTCAACCTGCAGGGTGTGCAGAAGGAGGAGCTCAGGCGCGGGGCGGTCGTTGTGGAGCCCGGTAGGTTCAGGCCCACCCGCGCAGTCGATGCAGAGCTCACCATGCTCGAGGACGCCCCTGTTCTGAAGGACAGATCAAGGGTCCACTTCCACCTCTCCACAACCGAGGCCGTCGGCAGGGTCATACTCTACGACTGCAGCGAGCTGAAGCCCGGAGGGCGCTCCTTCTGTCAGATAAGGCTCGAAGAGCCGGTCTTGGCGGTCTCGGGAGACCGGTTCATTATCAGGCGCTTCTCGCCCGTCGTCACCATTGGCGGGGGCGTGATCCTCGATTCACAGGCGAGGAGGAGGCGTAAGAGAGAGGGACTCGAAGACCTGAAGGTCTACAGGGACGGCAGCCTTGCGGAGAAGATCGCCACGAAGGTGAAGAAGTCCGGGGTCAGGGGCATGACCCGCCACCAGCTTCAGGGCTGGATAAATGCAGACACCGCAGAGATCGACACCGTGACGGACGGCCTGAAAAGGGACGGCATACTCGTCCGGTTCGATGACCGGCTGATTCACAGGGACATCTTCCAGGGCCTAAGGGAGAGGATCGCGGATACGCTGAGGAGGTTTCACGAGAACAATCCACTGAAGCCCGGCATGTCGAAGGAGGTCCTGAGGACGCTCTTCGGGCTCGAACAGCGGACCTTTCAGGGGGTGCTCTCCATAATGGACGAGGTCGTCGTCGACAGGGACACGGTCAGGCTTGCAGATTTCACCGTGGCGGTCACGGACACCTTCAGGGAGATGAAGAATGAGGTCGTCAAGTTGCTCGGACAGAAGGGGTTTCAGCCGCCGACAAAGGAGGAGCTCGCGGAGTACTTCGGCCTCGGGGTGAAGGAGATGGAGGATATACTGAGGCTGATGGCGCAGGAGGGCGCTGTTGCGAGGATAACCGATTCCGTGTACCTCCTCAGGGAGGACTACGAGAGGATGCTCGGCCTCCTCAGGGAGTATTATGCGGAGAAGGAGACGATGAGCGTCGGCGAGTTCCGAGACCTGCTCGGCACCACGAGGAAGTATGCCCTGCCGTTTCTGGAGCACCTGGACTCGAACAGGATAACTCTGCGGGTGGGGGATGTGAGGAAGATACATCCCGCGTTCGCGAAGTGAGGAGGGCCCTTGCCGGGGGGCGCCGGCACAGGTGGCTGAAGACCGGGGCTGACCGCGTTCAATCCGGGCCTGTTTGGAATACCTGATGATGATGTCTGCTGTAGTCATAATACCTGCGAGGTACGGCTCGACGAGGTTCCCGGGCAAACCGCTCTCCATCCTGGCGGGAAGGCCGGTCATCCAGCACGTGTACGAACGTGCCGCGACCGCCTCGCTTGCAGACCGCGTGATGGTGGCTACGGATAGCGAGAGGATACGCCGGGCCGTCGAGTCCTTCGGTGGTGACGCGGTCATGACGGCACCTGAACATCCCTCGGGCACCGACAGGATAGCCGAGGCCGCAAGAGGGACCGATTATGATATAATTGTGAATGTCCAGGGGGATGAGCCCCTGATCAGGGGGGAGATGATCGATGCCGTGATCGGCCTGCTCGAGGACGGCAGGGCCGACATCGGGACCCTTGCAAAGAGGATAGAGGACCCTGGCGAGGTCTTCGATCCAAACGTGGTCAAGGCGGTCTTCGACAGAGAGGGCTTTGCCCTGTACTTCTCGCGGGCACCGGTGCCGTTCTACAGGGACGAGTTCTGCAGCCCGGGCAGCAGGGAGTCCAGGCCTCCGGAATCCGTGCAGGGCCTCGATCTATACAAGCACCTCGGCATCTACAGCTACCGCAGGGACGTGCTCATGAGACTGACGGAGCTTCCCCAATCGGCCCTCGAGAGGGCCGAGAGGCTCGAGCAGCTGAGGGCCCTCGAGAACGGCTGCAGGATAAAGGTCGGCATAACCGGGTACGAGACCGTGGGGGTGGACACGCCTGAAGACCTGGCGAGGGTCGAACAGAGGCTTAGAGAGGGCTCCCGGAGGGCCGGGAAGTGAGCCGGCTTCATCCGTGGGCGGATGTCTTGATAAATACGCCGGAAGGGGAGGTTGAATGGCAAAGTATATCTTCGTGACAGGCGGGGTCGTCTCTTCTCTCGGCAAGGGGATCGCCTCTGCGGCCATAGGGGCCCTGCTCGAGGCGAGGGGCCTCAGGGTCACGCTCCAGAAGCTCGACCCTTACATAAACGTGGACCCCGGAACGCTCAGCCCTTTTCAGCACGGTGAGGTCTTTGTCACGGACGACGGGGCGGAGACCGACCTCGACCTCGGACACTACGAGCGGTTCACGCATGTCAGGACCACGCAGGCCAACAACGCCACCACCGGCCGCATCTACCACAACG
>DRKX01000113.1 GCA_011051565.1 Nitrospirota bacterium | reverse complement strand
TCACCTTCGCCTTCTCCCTCTGGCCCAGGTATGCCGGGACCGCTATTGCGGCAAGGATACCGATGATGGCCACGACTATGAGCAATTCGATGAGGGTGAAACCCCGCTCATCCCGCCTCTTCATCTCTGACAGCGTCCTGTACATTTACTTACCTCCTTTTTCTTGCAGGCATCGTTCCCGAAAGGGACGTCCTGCACGTGATTAATTATTTTTTCAGGCAATGCCTGTCACGATTGTCTCATTGTACCATATAACGGGTCCAGTGTGGTCATTCTTCCATGAAAAACCACTCCTGCATTGTCCTGCCCGCCCACATGGGATTGTCACCGTCTTTTTCCCTGTCCTCGATCACATCCAGGGGCTCCAGACTCAAGAGCATCTCCTCGTCATGCTCGGGTCTCTTTTCACGACTTTCACCCCTGTCCAGCATCGTCATCACCTCCTTGTCACTGTTTTTAATTTTATTCGATATCTTGAGAAATTGCAAGTTCGTTGCCAGGATTAAAAAGAATTTATGGAGGCATCAACCGGCTGATTTCATCAAGTAAAACAAGCTGTTAGCCGTATCACCAAATTTTTCGGCCCCTCGACCGAAGAAAACCCCCGGTGACATTTTTTGTCAGGAACGCGCAGTTTCCGGCAACGGGTGCAGTTGTTACAGCACGACTAAACGCCCTTGGGCCCCTCCTTCTCCGTTTCCGCTTCCTCCTCTTCGCCAGCCCTTATGCTCAGGTCCCTCACGAAGTCAGGGCATCTTATATCCTTTCCTGATATGGAGAATTTCTTCTGGCAGGTAGCCCTCCATGCACACACGGAGCAGACCTCCGCGGTCTTCTCTTCTTTCATAGGCACCTCCTCCTCAGGTAATAGCTTAGCAGAGTCTCGATGTTCCCTTCAATGGACGGCTTAGAGTTAATGATGAAGACGCGGTCTTCTATACTGAACAGCTCGGCCTTCAGTCTCCTCACCTCCGGGGGGACCTCAAACCGCCTGCCGAGTTCCTCTTCGAACATGACGACGAGCTTGTCCTTCATCCTCAGGTGGGTATCCATGAAAAAGACGGCCATGTCAGGGCAGAGGTCCTCTGTCCTCGACCAGAAGGCACTTATTTCGGGGGCATAGACCTGTCTCGGAGGCGATGATTTAACCTCCATGTAGAGGAGTCCGCTGTCGAGTTTTGACAGCAGGTCATAATCGCCTCCCACCTTGCGGCCCCTGAACCTGACCCCCCATATGGTCTCCATCCCGAACTCGCGTTTCAGGACTTCTGCGACGAACCACTCGAGTGTCTCGCCGAAGCTCTTGACCGGCCTCTTTTTGAGCCTGAAACCTCCCGGGAACTCCTCTATCAGGCCCACTTTCAGGAGGTAATCAATATATTCCCTCGTAACCTCTGCAGTGGCGTATCTCGTCACCCCCTTATGCGTGAACCCGTCCTGATGCTTTATGGCGTCCCTCAGAAAGAGCCTGAAAGAGTATCTCTTCATGGTCTCGTAGTAGGAGTCGACATGTCGGCTTTCGGGAACGAGCAGGTCTTCGGCGGGCTCCTTCCTGTAAATACGGAATCCGCGTCTTTTGAGAAGGGTCTCAAGCGGAGGGGTCAACCCGGCAATGAGCTTCCTGAGCAGTACGGTCTCCTCGCGCAGTCTCTCGCACTCGCCGTCGGCCTGTTCCTTTTTCATAATACCAGTATATAATAAACCGCGCTCAAAATCAGATGCCGGACGGCACGTCTCGACCGCCGTGGCCGGCCGGACGCGGCGACACAACAGAGCCGAGGGGGTTTTTCCGGTGGAAACGGTTTGGAGATACATGGACTCAGGCGCTTCAGAGGCCTCCTACAACATGGCCGTCGACGAGGCGGTGGCGGAGTCGGCCCGCAAGGGCGGCGCACCGCCCACGCTCAGGCTGTACGGCTGGACCGAACCGTCGGTGAGCATCGGCTGTTTTCAGAAGGCCGACGACATAGACCGGGACTACTGTAGAGGCAGGGGCATACCCATCGTGAGGCGTCCGACCGGAGGCAGGGCAATCCTGCATGGCAGGGAGCTCACTTACAGCTTTGCATCGGGAAGCTCCCTGCCCTGTTTCTCCGGCGGACTGCTCAGCACGTACGGAGAGCTGAGCATGGCCTTCTGCGCTGCGCTGAGGGCACTCGGCATAGAGGCGGAGTTGAAGAGCCGAAGGGAGAAGGGCCGCATACTCACGGGAAGCTCCCTCTGCTTTCAGTCCGTATCATACGGGGAACTCTCGATAGGCGGCAGGAAGGTGATAGGGTCGGCCCAGAAGCGCTGGAGGGACGGATTCCTACAGCAGGGCTCGATACCGTTCACGCTCGATGTCGAGCTCATGGAACGAGTCTTCAGAGGCGCCGACAGGGCCCGGATAGAGTCGTCCATGACGGGACTGTCAGAGCATCTGCCCGCACTCACACCCGACGACCTGAAGGCCCCCATCGTCACGGCCTTCGAGGAGACATTCGGAGTAACGCTCAGGCCCATGGGCCTGACCTCGGAGGAAGAGGCCCTTGCGCTCAGGTTACAGGAGCAGAAGTACCGGTCTGAGGAGTGGACGTACTGCCGCTGAAGGCCCGCCATCAGCCGGCGGTATCTTCAACTCCCGGGGTATCCGACCCTCTCCCAGACGCAGAATCAGCGGCATCCTGCGAGAGCGCGGTCCTGTGGTAGTACACGAATGAAACCGCGAGCACGAAGAGCCCCGCGTATCCCTGAACAGCGTGCATCAACAGCTGGTAGGGGAGGCCCAGGATCAGCCCGGCGAGCGGGACCGTCCTGAGCGGCAAGCCGGCCAGGGCCAGGACGAGGCTCAGCAGTACATACAGGGAGGCCGTCATCGCATAGAGATACACGGCGGAAGGGGTCCTCCACAGGTACCGCGCCGTCTCCGTAACGGCCTCAACCGGCTTCGCCCCCTTAAGACTGACGGCGGCCATGCCGTAGACGGTCAAGGCCAAGAGGCCGAAGAGGATCAATACACCGGAGACGACACCCACCAGCGAGAAGAAGACGCCGAGGAACATCGAGAGCGACAGTGACTGTGATTTTGCGTATGTAACGACATATGAAACCAACGCGCCGAGAACCGCATAGCAGAGGACCGCACCTGTTGCCATGAGCCCCACGATGGTTGCAAACCCGAGCACCGGCATGAAGAGACGTCTTCCCTCCTCAAAGAACACCCTCATGCTGAACGTGCTGGATTCGTCCTTGACCGTGCGGGCGATCACACCGGCCGAAGCTGCAAAGGCGTAAAGCCCCACAGAGGCCGCAAAGAGTATGTAGAGGAGCAGGAGCAACCCCGCGACGACCGCAACACCGAAGTACCGGGTAAGGAGGATATCCGGAGAGCTCTCTATCTGGGACAGGAAGACCTGGCCGACACCCAGCAGCAACAATGCAATGACAAGGGGGATTACGACGATGAAGAGAAACCCCAGGCAACCAAGCACAGCCACGGCAACGCGGATCAGCACGAGCTGCCAGTTACGGTTTACAACCCTGAAACCCTCTCTCAACGCCTCGGAATAGGTCATCCTTTTCATTATAGCACAGCCACGCCGACTTGACCCCGCGGGCGCGCAGGCCTATAATAGCAGTAATCATGGCAATTCTCTCGAACAACGACGAGTATCCGGAGATCCCGTCAAACCGGAGGGACGACCTCCACAACCTCGAGTTCGTGGATGATGCCCAGCTCGTGCTCTTCATGGCCGGAAACCAGTACATGGTCATGGAGGAGCTGATCGGGGCGTTTCGGAGAAGACACCCCGAGGTGGAGAGGATATTCTATGAAACCCTCCCACCGGGCCTCGAGCTGAGGCAGATACTCGCCGGCGGCGCCCTGTTCCAAGGCAGGCTGATAACCGGCAGCCCGGACATCTACACATCGGTAACAAGGGATGCGGCAGAGGAGCTCGTCGTGAGGGGACTCGCCGACGAATACCACACATACCTCCACAACAGGATCACGCTCATGGTGCCGGCAGGCAATCCCGCCGGCATCAGGGAGGTCCGAGACCTCGGCCGGGACGACGTCCGCATCTCTCAGCCCGGAGCGCTCGAGGACATCACGAAATACATCGTGGACATGTATGAACGGGCCGGCGGCAAGGAGCTCGTGCGGAGGATCATGGAGGAGAAGAGGGCCGAGGGCAGCACCATCCTCACGGTGGTCCACCACAGGGAGACGCCGCTCCGGCTGAAGAAGGGGACGGTCGACGTCGGGCCGGTTTGGGCGACCGAGGCCGTCCATGCACAGAGGGAGGGGCTCGGATTCGAGGTCGTGGAGGTGGGAGAGAGGCTCGACCAGCGCCACAGGGTGAACTACTACATAACGAGGCTCAAGAACGCGCCGAACCCCGAAAACGCTGAGAAATTCCTCTCTTTCATACTCTCCAAGGAGGCGCAGTCGATATACGAAGGCCACGGATTCGTGCCCCGTCGCCGATGATCTTTCGTGCACGGGCGCGGGTCTTGATTCTTGAGTTCCGAATCCTGAATCCTCATGCCCTCTCCAGCCTCACGCCGAGTTCAATCTCCTCGAGTACCGAGGCCACATGCTCGCAGCGCTCCCTCGGTCCAGTGTAGCAGACGGCCTCTCCTTGCGTGTGTGCGAGCCATGCCGTCTCCGCCGCCTGCTCCGAAGAGCATCCCGTGGCCTTCATCAGCTGCACGATCACCTCGTCGAACGTATGCCAGTCGTCGTTGAGCAGAATGACGTTCCATGGCTCGATGACGAACGACGCCGTCTTCTCGAAAGGCACCGTCTCAGTGCTCATGCTGAAGATTATATCATAATATCATAACCGTCATCTCCCGTTCCGCGCCGGAATTTAGTCCTTGCCTGATTCAGAGAATTGAGGGTATAATCACAGTAAATGAGAGTCGAGAAGATAGAACTCACAGGGTTCAAGTCCTTTGCCGACAAGACCGTCTTCACCCTCCATCCGGGCATGACCTGCATAGTCGGGCCCAACGGCTGCGGCAAGAGCAACATAGTCGACGCCTTCCGCTGGGTACTGGGCGAGCAGTCCGCAAAGTCCCTCAGGGGGGAGAAGATGGAAGAGGTGATATTCAGCGGCTCCCAGACGAAGAAGCCGAGGGGCATGGCTGAGGTCACCCTCTTCGTCTCCGGCCTGTACCCGGACGGACAGGGCAACGGCAACGGCAGCGAGAGGGTGGTTACCGTCACGAGGCGCCTCTACCGCTCCGGGGAGAGCGAATATCTCATAAACAGACGGCCCTGCCGCCTGAAGGACATAAGGGAGATGTTCCTCGATACCGGCCTCGAGATGAAGAGCTACTCCGTGCTCGAGCAGGGAAGGATCGGTGAGATCATCAATGCAAGGCCTGCAGACAGGAGGTTCCTCATAGAAGAGGTCGCAGGAGTGATGAAGTACAAGGTGAGAAAGGCCGAGGCACAGAACAAGCTCGCATCCTCGAGGCAGAACCTGCAGAGGGTCGCTGACATCATCTCCGAGGTCAAGCGCCACCTGAACTCCCTCGACCGCCAGGCCAAGAAGGCCGAGAGATACAAGAGGCTTGTGGATGAGCTCAGGGAGTTGGAACTCAGGACCTCGAAGAGGGACTATACCGTCATGAGCAGGTCTCTTCAGGAGGTCTCAGAGGCCCTGAACCTGCTGAGGACGGAGGAGGCCCGTAGAAGGGCCCAGACGGCACAACTGGAGACAGCGCTTCAGCAGAAGAGGCTCCTCATGGTCGAGAAGGAGAAGGAGATCGAGAAGATAAACAGCGAACTCCAGGATGCGGAAAAGGAGATAGGTGAGCTGGAGCGGGCCATAGCCGTAAACAGAACCGAAATAGAGCACCTCGAGAGATACATCGTCACCCTGCAGGGCAGGGTCGAGGAGACAAGGACTCTCATCGAGGAGAAGACGGCCCGTGCCGAGGAGGTATCCGGCAAGGATGCACGCATCAAGGAGAGGCTCGACTCCTTGAAGGAGACCATCTCGCAACGAGAGGTGGAACTCTCGGAGTCCGAAGAGGGGGTGTTCTCGCTCGAAGAAGAGATCGACGAGAAGAGGAGGGCCCTCTTCAGGCTTACCGACTCTCTCGGCCTCTTGAGGAACGAACTTAACAGGCTCGAGACCACGTACGAGGCGCAGTCGAGGAGGGTCTCAACCGCCGAGAGAGAGGCTGAGGAGACCGGAAGGCGGATTTCCGAGCTGAAGGCGGAGATCGAACGTACAGGGGATGAGATAGGGCTTAGGAGCACTGCGCTCGATGAGTGGAGGGAAAAGAGGGACGGGTATATAGATGAGATGTCATCCCAGAGGAACGTGGTCGAGGAACTGAGGCAGAAGCGGTCTCATCTCCGCGAGGAAGTCGCCTCGCTGAAATCACGTATAACATCCCTCCAGGAGATGGTCACAGGGAGTCTCGACCCAGGGATGCTCCAGAAGGCCGGCGTCGGGATCGTGGCCTCCCTGTCGGAGGTCGTGGAGGTGGAGCCGAGATACGAGAAGGCCGTTGAGGCCGCGCTCTCAGACAAGATAAAGGGCTTCATCGTCTCTACTGCCGAGGACGTGAAGAGGTCCGTCAAGGTGGTCGACAGTGAAGGCCTGCCGAGGACCGCTTTCCTGTCGTGGCAGGTGGGCAAGGACCAATGCGGCGCAAGGAATGGAGGGAACGGCTTTGCCGTCGAGGGGCTCCAGGCCTTGAATGCCTTTGTCCGTATCGATGACCGCTATGCCCCGATGGTCGGCTCCATGCTGAGCCACTACATGCTGGCTGAGGATATAGAGAGCGCACTCGATCTGCTCGGCAGCGAGAGCGGGATTCCAGGGCACGTAAAGGTGGTCACGCTGAACGGAGAGGTGCTCGACCCCTGCGGCGCTGTGCTCTGCGGCCGCGGTTCGGACATCCTGAGGCTCAGGAGGGAACTCCGCGAGCTCGAGGCATCCGTCCGGAAGAATAATGCTGCAATCGCCGAGGTCGAGGAATCGATGACGAGGGCGGAGCAGAGGGTTGAAGAGCTGAAGGTCCTCCTAAGGGACGTGGATGCCGAGATCGTCTCCCACGAAAAGGAACTCTCGCTGCTTCAGGCAACGGGCAAGAGGCTGGCCGAGGACTCCGGAAGGCTCGAAAAGAAGCTCGAATTCATACGCCTCGACATACAGGAGCTGAAAAGGGAGATGGAGGCACTCGAGGAAAATATCTCGACCAAGAAGTCCGAGGTCGCTTCCGCGGAGGAAGAGAAGAGGTCGGCCGAGTCAGAGC
>DRKX01000112.1 GCA_011051565.1 Nitrospirota bacterium | reverse complement strand
GTGTTTTTATTGATGCCTATTGTGTCAAAGACGGCCTTAAGTTCCGTATCGGAGAGGAGCTTTCCGTCGCTGTCGAGGAGGTTCGTGTATTCGAGCCACTTGGCCCCCCTTATGTGTCCCTCGAACGCGACGTACTTGCCGGACTCGGACCCGGCGGTCTTGTAGTTGTCCCCCCTGTACTCCTCGTTGCTCCTCGTATCTACCACAATGGTCGAGGGGTCGTTATCAGCGGCTACGGTTATCATATCACCAAAAGGCGCCCTGAACCTGTCGGGGTCCTGCTTCAGATAGCATACACTGTAAGTGGAGGGCTCAGGCGCTGCAGCTGTCTCGAACTCGAGCGGGTAACCCGCATCGGCCCATGTGGTGTCGACGAAGCCGTTCAGCACCCTCAGCTTGCTCCTCGGAAAGCCCCAGTAACGGAAATTGTAGTATGCCCTTGATGTGTTCATGAAGGAGAAATTACCACTCGGGCCTGTGATCACGATCAGCGTACCACCGTCGATGCCGGTCCTCTGTATGACCGCGTCCATCTGGTCCTTTGTGGCGACCATGTCTATCGTCATGCTGACGCCGTCGGACCTGTTGGCCTTAATGTCGCTGTAAGTGACCAACTGGGAGCCGGGTATGTGGCCGGCATCATATTGGTCCTGAGTGCCTACAAAGAGCACGACGATCTTATTGTTGCCGTAGATGTCTCCGGGATAGCCGTTGTCAAGCCAGCTCTTGAGCTCGCTCGGCTCAACCAGGACGTTGATTTCCGGATCCACCCGTTCAGCGGCTATCTCGTCTGAAGTATCGTAGTCTTCAGCGCAACTGTACAAGAACAAAGAAACCGTCAGTATCATAAGGATCGATACCAGGGATATCGAAATACTCTTCTTACGTTTTAGAAAACTCATTTCTCCCCTTTGCCTCCTTTTCTTTCAAAGATTTATGGTGCGAGGTTGAGCCGCCTACTGCAGTTCCGTCGTGTTATGCTCTCTTCTCCCTATCACCTCCCCTTGATGACGTGCAGAGTTTTGAGTGTTAATTCCTTAAAGAGGATACCACAACCATACGCCGGACAATTATAACCTAATCCGACCGGTTTTTGTCACGTGTGCGTCTGATTCAGGATTCTCTCAGGTATCCCCCCGTAATACCGTCCGGATCCTCCCCTCCGGACTGCCCCCGATCTATGTCACTCCCTTGTCCTTGCGGAATATGTCTCCCTTGACCCAGAGCCAGAAGAGGCTCTTCGCTCCCTTCATGGCTGCCTTAAGGTCGTCGATGGTCCTCATCCTGATTATCCTGCCCCAGATATACTTCGGCCTCGAGTAGAACCTCTTGAAAGCGAGCTGCCTGAGCTTCCATATCTCCTCCCTCGTCATGGTATACGGAACAAAGGCTGCTCCCTGGTATGTATAGTCACTCGGGTCCTCCGACATCGTGCCGTACTTCTCGATGTTGTCGTACAGCTCCGAGCCCGGGAAAGGGGTGAGCGCATGGAAGTTGGCGACGTCGGGATCCAGTTCACAGGCGAATTCTATGGTCTTGAGGCCGTCCTCGTAGGTCTGCCCGGGAATGCCGAATAAGAAGGGCGTAAGCACCTTGAGCCCGACCTCCTTGGCGGTCTTGACCGCCCTGCGCGTCTGCTCCAGTGTGATCCCCTTGCGGATCGCATTGAGGTTTCTCTGGACACCGCTTTCGGCGCCGAAGAGGATGGACCAGCATCCCGCCTCCTTGAACGCCTCGAGCAGCGGCTTGTCCACCTGGCTAACGCAGGCGGAGGCAAACCACGTGAAGTCCAGCTTGCGTGCCTTTATCTCCTTCGCTATACGCATCGCCCTGTCGTAGTTGGCCGCAAGGGTGTCGTCTATGAACTTTATCTCACGGTATCCCTGCTTGAGGCAGAGCTCTATCTCCTCCATAACGTTCTCGACACTGCGGTACCTTATGCCGCTCTTGCGCGTCTTGTCGATCTGGAAGCAGAAGAG
The DNA here is from genome assembly GCA_011051565.1 of Nitrospirota bacterium. Taxonomy (GTDB): domain Bacteria; phylum Nitrospirota; class Thermodesulfovibrionia; order Thermodesulfovibrionales; family JdFR-85; genus BMS3Bbin07. The sequence goes on along the minus strand of DRKX01000112.1, from coordinate 3,032 downwards.
GCACTTGCGGTTGCACCCCCTCGACGTTATCATCACGGCAACCGGCTTTCTCTTGTATGTGGCCGGCGGCGGGACATACTTGATGGCACCCTCGCCGAGGAGTTCCCTTGCCGGGAACGGCAGACTGTCGAGATCTTCAATGAGAGGCCTCAGGGGGTTCTTCTTTATCTCACCGTTTTCCCTGTAGACCGTACCGAGCACGCCTTCCATGCCCCTGCCCTCGGACAGCCTCTCGAGCATCTCGACCAGAGTGTACTCACCCTCACCGGTCACCACGGCATCGAGCCACTCACAGTCCTCGAGGCACTTCTCCTGCATTGCAATCGGATAGGGACCGCCGACGCAGACGAAGATGTTCCTGTCTATCTCCTTTATCGCCTTGGCAGCCTCCTTGGCCTTCTTCCAGCCGAAAGTCGTCGAATAGAGCCCCACGACATCGGGCCTCTCCCTCTCTATCTCCTGCATTATCTCCGCATTGCGCATGAAGGCGCCATTGAGAAACTTGACCTCATGACCCGCCTTCATCACGGACGCCGCTATATAGAGCAGGCCGAGCGGCTGCCAGTAGTTTATCTGCGAGCCAGCGGTCTTTGCAGAAAATATCTCCTCAGGCAACCAAGCCGGAACTACAAGAAAACATTTCATATCGCCTCACCATTATTCTTGTTTTTTTACTCGAGAACCTTCCTGCCCAGTATCTCCTCGGCCACTTCGATCCCGGACTCCATGGCACGGTCCATGTTGTAGTATTTGAACAGGCCGCCCCTGCCGATGGGACGGAGGTTCTTGAAGTTCTTGAGATACTTGAGTATCTTTTCGTATGGTTCCCGGTATCCGACCTCCATCAATGGATATGCCTTTGCAGCCCGCACTACACAACTGTCTATGACCTCGCTCTCCTTGATGAAGCCCAGTTTCTCGAGATTCTTCACGGTGATGGACGTGAGCTCTTCGTCACTCGAGTTCCATATCTTGTCGCCCTTGAAGCAGAAAAACTCCGCCACTACGTGGGTCTTCCCTTCCGGCGCCATGTAGGGACTCCAGTTCTTCGGTTCATGGATCCTGCCCAAGGGCATGTCCTTCTCGGGGAAATAGAGCCACGTCAGGTCAGTGACCTTCTCGCGGTCGAGCATTATCGTGACGATCACGATATCCCTGTACCTCAGCCTGGAGGCGGCATCCAGGACGTCATCTGGCGCCTCGGGCTCCAACATCCTGGCAAGGTGCGTCAGCGGGATACTCGATATGAACTCCTCTCCCTCTATATCGTATTCTTTTCCGTTGTTGGCGACCGTTATGCTGTTTACATTGAAGTCCTCGCGGTTGACCTTTACGACTCTCGTATCGGTAACCACCGAGCTGCCCGCCTCTTCGATACCCTCCTTGAACTTGTCGGACAACTGGCCGATTCCGTACGGCGGGTAGATGAACTCGTCTGCAAGGGTCTTGATGCTCTTACCGCTCACCTTGGTGAAGCCGTTCTTTATCGCCTCCCAGAGCGAAAGCCCCTTTATCCTCTCGGCGACCCACTCCTGGCTTATGCTCTTGCAGTCGATCCCCCAGACCTTCTCACTGTACTGCTTGAAGTACAGGTTGAACATCTTGCGGCCGAACTGGTTGACCACCCAGTCTTCAAGGGAGATGATCTCCGGAGGACTCAGTGCGTTCTTCACCTTCTCCTTCCAGTAATCGAGCAGTATCTGTATGGATGTGAAGACACCGAGGCCGAACATGGCATTTGCGGGTTTGAGGGGATAATCGAAGTACTTGTCGAACATGAATATCTGGCTGGTCCTCGGGACCTTGAGAAACTCCCCCCTCAGGAGTTCATTTACGAAACGCTCCAGTGACCTGTTGTGGGTGATGAACCTGTGCCCACCCAGGTCGAACATGAATCCGTTGTGTTTGTATGTCTTCGACAAGCCGCCTACAGTGGAGTCCCCCTCAACTACAAGCACCTTTCTTCCTTCCTTGGAAAGAACATAGCCGGCGGAGAGCCCGGCAAGCCCTCCACCAAGAATCACGATCCCGTTGTTAGTAGTGTTGTTATCCAAAGTTATTGAGCACCTCACTTTTTATTTGTTGTTCAGGATTTCTTGATGATCTTGATTGAGTCTTCGGGAAACCAGAGGGACTACGGATCGTAGTCCCTCTGGTTTTAATCTTGCTGACGATGCGTGGCAACTTGTATTTGTCTACTCTCTTATGGGGACGTTCATAGGATGTTTTTTTGTGATCCATGTTTCTATTATAACATCCTACACAAATAGAATGCTAATACTTCAGGACGACCGGACCGTTAAAACTTCTGGCCCTTTATGACCAGTACCGGGATGTCGGCCTTCTCCAGCACCTCCCTGCTGACGCTGCCCATGAGCAGGGGATCGAATCTCTTGCCCCTTGAGCCGATGACGATCATATCAATGCCTTCCTCCTCGACGGTACTGAGTATCTCCTCTGCAGGGTGGCCCATCTTCGTCATGGTTCTAACCCCGGACATACCGTTGTCCTCGAGGAACTTACTGTAATAGCTCAGTATCTTCTCGGCCTTCTTGTCCAGCATCTCCTTGTATTCGGTTCCCTGCACAGCCTCCTTCAGTGCCTTGAGCTCCGACTCGCCGAGCATCTCATCCATGAGCCAGCTGGCATCGAACTTCTCCACGTAGAGCAACAGCACCGACTCAGGACGGCAGGATGAGAACATCTCCACAAACCTTGTCACCGCATTCTTAGAACCCTTCGTCTCATTAACAGCTACCAATATTTTCATAATTCATTACCTCATGAATGATACTTTGTTTTGTTTCGGGTTTCTAAAAAACGAATCTGGACTACCACACGGTAATCATCGCGAGGATCTATCATCCACCGCTGTAGTCAGCGGTGTCACCGTAGTCGCCGCTGTCTCCGTAGTCGCCGCTGTCTCCGTAGTCGCCGCTGTCTCCGTAGTCGCCGCTGTCTCCGTAGTCGCCGCTGTCTCCGTAGTCGCCGCTGTCTCCGTAGTCGCCGCTGTCTCCGTAGTCGCCGCTGTC